>SMWR01000052.1 GCA_004356735.1 Deltaproteobacteria bacterium
CTCACGGAGTTGCTGCCCGAGGATCGTCGCGCCGCATCGCTGGACGATCTGTCCAGGTTGCTCGAAGAACGGCTGGGAGATCTCCCGGGTGCCATCGACGCACTCGTGCGTCTGTCCGAGATCGACGGAGCAGCCCAAGAAGCGGAGACGCGTCTCGAGCCACTCCTCGAACGAGCCGGACGCTTCGAAGAGCTGGTCGAGCGCCTCGAACGCCGCATCGACTCGATGCCCCAAGCAGGCGAAGCCGCGCGCGCGCTCCGTCTTCGCCGGGCCGGAGTCGTGCTCGAACACTTGAGCCGCTTCGAGGAAGCGGTCGAAGCCTACCGCTCGATCCTCGCAGAGAATTCAGATTGCGATGAAGCTCGCGAAGGACTCGGGCGGGGACTGCGGGCATCGGGCGACGCAGCCGGACTGGTCGTCTACCTGGCCGAAGAGATCGAACGCCACGTCGAGCCCGCGACGCGTGACCGCCTGGCTCTCGAGCGCGCCATCATCCTGGAAGAGGCGCTCGATCGAACCGACGAGGCCATCGAGGTCTATCGCCGACTGTCGGTCCAGGCCCAGACCGGAGACGAATGCGCGAAGGCCGGTCAGCGTCTCGAGATCCTGCTCGAACGCTGCCACGACTGGGCCGGGCTGCGCCAACACTGGTCCAAGCTGCTCGAATCGCGCTCCGAGGCAGCGGCGGGGCCGCTGCACGTGCGACTCGGACAGCTCTGTCGCGATCGTCTCCACGACGGCCCGGCTGCGGCCGAGCACTACGAAGCGGCCGCGGCCACGTTCCCCATGCGGGTCGATCTCTGGCAGGCGCTCGCACACCTCTACGAGGCGATGAACCGCGAAAAAGATCTGGCGCGGGTGTTGGAAGCAGAGCTCGCAACCGGCGAAGTGTCCGACCGCGAACTCGCGATCCGCAGCCAGGTCGCCCAGCTATGCGTCGGCGCGTTGGAAGACGCTGAACGCGCCCGCAAACACTACGCGCGCCTGATCGAGCTCGACCCGGGCCATGCCGCGGCCGGGGACTTCCTGATCGAAGCCGCGCAACGCGACGGTCGAATCGAAGACGTGGCACTCATCCTCGAAGGACGGCTCGAATGCCTCGATGCGCTGCCGCGGGACAAAGCCGGCGAGTGGGCGGCCCGGCGGATCTCGCTGCGTGTCCGGATCGCCGGCCTGCGAGCCTCGCAACTCGACGATCCGGACGGTGCAATCGCCGTCCTCGAACCGGGACTGGGAGAAATCGGCCCGCGCGGCGTCGTTGCCGAGCCCCTCGCCGACCTCTACCAGCGTGCCGGCTACCCCGAGGACCTGAGCTCTCTGTGCCAGCAGGCGGCGGACGAATGCGAAGCCGGTCCTGAGCGCGCCAGCTGGAACGCGCGGCTCGGCGACACGCTGCGGGATCGCGGAATGGACCGGGAGGCAACGGAGGCCTACCGGAAGGTTCTCGTCGATCAACCGGAGGACCACCCCGCCAGCGCCGCCCTGCGCGACCTCTACCGCCGGCTTGGGGAGGCCGAGCCCCTGACGCATCTGCTCGATGCGGAGATTTCCGGGCTCGCGGGCCCGGATGAAATCCCGCCGCGATTGGAGCTGGCGACGCTGCTGAACGGTCCCCTGGATCGGCCCGCCGACGCTCTGCTCCACCTGCGCCGCGTCGTCCACATCGACCCCGGCCAGGTGGAAGCCCTAGACGCCGGTCTCGAGATCGCCGAACGGCTCGGCTTGCTGGAAGTGACATCGGAGCTGCTCGGCGACGCCCTCTCGCGGCCCCAGCCGCCGTCGGTCCGGTCCGCGCTGCTGACGCGCCGGGCGCGACTCCAGGTCAAGAACCCCGACCGTGCCATCGAGGCGGCGGCGGACTTTCGCGAAGCTCTTGCCCTCGATCCGACCCAAAACACGATTCGTCGAGAGCTTGGCGCCCTGCTGGAAAGCCTGGGCGAGTGGGAGGGCATGCTCGACTGTCTCTACCAGCAGGCCTGCAACTCCGAGCCGCAGGAGCGCGCCGTCATCTTCGAGCGCGCCGTCGACATCGCCTGGCGCGAGCTCTCTCCCGAAGCGGCTCGCCCCTGGCTCGAGCGCCTCCAGCACGAGCGCCCCAACGACGGAGATGTTCTCGCCCGCATCGCCGAGGTCCATAAGCTGGCGGGCCGGTCGATCCCGAGACTCCGCGCGATCGAGCAGCGCATCCAATATTGTGACGATGCCGAGACAAGGCGCGACCTTCAGATCGAGCGCGCACGAATCTTCGAAGAGGAGCTGGAATCCCCGGGTCGCGCTGTAGGCGCCCTGGAGGAAGCGCGCGCCATCGCATCCGACGACGTTGAAATCCTGCGTCACCTCGACCGGCTGCATCGGAGCCTGGGACGAGATCCCGAGCGAGCAAGGGTCCTGGAAGCCCTGATCGAAGTCTCGGAAGATCGCGATCGCGCTTCGCTGATCTGTGAGGTCGCGTCGTTGTACACGGGGACGTTGAAGGATCCCGGACGCGCCGCCCAGCATCTCATTCGCGCCGTCTCCGAGACCCCAAAGCAGAGCGCCCTGTATCCCGAGTTGTTGAAGACCCTGGGCGAAGCGCTGCTGCAGACGGGCCCGATCGACAGCTGGGCCCGTTGTGCCGAGGCCGAACTCGCCGCCATTTCGCCCGAGGAGCGCGTCTTTGACGAGCGCCGCTTTGCGATTCGCCGGGAGCTGGCCCAGACCTATCGGCGGATCGGCCGCCGAGGCGCCGCGCTCGAACACCTCCGACGCCTGGCCGACGAATCCCCCGATCTCTTCAGCTCCGTGGGCGACCTCGAGCTGCAGCTGCTCGACAGTCTGCGGGCGGCCGCGAGCTGGGTCGAGTTGGAGCGACGACTGACCGCACGGCTCGACCGTCACCCGGACGACGCTGGCGGCTGGCTCGAGCTGGCGCGACTGCGCGAGGAGAAACTCTACATGGTCAAGGCCGCCGGCTCGGCCTACGCGCATGTGCTCGAGATCGACGCGACGTCGTTGCTGGCCCTGCGCGGCATACGCGGCGTTGCTCAGCGGCTCGGCAACTGGAACGAGGTCGCACGCAGCCTCGAATCGGAGCTGGAGCGCACAGAATGTCGCAACGCAGCCGAGCGCTCCGCCTTGCTCCGACGCCTGGGCGACATCTGCTGGAAGCATCTCCATTCGACGACCCGGGCGAGCCGCTCCTACGCGGCGGCCCTGGAAGCGAATCCGGAAGACTTCGAGGCCCATCGATCCCTTGAGCGACTGCTGGAGGCCATGGAGGACTGGCGCGGCGCGCTGGATCTCTACGAGAGCGAAGTGGAGATGCTCGGCGATCGCGAGCCCGAACGCCGTCAGGAAGCCTGGCTGCGCGCGGGCGAGATCGCCAGAGACCAGACCCGCGAAACCGTCCGCGCCCGGCGCGCCTTCAAGGCCGCTGCCGACCTCGGCACGCTCCCGCCCAAGCGCCGCTTGGAGCTTGCCGATCTCCACCGGCTGTGCGGCGAGATCGACGAATTCGCCCAGGTCTTCGCCAGCTGGTGCGACGACCCTGAAACCCAGGCGCGCGCCGCCGACCACCTGCGGTTGGCCGAAACCCTCGAAGTACTGGGGAAACTCGCCCCGGCCCAGCACCGCGCCGAACGAGCCACCGCCATGGACGTCCGCTACGGGCCGGCCTGGGACGCCTGTGCCCGCCTGCGAGAAGCGACGGGCGACCCGCTCGGCGCCGCCGAGGCACTCGTGCGTGCCTCGGAACTGACAGAGGACGGTCAGGCTGCCAGCCGACTCGTGCTCGCCGCTCGCCTCCGCGTGGACGACGACACGGAGGCGGCGGCAGAACTGCTGCGACGCGCCGCCGCAGCCGACCCGGCGTCGGCGGCCGTCCAGACCGAGATCGCCCTGCTCGCCGATCGCCGCGGCGCCTACGAAGAAGCCGAGACTGCGGCCGCCCGAAGCCTCGATCTGCTGGGCGACGAAACCGAGACCGCAAACGAACAGGCCGTCGAGGTCGCCCTGGTCGGAGGTCGCGCTGCCCGTACTCGCCAGCGTCTGGAAGAAGCCGTGCGCTTCTTCAGCGCCGCACGCGACCATTCGAGCGACAGCGCCGAAGCCCTGGCCGGTCTCGGCGAGACATTGTCTGCGCTCGGTGACTGGGGCGCTGCCCGCAGCGCGCTCGAGGCACGACTCGCACTCAGTACTCCCTATTCCAGCCCCAGCGAACAGGCCCTGCACCAGGCGCTGCTAGCGCGCTGCCTCGATCACGGCGGCCACCGGGACGAGGCCCTCCAGGCCTGCGAGGCCGCCCTGGCCGCGAACCCCAGGCTCGAGCAAGCGCACGAGCTGTGCGTCTCCCTGCACCTCCGGGAGGAACGACTCGACGCCGGCGTCTCGGCCCTGGAACGCTGGGCCGAAACCGTCAGCGATCCGGGACAACGTGCGCGCCATCTGATCGAGGCCGCGAAATGGGAGATCGAGGTGGGTGGCCTGAACGTGGCTGCCGAACGACATCTGCGAGACGCTCTCGAATCCGACATCAGACAGCCCGACGCCTGGGTCCACCTCACTTCGCTTCTGTGGGATCAGGACCGGATCGAAGAGGCTCTCGAGATCGCAACGCAGGGCCTGATGGGTCTCAAAGAGAGCGAACCGCGCGGCGCCCTGGCGTTGATCTGCGGTCGTGCCTGGGAACACAAGGGCGACGACAGACAGGCCCTGGATGCCTACGAGGCTGCAGCCGCGGCGGATCCGACCTGCGTTGACGCCATCGTGTCGCACGCGCGCCTGCTTCGGGCAACGGGAGACTGGCGTGAGGCGGCCGACGCCCTCGACGCATTCTTGCGGCGGCACCCGGGCGGCGACACAGCCGGACTCGCCGAGGTCTACCATCAACTCGGACGACTGCTCGCCGGCCCCCTGGAAGAAGTCGACGAAGCCATCGACGCGTATCGCAAGGCCGTGAAGCTACAGCCCGAGCACGTCGAATTCCGAACGACTCTGGCCCAGCTGTTGAGCTACCGCCCCGACGACTGGCGCGAAGCCCTCGCCCACTATTGCAACGCGCTCGATCGCGATCCCATCCACGTTCCCTCGCTTCGCGCCGTCATCCGCATCGCTGAGAACCGTGGCCGGGACAAGGCCGCGACCGATGGCCGGGCGCTCTTGCGAGCCATGGGCGTCGCCAGTGGATCCGAAGTCCAGGCGGTGCCGGAGCAACCCGCAATCCGCTACGCGGCCGATGGCGCGCTCGTCGAACCTCTCTGCGAGCGACTCCGGCTGGCCATCCAGAAGACATCGCGGGAGATTGGTGACGCGCTGGGCTCGCCCGGAACGCCTCCTACGCCTGAAGGGGCCGATGCCCTGGCCCGCTTCCGGAGCGCGCAGCTGGCCGCTGAAAGCCGTCTGACGTCTGCCGTGCTCCTGCCCCTCTCCAACGCGGAGCTGACCGATCTCTTTACCTGCATCGCCACCGTGGCTCTGGAGCCCGATGAAGTACACGTGAGGGGTACCACCCTGAACGCACTGTCCGAGTCCATGGGACGCATGGCCCGACGCCGCGTGCGCCGGGCTCTCGGGGAGACATCGATCGAGAGCGTGGCCGCGCTCGACATCGATGCCTGGCGCTGCGACCTGCGCTCGCTTGCTGCCGCGACAGCGCTCGACGAGGGCGCCGGAACCCTGCGAACCGCGCTGCTGGCCTTCGTCTGCGATGCGTCCGAGTGTATCCCGGCCGAGATCGGCGAGACGGCGGACCTGACCGCCCTGATCGATGGCTGCCCCGAAGCACGCGCGTTGATCCGCCGGGTGGTGCGCGCATGGCTCATGGAGGTCTGACGCGATGACCCGAATCAACGAACGGCCGCAACGGCTCTATCGACGTCGAACCCTTCGTGTGATGGTCGAGTACGTATCCGATGGCGGCCTGGCCTGCGACCCGGCAACGACGTTGGGTGCTGGCGGACTGTTCATCGAGACTGAATCGCCCCTGATCGAGGGGACGCACCTGAAGATGCGCTTCACGCTGCCCGGAAGCACCCGGACCCACGAGATCGAAGGCCGAGTCGTGTGGTCGCGACGTTCGACCGATCGCGGCAGCTACGCACCGGGAATGGGAATCGAGTTCACGGACCGCCCGAACAGCGTGAACCTCGCCCGGGAACTCGATACGCTCGCCTGAGAGGGTCTCAGGCCGGAACCAGCAGGCGGCGCAGCTCAAAGGACGACTCCACGCTTCGCTCGGCGCCATGGATGTACCAGGCTTCACGGTCGCGGAGAATCGCAGACACCAGCTTCTGATGCAGGGTGTGCCCGCCACGCTCCACGTGGATGTGTCCCTCGATCGGCAGGCCCAGCAGCGCCAGATCACCATAGAGATCGAGTACCTTGTGGCGCACGAACTCGTCGGGCCAACGCAGACCCTCGGGGTTCAAGGGCTTGTCGTCATCGAGAACGATGGTGTTCTCCAGGTTTCCACCCTTCGCGAGCCCCGCATCCCAGAGGCCCTGGACGTCGCGAAGGAAGGCGAAGGTGCGTGCGCCGGCAAGCTCCCGTTCGAAATGGTCTGGGTCGAGCCCATCGACCTCGAATGTCTGGCGCCCCACGGCCGGGTGATCGAAATCGATTGCGTAGCTGACTCGGAAGCGCCGCGCGGGCTCCACGCGGATCCAGCGCTCGCCATCGCGCACTTCAACGGGTCGGCGGATGCGGAGCACACTGCGCGGATCGCGCTGCTCGAAGAATCCAGCCGAACGGAGCAGATAGACGAATGAGGCCGCACTCCCGTCCATCACCGGAAGCTCCGGTCCGTCGACCACGACGCGGACGTTGTCGATGCCGAGCCCGAAACAGGCGGCCAATAGATGCTCGACCGTGAATACCGTCGCCCCGTCGTGACCGAGGGTAGTCGCGAAGCTGGTGGACTGTACGGCCTGCGAATGGCACGGGATCTCCACCGGACGGTCGCCGTCGTTTCGCACCGCGACGATGCCGGTGCCAGTGCGGGCAGGCAGCAGCGTGAGCTGAACGGGCGCGCCGCTGTGAAGGCCGACGCCCGTGCACGAAACCTTCTCAGCGATGGTCCGCTGTCTCCGCACATTCCCCCCTGAAATACCAGACCGCCTCAGGGATTAGCAGGTCTCGGGAGGCCGCGCCCGGCCCAACGTCCTCTTGACGATCCATCTGCAATTCCACGCTGGGTGGGGTCTGGTGCGGGGATGGAGCGAACGCGGCACCGCGCCGGAAAGCCGCGGCCGGCGCCGGCTCCCGCCTACGACTTCATCGCCGACTTGATCTCTGTCAGGATCTCGCGCGTGCTCTGGTAGCGATCGTCGGGCTTCTTCCGGAGACATTTCTCGATCACGTGCACGATCAGGGGCGGCAGATCCGACACGAACTCGGTGGGGCTGGGCGGCGGCGTGTGAACGTGATGGTACGGTAGATTGCCTTCCCGGAAAGGCAGCGTCCCGGTCGCCAACTCGAAGATCGTCACGCCGAGGGAGTAGATGTCGGTGCGGTGATCGACGTTCTTGCCCAGGGTCTGCTCGGGGCTCATGTAGTACGGTGTACCGGACACGACGGTCGTGTGGTTGCGCACTTCCTCGATCACCTTCGCGAGACCAAAGTCCATGATCTTGGCCTGGCGATCACGAGTCCACATGGTGTTGGCCGTCTTGATATCGCGGTGGACGATCTTCTTCTCGTGTGCGAAGGCCAGTCCTTCACACATCTGAGCCAGCACGTGAAGGATGCCACCGGGTGAAATGTGCCCCTTGGCCTTCACGATCTCCTTCAACGTGTTGCCGTCCACATACTCCATCGCGATGTAATACACGCCGTTCTGCTCGCCGGCGTCGTACACCGTCACGATATTCGGATGATTGAGCTGGGCCGCGCTCTTCGCTTCGCGCAGGAAGTTCTTGAGCGCCTGGGGATTCTCCTGGAACGCGTCCGGTAGGACCTTGAACGCCACGGTGCGATCGAGCACGGTGTCCCGGGCCTTGTAGACGATGCCCATGCCGCCGCGGCCCAGCTTGCCGGTGATGGCGTAACGACCGTCGGCCTGGGACCCGGAAAACGGTGACGATTGGGCCGCATTCTGCTTCGACGCCTGCTGCTCGAGCATCTGCTTGCAGCGGGCCATCCGCTCATCGACGTCGCGGTGGCCGTAGTCAAACACCTGGATCTTCTCATAGAGTTCGAGGGCGTCCTCCACGTCCTTGTTGGCCTCGTATACCGTGGCCAATCCGTAGAAGGCCTGGATGTTCTCGCGGGTCAGATCATTGTTGCCCACCGCGTGGATCAGCTTCTTCAAGGCCAGGGACATCATGCCGCGCTGGCGGAAGATTTCTCCCAGGATGGCCGAAGCCGGGCAGAAGTCTGCGTGCTCGGGCGGGATCTGCTGGAGCACCTTGATGGCCCCATCGTCCTCGCCCTGCTCGTGCAGGAGTGCGCCGGAACGCAGATGCTCACCGGACTTGGCCAGCATCTCGGCTTCCTTTGCGGAATTTCCGATCAGCGAGTAGCACTCGGCGGCTTCGGCGTGACAAGCCGCCTTCTCGTAGTTCTCGGCGGCGCGGTCTCGCAGGTCCGCCTGGCTGAACATTTCGGCGGCCTGGGCGTATTCACCGAAGCGCTCGTAGCAATCGGCCGCCTTCAGATGCTGTTCCAGCAGACGATAGAGGTCACCGGCGGCCATCCATTCACCCGCCGCCTCGAAATGTTTGGCGGCTTCCTCATCTTCGCCGCGGTCGCGGTGGTACTCGGCAAGGATGCGGAGCGCTTCCTCGTCCTGTCCCATGAGCTTCAGCACATCGGCGGCACGCGGAATTTCTTGGGCCTTGACGAAGAGCTCGACCGCGTGTTCGTTTTCCTCGAGGCGCACGGCGATCTCAGCGGCAGCGACCCAGCACTCGCCCCGTTCGAAGATCAACATGGCCTTCTGCTCGTCACCAGCGCGCTGGTACAGGTCGCCCGCCATCCGGACCAGCTTCGTGTTCTCGGCACGATTCCTGGGGTCGCTCGCCGCGGCTCCCGTCATGCCCTCGGTGATCACCTGCTCGAGGCAAACGGCAGCCTTCTTCCACTGGGCGCACTTCACGTACGCCTTGGCCGCGTGACGGGAAAAATCGGCGCTCTCGTAGCAGTCTGCCGCCTGTCGCCACTCGCCGGCGCTCTCGAACATCTCAGCAGCCACACTCTTGTTTCCCGACTTGAGATAGGCCTCGCCCGAACGCAACCACTCCTCGAGGCCGGCGAAGATCGACCCGGCCGTGTCGTAGCTGCCGGCTTCCATGTAGAGCTCGGCGCTCTCGATGAGACGTTTCTGGTCGTGCCGGATCTCGGCCGCACGGATCAGCTCGCTGGCCTTGATGAAGTAACTGGCGGCCTCATCGAACAGGCCGCTCTCGAAGCAGACCTCGGCCGCCTCCAAGTCGCTACCGGCCTTGGCGATGGCCGACGCCTGTTTCCTGGCCTTGCGCTGGACCTTCTTGTCGACCGGGACCACGTAGTCATTCACGAGATAGCCGTCTTCGTCGAATTCCTCATGCTTCGAAATCTTTGGCGTGCGGCCCGTCAACAGCAATCCGACCACGAGAATCAGACCCACCGGTGCAATACCGTAAACGGCGATCGGGTTGTCGAAGGCGCCGTCGACGATCTCGGGAAGATCAACGGGAACCCCCAACTGATCGAAGCTCGTCAAGACATAAGACGCCTCGACGATGAGCTCGCGGAGTGACACCAGGAATTCGTCGCCAGGCAACATGCCGATGGCCAGGATCGGCAGGCCGACGAGGATCAGCAGCGCCCCCAAGGCAATCCCCATCCACTTCCCGATGGCTCCCAGAACCGACACGCACTCCCCCGTTGCTCGACTTTTCCCTATCGGCACGGGGCATTGCCTGTTTGAGTCAGCAGCAATCCAGTGCGGCCGGCAACTCGCCGGCAAGAGCCGGCACAAGCCGTCGATGCAGCTGGGAAAGCTTCGATCCGACGGCCGCAGCCGCCTATAGCAGCTTTCCCTGCTGGCCAGACGGGGCGACGTCGAAGTGCTTGCGAGCACGGGGGGTGGCAACCCGCCCCCGGGGTGTGCGGGCCAGGTAGCCCTGGTAAATCAGATAGGGCTCCACCAGATCCTCCAGGGTGCCCTTGTCCTCGCCCACGGCCGCGGCCAGCGTCTCGAGCCCAGCAGGGCCTCCGTCGAAGCGCTCGAACAGCGCCATCATCAGCGCCCGGTCGAGACGGTCGAGGCCCGCTTCATCCACGTCCAGCCGTTCCAGCGCGAAGCGGGTCACGTCACGGCTCAGCCGCGCTCCGGGTCCCCCATCGACCTGGGCGAAGTCGCGGACCCGCCGCAGCAGGCGGTTCGCGATCCGCGGGGTGCCTCGGGCCCGGCGCGCCATCTCCCCGCAGGCTTCGGAGTCCAACCCCACGTCCAGCAGACCGGCCGAACGCTCGAGGATCCGCTCGAGATCTTCCGGCGGGTAGTACTCGAGCCTCGCGACCCAGCCAAAGCGATCGCGAAGGGGCGACGTGAGGAGCCCGGGCCGCGTCGTCGCTCCGATCAGTGTGAAATGCGGCAGGTCGAAACGCATCGACTGCGCCCCAGGCCCCTGACCGACGAGGATGTCCAGCTGGTAGTCCTCCATCGCCGGGTACAGGATCTCTTCCACCGCGGCCGGAAGGCGGTGGATCTCGTCGATGAAGAGAACGTCGCCGGATTCGAGATTGGACAGCAGGGCCGCCAGGTCGCCGGCCCGCTCGATGGCGGGCCCGCTGGTGACGCGCAGGTTCGCGCCCATCTCGTGGGCGACGACGTGGGCCAACAAGGTCTTGCCCAATCCCGGTGGCCCGTGGAACAGCAGGTGGTCGAGAGATTCGTTGCGCTCCCGGGCAGCCTGGATGAACACGGCCAGGTTCTCGCGCAAGCGATTCTGTCCGACCATTTCGGCCAGGCTGCGCGGACGCAGGGTTTCGTCCACACGCTCCTCATCCGGAAGGGCTGCGCCATCGAGCTGCGAACGGGAATCGGTCATTTCGCTCGTCCAAGTCTCTTGAGCGAGGCCCGCACCAGGGATTCGAGCGTCGCGTTGGAACCGGCTTCCTTCTCGGCTTCGACCAGCACACGCTCGGCCTCGACCTGGGAGTAGCCGAGGTTCCTCAGCGCGGACAGGGTCTGGTCGCGTGCGGACAACGACGTCTCGGCCACCTGGGTGGCCTGATCGCCCTGGGGCACGCTGGCGGCCAGCGCCTCGATGCGATCACGCAGATCGAGCAGGATCCGCTCGGCCATCTTGGAGCCAACGCCCGGTATGGCGCGCAGGGCCATCACGTCCCGGCCGCGAATTGCGTCGAGGAGTTCGGCCGGAGAGGTGCCCGAGAGAACCGTCTGGGCGAGCTTGGGCCCGACGCGATTCGCCTTGAGCAGGAGCTCGAAGGCGACACGTTCACTCATCGAGTGGAATCCGTAGAGATGGAGCGCCCCCTCGTTCACCCAGGTGTAGATGTGCAAGACCACCGTCTGACCGAGTTCCGGTAGCTCGGTGAAGGTCGACAAGGGAATGTGCACCTCGTATCCGACCCCACGCACGTCGACCACGATGCGCGTGGGGCTCTGCTCGAGCAGCAGTCCTTCGATGCGGGCAATCACCGGCTGGGCCTGACGTTCACGACGAAGCCTCCGAGCCGGCGTCGACGGGAGCCACGCGGGATCACGCCCACCGCCTCCAGGCGCCCGGCGTGGGCGTGGCGAATGGCCGCCGCCAGCGCGTCTGCAGCATCGCTGGCGGGTGCATGTTCGAGTGAAAGCTGCCGGCGGACCATG
The DNA here is from genome assembly GCA_004356735.1 of Deltaproteobacteria bacterium. Lineage (GTDB taxonomy): Bacteria > Myxococcota_A > UBA9160 > UBA9160 > SMWR01 > SMWR01. The sequence continues at coordinate 11,798 of SMWR01000052.1, forward strand.
GTCTGAACCTGGCGTTTCGAGGCGTGGCCATCGCCCGTCACCGCCTGCTTGATCTGGGAGGGCGAATACTCTCGAATCGTCAGTCCGGCGGCAGCGAGCGCCGACAGCAGCGCACCGCGTGCCTGTCCGAGCACCAAGGCCGAGCGCGGGTTCGTCGCCACGAAGACCTGCTCGATGGCCGCGACATCGGGGCGGTGCTCGGCCACCACTTCTGCAATGCTGCGATGCAGGTACTCGAGCCGCGCGGCCAGCTCTCCACCCCGGGGAGGGCGCAGCACACCGTGGGCCACGTGCCTCACCGAGCCGGCGAAGTGCTCCACCACGCCGAAGCCGGTGGCGTTCGAACCGGGATCGATGCCCAGAATCCGCATGGAACTCCCGCGGAGGACGGGTCAGTCGTTCAGGGGGCCACCCTAGAATCGCCCATCGCGCACGTCCCGCAACCAGCCCAACTCCCCCGCGGTCCGCGTCCGCCGACCGCAAGCCGTCTGCCCTTGGCAG
>SMWR01000053.1 GCA_004356735.1 Deltaproteobacteria bacterium
CCCACGAGTGGATTCCGCGCTCCGCGGACAACATGGCGGAGTTCCAGAAGTACGCGAAGCTGCCGCTGGTTCCGTTGCTGGTGACGCCCGAAGACGAAGGGATCCAGGATTCGACGCCGATCATCGAACGCATGGAGGCGAGGCACCCGGAGCCGTCGATCCATCCCGAAGATCCGGCCGCCTGGTTCATCTCGTGTCTGCTCGAAGAATTCGGCGACGAGTGGGGCAACAAGTGGATGTTCCACTACCGCTGGGCGCGCGAGGCCGATCAGGCTGCGGCGGCTGATCGGATCGTCCGGGGCATGTCCCCGGATCTCAGCGACGAGCAGTACGAGGCGATGGCGGGTCAGGTCAAGAACCGCATGACGGGTCGCGCCTGGTTCGTGGGTTCGAGCCAGCAGACGGCGCCCCAGATCGAGCAGTCCTTCAAGGAGGCTGTGGCGCGGCTCGAGACCCACCTGGCGGATCGGCCCTTTCTGTTCGGCGCCCGACCGGCCTTTGGCGACTTCGGCATCTGGGGCCAGATCTACAACGCTTGGACCGACCCGACCGCCGGTGCGATCCTCAACGAACGGGCCCCCAAGGTCGTGGCCTGGGTGGAGCGCATGCTCGATCCCAAGGCTGAAGGCAAATTCGAGAGCTGGAAGACGCTCGCGGGCACGCTCGAGCCGTTCCTGATCGAGCAGGTCGGGGCCCGCTTCCTGCCGTGGTCGATGGCGAACAAGCGAGCCATCGATTCCGGCGCCGAAGAATTCACGGTCGAGCTGGCGGGCAAGACATGGACCCAGAAGCCCCAGAAATACCACGCCAAATCGCTGACCGCGCTGCGCAAGCGCTACCGCGAGATCGAGGACGTGTCCTCCATCGATCCGGTGCTCGTGAACGCCGGTTGCTGGGAGGCGCTCCAGGACGCCTAGGCGAGCGTCAGCGCCGTCGGAGCCGGCGTGTGCTCGCGCAGGATCTTGCGCTGGCAGTCGGCATCGAAGGGGTCGCTCTCGGCCACGAAGTTCGTCGTTTTCGTCCGCCGCCACCAAACAGGGCCGAGTGGATCATGGACTGCGCGGTCTCAGTGCAGGCGATGACGCCAGCTACAGGCCAGGTCGCGCAAGGCGTTCTCGAGAGAGCGGTGGCTGCGGATGCGCTTCGTCTTCCCAGCGCGGCTGTCCTCCACGACGTAGCCCCCTTGGCCTGTGGATCGCACCCGGATGCTGCGGCCCTTTTCACGCATCAGAACCCCGAACACGAGCGGGCGAATCGCCATGGATCTCTCCTCCTGGTGGAGATCCAGACTTCGGCGCAGTCAGAGAATTCCTTGAGCGTTTTCAGCGCGCTGCGCAGGAAATTGCACGTTCGTGAAGTCGCCCGCAGCTCCCGGTCGCCCGAAGTGGTTGGAATCCCAGGGCCTTTCGGAGGGTTTCGATCCTTTCGAAGTCGGGTGGTACGTTTGGGCCCGATGCCGGATCCGCTCCAGAAATGCTTTTCCGAAGCCCGCTTGAACGGGCTCACGCTGCGCAACCGCCTGATCAAGGCAGCGACCTTCGAGGGCAAGAGCAAAGGGGGCAGGATCAGCCCGGAGCTGACGCGGCTTCATCAGCGGATCGGGGAGGGCGGGGTGGGCATGACGACGCTCGCCTACTGCGCGGCCGAGGCCGACGGCCGCATCCATGAGCACATGCTCTACATGCACGAGGGGATCCGCGAAGACCTCGAGCGATTCATCGCCACGATGCACGCTACCGGTGCCAAGGTCTCAGGCCAGCTCGGCCACTGCGGAAACTTCTCGAAGAACCGCGAATTCCGGGGCAAACGGCCCATGGGAGCCTCTCGCGCGATCAACACCCTGGGTCTGACCTATGGGCTGCCGTTTGCGGGAGCCCTCACCAAGCCCCAGATCCGCGAGCGGGTCGCTGTCTTCGGCCGGGCCGCGGACTTCATGAAGTCCGTGGGTTTCGACGCCATCGAAATCCACTTCGGCCACGGCTATGCCATCAGCCAGTTCATCAGTCCGCGTACGAATCAGCGCAAGGACGAATACGGCGGGCCCCTCGGCAACCGGATGCGCTTCGCACTCGAAGTCCTCGATGCCGTCCGGCGCGCGGTCGGCGACGACTTTCCGCTGTTGGGCAAGATCAGCATGAGCGACGGTGTTCGCGGTGGAACCAGCTACGACGACGCCGTCGAGATTGCTGCGTTCCTCGAGAAGGGTGGCATCGACGTCATCATTTGTAGCGGCGGGACGAGCAGCATGAATCCGATGCTGCTATTCCGCGGCGACAGCCTGCTCCCGGGGCTCCTGAAGCAGGAGAAGAATCCCATCATGAAGATTGGAATGAAGCTGGTGGGTCCCAAGCTGTTCCGGGACTACCCCTACGAAGAGAATTACTTCCTTGAGCAGGCGAAGCGGATTCGTGAACGCGTCCAGTGCGGCGTCTGTTACATCGGGGGCGTCTGTACGAGCGAAAGCATTGCGACCGTGATGTCCGAGGGATTCGACTTCATCCAGCTCGGGCGCGGACTCCTCTACGACCCGGACATGCCCGATCGCGCCGCGATCGACAGCGGTTACAAGAACGGCTGCAGCCACTGCAACGAGTGCGCGACCTTGATCGATTCCGACGACGGGATCCTGTGTGTCGAGCAACCCGTAAACTTCACGCTGACGTGAGCCTCCAAGCGGGTTCGGTGGGCTCGAAGCTCGAGCCGCTCACGCCTCTTGCCCCGGGCAGGGCTTCCGTCGCCCGTTGTGGTCGTACCACTCGGAGCCGTCTAGCGGTCCTCCCTTTCCGCGGCGATGCATGCGACCGCAGGGGCACGAGAGGGTGGGGGAGGCATTCTGTGCGTCCCAGCCGGAGCCCCACTGGTGGAAGCGGAAGCAAGCACAGCGGAAGCTGTTCTCTGTGGAGTGGTGGCAGTCCTTCTCATCCGCAGCCAGAGATCGAATCCCCTTGCGCTGCTTCTTTCCGTCTGCGCCAATCAGGACCGTTACAGTGTCGGCGCGTCGTCGAGCGCCGCGCGGTTCGTCACCCGTCACGGATCAGTTGCTCCCCCTCTCTAGCGACCGAGTTGAGCGGCCCGATCCTCGATCGCGAGGTCGCGTGATGGTAGCAGCCACGAATCGCTTCCCGATCGGAGCCGCGAGGGAGGCCGCAGCCTCCTCCTCGAGCGCTTTCTTGCTGAGGCTGCGGAAAGGGTGCGCCATTGTCCGAAACGGCTTCTGAAAAGAACGCAGATCTTGCGATTGTGATGGGTGGTGGCGCCGCCCGCGGCGCCTATCAAGTGGGCGTCCTGTGCGAGATCACCAAACGCTATCCCGAGCTTTGCGTTTCCATACTGACCGGTGTATCGACCGGTGCGATCAATGCAGTCTACCTTGCGAACCACCCCGGGAACCTTCGTGAAAGGGTCCATTCCCTGGCTGAGATGTGGTCCAAGCTCGAGGTCGACGAGATCTTCAAGACCGACCTCCTCTCGTTGGGCGGCCGCGGTTTTCGCTGGATGCTCCAACTCGGAATTCTGGGAGGCTGGCGCAGCGTCCCGAATCCACGTGGCCTCGTGGATACCAGTCCACTCGGCGTTTTTCTGCATCGCGCCTTGGGCTCGACGAACGGCGCCTTGGAAGGCGTGAAGCGAAATCTCGAAGGGGATTTGCGTGCCGTTGCAGTGACGGCAACGGATTATTCCAACGGTGAAACGGTCACCTTCTGTGAAGGCGACGAGATTACCGAATGGGATCGACCCAAAAGGCGCAGTGTCAAAACCGATCTGCGGATCGAACATGTAATGGCCTCGGCCGCGATTCCGGTGTTTTTCCCGGCCGTGACAGTGGACGGCAGCTGGTATGGTGATGGCGGTATCCGTCTCCATTCACCGCTCGCTCCAGCGACTCATCTCGGAGCGGATCGCATTCTCGCCCTCTCGACGCGTCATCTGGAAAGCGGAAAGCGAAAACGAGTCAGTGTTTCACCCGGATATCCGCCGCCCGCGCGGATACTCGGTGTGCTCTACAATGCGATCTTTCAAGACAATCTTGATCAAGACGCCAGTCATATGGAACGCGTCAACGGCCTGATCGCTGCTGCGGGCGGGCGCGCCAGCAGCTATCGAAAAATCGATATCTGCGTCGTCCGTCCCTCCATCGACCTGGGACTCGAAGCGCGCGCATTCGAGCCCCGACTGCCCAAGGTCTTCCGCTTCCTGACACGCCGACTCGGGACACGAGAGGAGGGCAGTCAAGATCTGCTGAGCATGCTGATGTTCCAGAGCGAGTATCTATGCCGGTTGATGGAGATTGGTGAGCAAGACGCTCACGATCAATTCGACGGGATTGCGGCTCTGATCGAGGGCTGAACGGGGAACTGGCCCTGGCTTGCTTTCGCTTTCGCTCCGCAAACCTGAAAGGGGTCTATGCTAGACGCCGGCGTTTGACGCGGGCTGGAGTTCCAGCGCAGGCGCAGCTAGCGAAGGGCCGAGGAGGCAGACGATGAGGGTGAAGAGAGGTCTACGTCTCGACGCGATGCTGTGCGTGTGGCTCGGCGTACTCGCCTGCGTCGCGGGCGGCAGCGTTGCAAGCGCCCAGCCGCCGCCGGCTGCCGAGCTGGAGAAGCCGGCCGGGCCGGCGGATCAGTACAACCGAGGCGTGCCGCGGTCCGCCATGCGCGGTTTCCTGGCGGCATGCATGGAGGGAGACTACGCGAGGGCGACCGAGTACCTCGATCTGCGGCGCCTCAATGCGAATCAGCAGGAGGGGGCAGCCGTCCTGGCCCGCCGGCTCAAGTTCGTCCTCGACCAGGAACTGTGGGTCGAAATGGAGAGGCTGAGCCAACAGCCCGAAGGACACCCGGGCGATGATCTCCCGTCCTACCGCGACCGCGTTGGGACGATTCAGACCGAGGCAGGGCCCGTCGACATCCTCCTCCAACGGGTGCCCCGCAGTGACGGCGTCTTCATTTGGAAGATCTCTGCCGCCACCGTGGCGCGAATCCCGGCCCTCTACGATGAGTTCGGCTTTGGACCGCTCGAAGCCTGGCTGCCGGTCTGGATGTTGGAGGCCAACCTCTTTGCGATCGCCCTGTGGCAGTGGCTGGCCCTGGCGACGGTGATCGTACTCGCGTTTCTGACCTCGTGGCTTACGGCGAGCGCCGTGCTCGCGCTGGGCCGCCCGCTGGTGGAGCGCTCCCAGACCGACTTCGACGATCGCCTGTTGGCAGCGGTGATGGGGCCGCTGCACCTAGTGATCGGCGTCCTCGCCTTTCATCTCGGAACCCTTCCGCTGGGCCTGGCGGTTCCGGTGCGACGCGTGGTCACCGGGATGGCGTCGGCCCTCGCCGTGATGGCCCTCACCTGGCTGGTCTTCCGCGTCATCGACATCTTTGGCGACGTCGTCGAGAAGCGCTTCGAGGACCGAGGCGTGAGCACCGCCAACCGCTTCGTTCCGCTGGGCCGCAAGGCTCTGAAGGCCGCTCTGGGTGTCCTCGCCGTGCTCGTGGCCATCGACAGCTTGACGCCCTTCGATGTGACGGCCCTGATCGCGGGCCTCGGCGTGGGCGGGATCGCCATCGCGCTGGCGGCGCAGAAGACCCTGGAGAACGTCTTCGGCTATCTCATGATCGTCGCGGATCGTCCTGTGTCGGTAGGGGATTTCTGTCGCTTCGGCGACCAGCTGGGAACCGTCGAGGAGGTCGGGCTGCGCTCGACGAAACTGCGCACCCGCGACCGTACGATCGTGACGGTCCCCAACGCGGAATTTTCGGCAATGAAGCTCGAGAACTTCGCCAAGCGCGATCGGATCCGCTTCCACACGGTCCTGGGGCTGCGCTACGAAACGACGCCCGACCAGCTTCGACACGTGTTGGTGGAGATCCGGCGACTGCTGCTATCGCACGAGATGGTGGTTCCGGACCCGGCGCGGGTGCGTTTCGTGGGTTTCGGCGCGTACTCCCTCGATGTCGAGATCACCTCGTACGTTGCCACCTCGGATTGGGCCGAGTTTCTCGCCGTTCGCGAGGATCTCCTGCTGCGGCTGATGGACATCGTCTCGTCCAGCGGCGCCGGCTTTGCCTTCCCCTCGCAGACGACCTATATCGTCCGCGACGAGAGTCCGGATGGCGAGAAAGTTCGCACCGCCGAGGAGCAGGTGCGCGCCTGGCGGGAGCTCGGCGAGTTGCCGCTTCCCGACTTCGCGGAGGAAGCCAAGATCACGCTCGATGACAGCCTGAGCTACCCGCCGGAGGGCTCGTCTACCTCGATCAAAAAGCCAACGCTGGCAGGGGCCAACAAGGATGACCGCTCTCTCGACCTTTGATTTCGGGTCCAAGCTCTTCCATCGTACAACGGAACCCGAGCAAGCCAGGGATTACGAGGCCTGACGGAGACGCTCGCGAATGTCTCGTACATAGACCAGCCCGAGCAGAATTCGCGACAGCGTCACGCACACGGGGAAGGCGAGAGCGAAGGCCAGGACGCTCGCCTCTGCGCCGTAGGGTTTCCAGAAGTAGAGCATCGCGGCTTGCAGGGTGCCGAGTCCCGCCGGCGTGATGGGAAGTCCC
>SMWR01000054.1 GCA_004356735.1 Deltaproteobacteria bacterium
CTGCGGATCGGACTGCCAAGCGGGCCCTTCAAGTCCGAGAAGTCGGAATGATGTCAAATCAGAGCGTCGGGAGCGTAGGCGAGCCGAGCGGCTGACCGTTGGCGGGGAGGCCATCCGGACCAGCGGTTGCCAGCTTCGTGTCAACCACGTGACGCGTCGAGCAGGTGCCTGCGAGCGCGAGCAATGCTCGTGCGAACTCCCGTTCACGCAACCGTCGACGACGGAGATTCACCTTGAGGCGACGCTAGCAGCGATAGGCGCGTCTACCGGCAGGTGTCTTTGCGCCGAGGGAGTGTGCTTCCGGTGCTTGCGCCTTGCTCTCGGCGGCGTCCAGGGGCGGGCAGGGGAATGCCGCAACCCCGCGAATTCTGTGGTGGACCCGCGCAGAATCGCGCTGTCGACAGCATGATCGTCAGTCTTCGAGCAGCTTCTTGATCATGGACTCGAAGTCGGCCTTGGGGCGTGCGCCCTGAAGTTGCTCGACGACGGTGCCGCCCTTGAATGCCAGGATCGTGGGGATCGCGCGAACTCCGTACTGACCGGGCGTGTTGGGATGGGCGTCGATGTCCATCTTCAGGATGTTCACCTGGTCACCGTACTGGTCGGCGAGCTCGGCGATGATCGGCGCGATCGCGCGGCAGGGTGCGCACCACTCGGCCCAGAAGTCGATGATCACGGGCTTGTCGGAGTTCAGGACCTCGGCTTCGAAGTTCTGGTCCGTGACTTCTGCGATGGCCATGTGCGTGTTCTCCTGTTCGGGCTGGGCCCGGGTTTCTCGGTTGCAGCGGCTGTCGATCGGTGACTCTAGGATGCCGCGCCGAAGCCAGGGTCGCATCCGTTGACGCCCAGATGCCTCGCGAGTATGCTGGCCGGCTCAGATCCCATTGTTTTTGCTGAGCTTTTTGCTTGGCGACGAGGGAGGCGCGAGCCCGATGTCCGATCTCCGGCTGGCGCGGATGCGCGCCAGCTTGCCGGAAAGCGCTCGAGTCACGCGCGACGCCGTCGAGGTCTCGAGGGCGCGGATCGCCGTGATCCTTGTTTTTTGCGAGCTCGTGGACGCCGAACTCTCATCCGAGATCGCCGTAGCGTGAGCCGCAAGCTGCCTCGAATCGATCGCTCGAAAGTCCGCACCACCAGTGCGCGAAAGCGCGAGAGCAAGATCAAGATTGGCGACGAGGCGCGGCCGTATCGGGCCGGTGCGAGCTTCAGCGACTTTCTCGCAGGTCTGCCCGGAATTCTGGGCGCGGCCGATCTCAAGCGCATCATCGCAGCCGGGGTGAAGGCGCACGAACGTGGCAAGACGCTGCTGTGGGGCTTGGGTGCCCACGTCATCAAGGTCGGCCTGGCTCCGTTGGTGACCGATCTGCTGGAGCGGGGCTTGATCTCGGGAATCCTGATGAACGGCGCAGGTTGTGTACACGATCTCGAGCTCGCAATGATGGGACGCACCAGCGAGGACGTGGCCGAAGCGCTCGACGACGGCAGCTTCGGCATGGCAGCAGAGACCGCGGAGCAGCTCAACCGCGCCATCGCGGCCGGCTTCGCGGAGGATCTCGGCATGGGAGCCGCCGTCGGGCGAGAGATCCTCGATGGAAAATATCCGCACAAGGACCGTTCCATCCTGGCAACCGCGGCCCGGCTCGAAGTGCCCGTCACGGTCCACGTTGCCATCGGTACCGACATCCACCACATGCACCCCAGCGCAGACGGCGCTGCGCTCGGCGCCACCAGCCACCGGGACTTCGAGACCCTGACGGCTCTGGTGTCGACGCTGGAAGGCGGTGTCTACATGAACGTCGGGTCCGCCGTGATCCTGCCCGAGGTCTTTCTCAAGGCCCTGGCTCTGGCGCGCAACCTGGGCCACAAAGTGCAGCGCTTTACGACCGTGGACATCGACTTCATCCGCCACTACCGACCGACGGTCAATGTCGTCCAACGACCGACCCGCCTGGGCGGTACCGGCCTCTCGCTGACCGGTCAACACGAGATCCTGGTGCCGCTGCTGGCCGCGGGTCTCATCGAAGCCGTAGCTGCGAACAGCGCCGGCGGCGATGGCAAGAAGCAGCGCCGATGAGGGAAGCCATCGTCATTCAAGAGGGCGACATCACCGAGCAGGAAGTCGACGCCATCGTCAACGCGGCCAACAGTGAGCTGGTGTTGGGGGCCGGCGTGGCCGGCGCGATTGGCGAGAAGGGCGGGCCCTCGATCCAGCAGGAATGTACGGCTCACGGTCCGGTGGCCGTGGGTGAGGCGGCCGTCACCGGTGCCGGCAACCTCGCCGCGCGCTTCGTGATCCATGCGGCCGGCATGCCGCCCGGTGGCTCGGCCAGCGCCGAGAGCATCCGGATGTCGGTGCGATCCAGCCTCGAGCGGGCGGCCGAGCGGGGCTGCCGCAGTATCGCGATTCCGGCCATCGGCGCGGGCCTCGGTGGCTTTCCGGTCCAGCGCTGCGCGGAGATCCTTCTCGACGAGGCCCGCGCCCACCTGCGCGGTGAGACCAGTCTCGAGGAAGTGCGGTTCGTGCTGTTCGGTGAGCCCAGCTACCGGGTCTTCGAGATGGTCCGCGACGCCGCCAAGATCCAGGAACAGCTGGAGCGCATCAGGTCCCGCCAGCGCCAGCGCTAGCGCTACGCTGTAGCCCCATGTCGATCCACCTCCACCAGCTCGCTGCCGCCCTGTATCTGCTGGCGGGTCTGGTGGCCTGGACGGGGATGGCGTTGCGGTCCGCCCGGCTGGAACGGGGCTCGGTCTGGCTGCTGGCGGGCGCTGCCCTGGCTCACCTGGGCGCCTTCGCGACCCTCCATTCGCTGGAGCCGCCGCCGCCGCTGACCGACCTTCCGGCCGCCGTCTCCTTCATGGCCTGCGCCGGCACGATCTTCTTCCTGGCGATGCTGCGCCGACTGCGTCTGGACGGGCTGACCGTGTTGGTGGCTCCCGCCGCCTTCGTCGGCGCTTTCTTTGCCGCGCTCCAGCTGCCCGAGGCCGAGCCAGCAGTCGTCGCCGGCAGTGGCTCCTGGCCCCACGCCCACGTTCTGCTGGCCAGCATGGGGCTCGCGTTCCTCGGTGTCTCGGGCATGGCCGGCATGTTGTTCCTGGCCGAGCACCGTCGAATCAAGGCCAAGCGGCCCATCGACGCGGGCTTTCCCCTTCCGACGCTCGAAGCCCTCGATCTCGCCAACCGGGTCTCGCTGGCAGTCGGCTTTCCGCTGCTCACCCTGGGCGTGATCGCCGGCATGATCTGGGTGCAGAAGAGTCAGGGCGTGGTTTGGAGCGGCTCCGTTCACGAAATCTGGTCAGTGATCGCCTGGACCGTCTACGCCGTGCTGGCTGGCGCTCGCTTCGGTGCCAGCCAGGGTTCGCGCCAGGCCGCGGCCAGTGCCGTCGGCGGATTTGCCTTTCTCTGCTTTGCAGTGATTGGCGTGGGGCTGCTCACATGAGGATCGTCCTGCTCGGCATGAACCATCGCACGGCGCCGCTCGATCTGCGCGAACGGCTGGCCGTGCACGACCCGGCTCCGGTGCTCCAGAAGCTCGTGGCCTGCGACGAGATCGATGAGGCCGTGCTGATCTCGACCTGCAACCGGGTCGAGGTGGTGGTGGTCACCCGCAGCTATGACGCGGCTCGGCTGCGGCTGCGTTCGATCTTCGCCCGGGAGCTTGCGTCGGATTCGATCGAAGTGAGCACGAGCGAGCTGGACGCCTGCCTGTACGAGCACGTGGACGGAGATGCAATGCGCCATGTCCTGCGCGTCGCCTCTTCGCTGGATTCGATGGTGGTGGGTGAGCCGCAGATTCTCGGTCAGACCAAGGATGCTTGTCGGGTGGCGACGGAATGCGGGGCTGCCGGTCCGATCTTGGGACGCCTCTTCCAGCACGCCTTCGCCACCGCAAAGCGGGTGCGCAGCGAGACGCGGATCGCTGAACGTCCGGTGTCGGTGGCCCGAGTCGCTGTGGATCTGGCCCGCCAGATCTTCGAGAACCTGGCCGACAAGCAGGCGCTCCTGATCGGGGCCGGCGAAATGATCGAGTTGGCCCTCGAGTCCCTGCGCAAGCACGGTCTGGAATCGATCCGGGTGGCCAACCGGACTCCCGAGCGGGCCCAAGAGCTTGCTGCCCGCTTCGGTGCCACCGCCCACGGACTCGACGGGTTGACCGAGCTGATCGCGGAGGTGGACGTGGTGCTGATCTCGATCGGCGGCGACGATCCGATTCTGACCGTCGAGCTGCTGGAGCGGGCGCTGGCATCGCGTTGGGGACGCCCCCTGTTCGTGATCGACATCGGGGTTCCGCGCAATGCCGACCCAGCCATCAACAAGCTGGACCCGGTCTATCTCTACGACATCGATGACCTGGCTTCGCTGGCCCGCAAGAACGCGGACGAGCGCCAGCGTGAGGGCGTTCTTGCGGAAAGCATCATCGAAGAGCAGCACCAGCGCTTCGAAGGTTGGCTCACGGCGCTGCGCGCGATTCCTACCATCAAGCACCTGCGCGAGCGGGTGGAGTCGATTCGCGTCGACGAGCTCGAGCGCGCGCTGCGAAGGATTTCGCTCGACGACGACCAGCGCGAGGCCGTCGAGGCCCTGACGAAGTCGATCGTGAACAAGATCCTCCACGCGCCCGTTTCGAAGCTGCGCCGCGAGGCCGAGCACGAAGAGGGCATTGTCTACCTCGAGGCAGCGCGGGCCCTGTTCGGTCTCGACGACGAAACATCGGACGAAGAATGACTCGGGTTCGCCTGGCCACACGGGCGAGCGAGCTGGCGCTCGCCCAGTCCGGAATGGTGGCGCGCCTGCTCGAACGGGTCCTCGGCGTCGAGATCGAGCTGGTGCCGCTCACGACGACGGGCGACCGCCTGAAGGACGTCTCCCTGGCGAAGCTGGGCGGCAAGGCTCTGTTCGTGAAGGAGATCGAGGAGGCCCTGCTGGAAGGGCGTGCCGATCTTGCCGTCCACAGCGCCAAGGATCTGCCGGCAAGGATCCCTGAGGGTCTCGAGCTGGTGGCCTTTCCCGAGCGGGCCGATCCGCGCGACGCATTGATCGCACGTGAACGGGGCACGACGCTGACGGGTCTTGCACGGGGTGCTCGGGTCGGAACCGGCAGTGTTCGGCGCTCGGCGCAACTGCACGTGCTGCGGCCCGACCTCGAGATCGTTCCGTTGCGCGGCAACGTACCCACCCGGATTCGAAAGCTGGAAGACGAAGACCTGGACGCGGTGATTCTCGCCAGCGCGGGGCTCGAGCGGCTGGGGTTGGCCGATCGGATCGACGAACGCATCGATCCGGCCCGCATGTTGCCCGCCGTGGCCCAGGGCATCCTGGCCATCGAGGGCCGGGTGGGAGACTCCATTTCGCGCGATGCCGCCATGATCAGTCACGCCGAAACCGTGGCCCGGGTCCGGGCCGAACGCGGAGTGCTCGTTGGACTCGATGCCGATTGCAATGTGCCTCTCGCCGCCTACGCGGAGGTCGAGGACGGCAAGCTCCGCCTGCGCGCGCTGCTCGCCAACCTGACCGGTCAGTGCGTCCTCACCTCGGAGGTCGAAGGCGACGTCGATTGTGCTGCCGAGCTGGGATCGCAGCTGGCCGCGCGGCTGCTGGCGGGCGGCGGGTCGCAGCTGCTGGAGCAGTTGCGGGCTGAGAGCGGGTCGTGACCGGCCGCCACAAGCCGGGTCGGGTGCTGCTGGTGGGAGCAGGGCCGGGGGATCCCGATCTCATCACCGTCCGCGGTGCACAGGCCCTTCGGTCTGCCGACGTGGTCGTTCACGACGCCCTGGCTGCGGAGGAGCTACTCGATCTCGCCCCGCTCGAGGCGGAACGCATCAACGTGGGCAAGCGCGGACATGACGATCCGACCCGACCGCAGGAAGAGACGACGGCACTTCTGTTGCGGCTCGCGCAACAGGGCAAGACGGTCGTGCGCCTCAAGGGTGGCGATCCCTTCGTGTTCGGACGCGGCGCTGAGGAGGCGTCGGCACTTGCCGAGGCCGGCATCCCGTTCGAAGTCGTTCCCGGCGTCTCCTCGGTGATCGGTGCGCTGGCCTACGCGGGAATTCCCATCACCGACCGCCGCTACTCGGCGTCGTTCGCCGTCGTGACGGGACACAAGGATCCGACCCGGGTGACGCAAGAAACGCGCTGGGCCGATCTCGGCCGCGCGGCCGATACCCTCATCATCTTGATGGGCATGCGAAACCTCGAAGGTCTGGTAGAGAAGATCATCGACGGAGGGCTTTCTCCGGAGACGCCGGCGGCTGTCGTGGCGGACGGAACGCTTCCGAGTCAGCGCGTGGTCGAGGCTCCCTTGAACCAGCTCGCCGAGCGGGTCCGCGCCGAAGGTCTTGGAGCCCCCGCTGTGGTCGTGATCGGCAACGTCGTAAAGCTTCGGCAACGCTTGAACTGGATCGAGCGGCGTCCGCTCTTTGGACGCCGGGTGCTGGTGACGCGGACGCCCGAGCAGGCGAGTGAGTGGATGGAGGCGCTGCGCGCGGCGGGAGCCGCTCCGCTGCTGATCCCAATGATTCGAATCGAGGCCGCGTCGGACTCGGGTCCGCTGGACGCTGCGCTGGACCGGCTGCGCGGCTACGACGCGTTGCTGATCACGAGCGCCAATGCCATCCGGTTCCTGGCCGCGCGGGCGCGCGAACGCGGCGTGTTGCTCCGCGATTTCGGCGGCAGCGTCGTGTGCGTCGGGCCGAAGAGCGCCGAGGCGACACTGGCCGAGGGGCTTCCGGTCCAGACGATTCCGGCCGAACGCTTTGATGCCGAAGGCATGCTCGATGCCATCGAGAAGCACTTCCCTCCGGCCGGCCGGCGCTTCCTGTTGCCCCGGGCGGAAGCCGGCCGGGAGACCCTGGTTGACGGTCTTCGGGCGGCCGGCGCCACGGTCGATGCGGTGACGGCCTATCGTACCGTGGCTCCCGACACCGACGCCGCGGCGTTGTGCGAGCGTCTGACGGCGGGCCGGCTGGATGTGCTCACGTTCGCGAGTCCTTCGGCGGTCCGGAATTTCATGGCATTGTTGGATCGGGCAGCGCGCCGGGCCGTGGCCGATTGTCTGGTGGCCGCCATTGGCCCCACGACCGCGGAGGCGCTACGCAAGGAGGGACTCGAGCCGGACGTCGTGCCGGAGCGGGCCAATGCGGCAGACCTGGTGGCGGCATTGGTCGAGGCCTGCGGCGCAGGAGGATCGTCATGAGCTTTCCGATCACACGCATGCGTCGCCTGCGCCAGAACGACACCCTGCGCCGGATGGTCCGGGAGACCCGGGTCTGCCGGGATGACCTGGTGCTGCCGCTCTTCGTGGTGGAGGGCAGCGGGGTCCGTGAGCCCGTCGCCTCGCTGCCCGGCGTGTTCCGCCACTCGGTGGACATGCTCGTCAACGAGGTGAAGGAGGTGCGCGATCTGGGCATTCCCGCCGTCATCCTCTTCGGGATTCCCGGCGAGAAGGATGCGCGGGGGTCTGGGGCCGACGCCGCGGACGGGATCGTGCAGCGCGCGGTGGAAGCCTCCAAGGCCGCCGAGCCCGATCTCTGTGTCATCACCGACGTCTGTCTGTGCGAGTACACCGACCACGGCCACTGTGGCATCGTCGAGGGCCTCGACGTGCTGAACGACCCGTCCGTTCAGCGCCTGGCGGCGATCGCCCTGTCCCATGCCCGGGCGGGCGCCGACGTGGTGGCGCCCTCGGACATGATGGACGGACGCGTCGCAGCCATTCGCGAGACACTCGACCAGGGCGGCTTCGAAGGAGTGCCCATCCTGTCCTACGCGGCCAAATTTGCCAGCGCCTACTACGCACCCTTTCGCGACGCGGCCGAGAGCACGCCCGAGTTCGGCGACCGGCGCAGCTACCAGCTGGATCCGCCCAACGGACGTGAAGCCCTGCGCGAGATGCGGCTCGACCTCGAAGAGGGTGCGGACGCGCTGATGGTGAAGCCCGCGCTGCTGTACCTCGATCTGCTGTCCGCCGCGCGTCGCGAGTTCGACGTCCCGCTGGCTGCGTATCACGTGTCTGGCGAGTACGCGATGATCCAGGCTGCCGCTGAAAGGGGCTGGATCGATGCGGAGCGGGCCATGGACGAGGCAATGGTTGCGATCAAGCGTGCCGGTGCCGACATGATCCTGACGTATGCCGCCAAGGATGTGGCCGCGCGACTGGGCTAGCGCCTCGCGCGGGGGGGACCCAATGGCCCTGGTCTACAAGGTGGTCGAGACGAGTGACGTGAGCGACGTCGAGCTCGAGCGAATCCTGAACGAGACGACGTCCGAAGGCTGGGCTCTCGACATGATGCAGTTCGCCATGCGTGACTCGTCGAAGCGCCCGGCCATGGCCTTCCTCACGTTTACGCGGGATGACGGCGAATGAAAGTCAGCCGGGGCGGCTGACTTTCATTCGCTTGGCGCAATCCAAGGGATTGCGCGGTTGCGCGGGGACGTTGTTGAATATTCAACTCCCCAACCCGGGGAAACGATCGTAAACGGGACGGAGTTGAATATTCAACAACGTCCCCGTCCGTTTCCGCCCGCGTTTTCGAGGTCGTCGCGGTCGGGGGGAGATACGGCGTCCGGCTGCGTGGGCCGTGGGGGAAGCGGTACTCCGGCCGCGTAGGGAAAGACCGTGCGGGCCAGGTCGATCTTGGAGCCCAGCAGCTTGTTCACGCCGGTCAGTAGCCCGATTACCCGGCCCAGCAGCACCAGATGGATGGGGATTCGCACGATCGGGTTCTGGCGAATCCGCTTGGGTACCTCGCGTCCGAAGCGCTCGGTGAATTCCTTGTCGATCTTCACTCCGTGCCGGAACTGGGTGGCGAGCTCGAGGATGAAGGCTGCGATGTCGTTCAACGAATCCGGACGCCCATCCCGGGTCTCGAAGCCGAGCTCGAGCATGGCCTCGGCCATGCTGTCGGCGTCACCCTGGATCATGGCGCTGGCGAATCGGACCGCGGTCTCCCGAAAGTGGGGCGGCAGCTCCTTGGCCAGACCGAAGTCGACGAAGACCAGGCGCGGCCGCCCGTCCTCCATGGGCTGCACCATCAAGTTGCCGGGGTGCGGGTCGGCGTGGAAGAAGCCATGGACCAGCACCTGTTCGCAGTAGGCCTCGATCAACAGCTTGGAGACCTGCTTCGGATCGAGTCCGGCCTGCTGGAGCCCTTCGAGATCGGTGATCTTGATGCCGTCGATGAAATCCATGACGAGCACCTTGCGGGTTGTGTGCTCCCAGTGGATCCGAGGCACCGTGACGTCGTCGCGGTCTTCGAAGAAGCGGGAGATGCGTTCCGCGTTGTGGCCTTCGTTGACGAAGTTGAGCTCCCGGGGCACGTGGGTGCGCAGCTCATCGATGAGTGGCATCAGTTCGAAGTCGCGCTCCAGGAACTCGACAGCGCGAAACAGCGCGCGCAGGTTGCGCAGATCGTCGCGGACCAGGGCTTCGATTTCGGGGTACTGAACCTTGACGGCAACGCGTTCGCCGCTGCGCAGCCGGGCCTCGTGGACCTGGGCCAGTGAAGCGGAAGCGATTGGCTCCACCGAGAAGAAGCTGAAGAAGTCGCCGAGGGGTCCGCCCAGCTCGGTTTCGACGGTGTCTCGCACCACGGGGAACGGGTGTGCGGGAACCCGGTCCTGGAGCTTCGAAAGAACGTCGACATAAGCGGGCGGCAGGATGTCGGCGCGGGTTCCCAGGAATTGGCAGCCCTTGAGAATCATCCCCTGGAGCTCGATTGCCGCCTGGTAGATCGACTCAGCGCTGGTTCGGTGGAACTTCTGCCAGCGCTCGTCCATGTCGCGCGGCGCCAGTCGGTTCTCGATGAAGCGGTGAGCGCGCAGGCCCAGATAGATGCGACCGAAGGTGGTGCCGATCCGGCGCGCCCGATAGAGGCGCTGGCCCGCGCGCACCCTGGCGTTACCAGAGCTCGGGCGGCTTGGAGGGGCAGGACCAGGACGCGTCAAAGGATTCATCGCCGTTGGAGGCACCGCCGGAGTCCTCGGCGTCTTCCTCTTCGTCCGCGTAATCGTCGTCTTCATAGGACGGTGTGTAGGCGCACTCCACCCAGCGCGGCGCTGGGAACTCGAGGATGTAGCTCGAGCCGAAGCTCCGATACCTGAACTCTCCGTCGTAGAGGAATCCGAAGCCGATGGACGGCGTCGGCACCGCGTCGAGATAATTGGCCTCGACGAGTTCGATCATTTCATCCGGGTAGATCTCTTCCTGCTCGAGGTAGGCGGCAAGCGCGTCGTTGATACTCCGCGCCTGCTGTTCGCGGGTCACGTAGTAGTCCCAGCGCGCCCAGACTTCGCCGATGATGAGTGGGACGGCGATCAGTACAGCGCCGGCGGCCATGTGCAGGACTCGTGCATCGAGCTTCTCGGGGCGGCCGCGAACGCCGACGGTGCTGGCCAGGGCGATCGCCAGGGCGCATGCCACGGCGATTGGAATGTAGGTCTCGGCGCCCGCCCGAAAGGGCAGCAGGCTCATGGCCGAGCCCGCCGCCACGAACAGCAGCGGAGCGGTCACACCCAGCATCACGCCGCCGATGATCAGCGGGATCTTCTGGTCGGGATGCCGATGGGACAGGGCGATGCCGCCAGTGCCCATCGCGGCGCCCATCAGCCAGAGCATCACGAAAAGGGTTCCCACCTCCATGCCGAAAACGGGTACGGCCGGCCACGGGGAGATGCTGAACTGGAGGCTTGGGTTGGTGCCGGTGGCGTTTCGGATGAATCCGACCACCACGCAGAAGACGGGCAGGAACAGCGCGATCCGAAGCGGCCAGCGGCGGCGCAGCCAGCTCTCGGCCAGGAACGGCGTGGCCAGGGAGAAGCCGAGTGTGATGGCCATGCATGCCAGGACCGCCGACGTGCGCCAGTAGAAGAACTCCCAGATCCGGGACGCCGCATCGCCGTAGTAGGTGAAGAGAACGCAGGCGACCACCGCGCTGTACCCGAGCGCCCGCGCGACGGCCGAGCGTCCGGTGAGGAAGACGGCGATCGTCAGTGCGAGCGCCGGGAATGTCAAGATTGCGATCAAGAGACCGGTGCTCTCGAAGGCGAAGGAAAGCCAGGTTGCGCGGGTCATGAACCCCGTCGGTTGGTACCAGGCAGGATCGATCGTGACCGGCGCCGGTCCGATTCCCTGATGAACGAGATAGGCCCAGAGCACGGCGAGCACTCCGAAGACCCAGCAGAGCCAATCCAGCTTGCGCTCTGCGCGGGTCGAAGCTTCGCTGGCGGTCACTTCTCTTCCTCGTTCTCTTTCAGCGCGGCGTGGAACTCGTTCACGGTGCCGCCCTCCGGCCCCTTGAGCCGGATCTCCGCCTTCACCTCGAGGGTACGGCCTTCCAGAATTTCTCGCATGATGGCTGCAAGATCCATCTGCTGCATCGACTGGGCGATCTCGAAGCTCAGGCGCTCGAGGAACTCCTTGCGAGTGCGCTCGCTCTGCTCTGTCGCAAAGTCCATCCAGTCCTTGGGGAGGGTGTCACCGAGGGCCTTGCGGATTGTTTCTTCGGTCAGGAAGAAGCCGGAGAGTCCGATGGAAAGCGCGCGGCGCGCGAACTCGGGCAAGGCGGGCTTGCGCTCGCTCCCTGCTTTGGATTCCACCTCATCGGTGACGGGCTCTTTTTTATTCCCTCGATCCAGCGCCATGGAGTAGATTGCCTTTTATGAGCCGGACCCGGGTTCGCGACATCATGCCCCGCAAGATGGTCACGATCAGCGAGAGCGACAGGCTGTCGACGGTCGAGGATATCATGACGCTGGGTCACGTGCGCCACATGCCCGTGGTTCACGCTGGGAAGCTCGTAGGCGTCGTCTCAGAACGCGACCTGCTGCGCGCATCCCTCTCGAACCTGAACGAGTTCGGCAACGAGGAGCGCCGGGCCTTTCTCCAGGTGGTGGAGATCGGGCGGGTGATGTCGACTCCGCCCGTCGTGACCGCGCTCGAAACGAGCGTCGAGGATGCGGCCCGGGTGATGGCGGAACGCAAGATCGGCTGTCTGCCCGTGGTCGACGGTGACCGTTTGCTGGGTCTGATCACCGAAACCGATATTCTCCGCTACTTCGCCGGGATGGTGAGCGCCGAAGACTGAGGCGATCACACCTCGATCCGCTTCCAGCGGCCCGAGGCGAAGCGCCAGCTCAGCAGCACGGCCTTGACACTCCAGTCCGCCAGCAGGCAGCACCACACGGCCTCCACGGTGCCGAACAGGGGCTTGGCAACGACGACGGCCAACCCCAGTCGGAACACCAACAGCCCGGTCAGGACGACCACGAGCGGGAAGCGCGTGTCCCCTGCGCCACGCAGGCCGCCGCCCAACGCGAACTCGACCGCCATGGCCGGCTGTGCGGCGCCCAGGATCCAGATGAAGCTGACCGTCAGGTCGATGGTCTCCTGTCCGACGGCGCCAAAGACGTTAGCCAGGGGACGCGCGAACACGATGATCACCAGCCCCAGGCCACCCATCACGGCAACGGCATTGATTGCACTGCGCCAACCGAGCCGCTCGGCCACCTGGGGCAGGCCGGCGCCGAGGTTCTGTCCGACCAGGGTCGAAGCCGCCATCGAAAAGCCCATGCCGGGAACGAAGCAGAACGACAAGATGCGCACGCCGATCAGGTAGGCCGAGATGGCCGCGGTCGAAAAGGATGACACGATGCCCATGAAGATGAGCAGTCCGCCGCTGAAGATGGCCTGCTCGACGGCCGTCGGCAGTCCGATGCGCAGCAGCCGCCAGGACAGGGCCCGTGTCACGCTGGCGCGCCAGCCAAGCATCGGGAGAATCAGCTTGTCCCGTTGCCAGAGTGCCGCCATCACGGTGGCGGCAAACAGGAATACGAAGCCGGTCGCCCAGGCGGAGCCCTCCGCACCGAGCTCGGGCGCTCCCAGCTCGCCGAAGATCAACGCGTAGTCGAGGACGACGTTGAGCAGCACCGTCAGCGAGCCGACGATCAGCGGTGTGCGAACGTCGCCGGCGGCTCTCAACGCCTGTGCCAGGGTGATCTCGATCGCAAACGGAATCTGGAACAGGAGCAGGATGGCGAGACACGTCCCGCCGAGAGCGGCCACCTCGGGCTCGACCTGGAGCACCGCCACGATCGGTTCGCTCCAGGGAATCACGGCCATGATCAGGATCCCCCCGACGACGGAGAGTGCGACGGAGCAGTGCGTGGCTCGGGCCGCTTCTTCCATGTTGCCGGCACCGCACTCCCGGGAGACGATGGCCATCGTTCCCGTCGTGACGGCCGTCAAGACGGCGAAGCTGAAGAAGTGGATCTGGAGCGCGATGCCAACCCCGGCGATGGCCTCGGTGCCGAGCGACGACACGAACATGAAGTCGACAACGCCCACCAGCGAGTGCAGCGCGAAGAGCGCCATCGTAGGCCAGGCGAGTTGCCAGACTCCCGTCGCCGGCGGCGTGACGACGGTCTCCTCCGCCGGACCCGATTCGTGTCGGCTGCCGTTCACGAGGCGAATTCATTCCAACGCGCCAGGATGTGTCGGGCAATTCGATCGGCGAGCGCGGTGGTTCGGGTCAGGCGCCGGGGACCTCGCGGGGGGGTGTGCCAAGACGTCGGGTTGAGGGGGTGCATGGGGTCGCCTTTCGTAATACAACGCCGACGCGTTTCAATCGTCGACGGGTTCTCGAAGGAAGCGCTGGAAGGCGGGCGGGATGATGGCGGCATCGAGGGGGCGAGGAGCTTGGGCCACCACGTCGACGCCATTGTAGGTGTTCCAGAACAGGCTGGGGCCCCGAAGCCGGCCAGAGCGTGCGCGAACGACGATCTCGGCCAGGCATTTCGCGGTGTAGGTGGTCTCCAGCTGGATTCCGGCCTGCCGCGCGAGCGTCATTGCCTCGCGGGCGGCCGGGGTCACGGCGCCGTAGCACGGGCCAAGCTGGTCCTTCACATAGTCCAGGTCCGGGTGAGCGCGGCCTCTCGACGAAATCGACGCGTCCAGGCTGGCAAGCCAGTCGATCAGCGATCCGGCGGAACCCAGGATGCGGCGTGGACTCGGTGGCAGGACGTCGTTGACCAGTACACCGACCAGTCGGGATCGCAGACCGGTGAGGACGAGTCCGGCGGCCAGTCCGATCAGGCTCCCGCCGCTTCCGATCGCGATGTAGATGTCGGCAGGCTCCGGACAGTCACCGTGTTCGACTTGTTCGGCGAGTTCGAAGGCGGCGGCGACGAAGCCTAGGTTGCCGTGTCGCGAGGTTCCCCCGGTCGGCACATACGTTGGCCGCTCCATTCGCAGGGTCGATGTGCCGAGCACGCGAAATAACTGGGCGGCCGCGCCGGGAAGGTTGCGGCCGTAGACGAGTTTGGCGCCGTAGGCCGCATGCAGCAGCAGCGATTGCTGGACCTCGCGGGTCAGGGGTTGGTCGACGAGTATCAGGGTGGTTCTCATGCCTGCTTCCGAACCGAGGATGGTCGTCGCCAGTCCATGATGGGTGCCGAGGCCGCCGGTCGTGATCAGTCGTTCCGAGCGTCGGGCCAGTGCGGCGCCCAGGATGAACTCGAGCTTGCGCGGTTTGTTTCCGCCATAGCGTGAGCAGCTCCGATCGTCCCGCTTGATCCAGAGGTCGGGCGTGTCGGCGGGAAGTTCCGGCAGCACCAAGCGCTCCACCGGTGTCGGTCCGCTCAACAGCGGGTGCCACGGCAGAACCGCCGCGAGCGCGGGATGGGTCCGAAACAGGGCTGAGGGAGCGGCAGCCACGCCGCAGATGTGGACGAAGCGCGGCCCCAATGCAACCGATTGACTTTTCCCGCGGGGATCCCGTACCCTCCGGAGTGCCCCCCCCCGGGACGCCCGCGCGCCACCGGTGGGATCGAGGTGCTGCATGGCGGTGGTGGAGAAGGTCGAGGCGGAAGTCGGGGGACGACGACGCCTGCGTCTCTCGAATCCCGCCACTCTCGAGCCGATCGGCGAGATCGAAGTTCACGATGCGTCGGATGTTCGCGCCAGCATCGAGCGCGCCCGGAAGGTCCAGCCCGCCTGGGCCGAGTTGGCCTTCGAAGAGCGCGGCCGTTTTCTCGAGCGCGCCGTGCGCGTGATCATCGAGCGCCAGGACGAGATCGTGGACGTGATCGTTTCCGAAACGGGAAAGCCGCGCATGGAAGCCCTGTCTGCCGAGCTGATCTCGTCCTGCGATGCGCTCCAGTTCTATGCGAAGCGCGCCAAGGGTCTGCTGCGGGACCGGTCGATTCCGCTGCACCTGATGCGGACCAAGAAGCTTCGTCTCGTCTGCAAGCCGGTCGGTGTAGTGGGAATCATCACGCCCTGGAACTTTCCTTTCGCGCTCACGATCAATCCAACGGCCCAGGCCTTGATGGCCGGCAACGCGGTCGTGCTCAAGCCTTCGGAAGTCACGCCCTTCTCGGCGCTGCTGCTGGATGAGATCTTTGCGGCCGTGGGCCTTCCCGAAGGTGTCTTCACGGTCGTCACCGGCGACGGCGAGACCGGTGCCGCCCTGGTGGATGCCGGCGTTGACAAGATCTCGTTCACCGGGAGCGTTCGGACCGGCCGCAGGGTGGCCGAGGCGTGCGGACGCAACCTGACCCCGTGCACGCTGGAACTCGGGGGCAAGGATCCGATGGTGGTGTGTGCGGATGCCGATCTGGACCGCGCTGCCCGTGGCGCGGTTTTTGGTGCCTTCAGCAATTCAGGCCAGGTCTGCACGTCGACCGAGCGCGTCTACGTGGTTGACGAGGTTGCCGAAGCCTTTACCGCAAAGTGCGTGGAGCTGACCTCCGAGCTTCGTCAGGGCAGCAGCGGCGAATTCGACGTGGGCGCCATCATCTGGCCCGGCCAGATCGACATCATCGAGAGCCATGTTCGCGACGCCGTAGAGAAGGGCGCCCGTGTACTCACCGGTGGCCGTCGCAACCCCAACGAGCGGGGCTACTTCTGGGAGCCCACGGTTTTGGTCGATGTCGATCACGACATGGCCATCATGCGCGATGAGACCTTCGGTCCAGTGCTTCCGATCATGCGTGTTACCGATGAGAACGAGGCCCTGCGTTTGGCCAACGAGACCGGCTACGGACTCAACGCTAACGTCTGGACCAAGGACAAACACCGTGGTTTCGAGCTTGCACGATCGATCGAATCCGGCTCGGTCGTCGTGAACGATTGTATGATCACGTACGGCGTAACCGAGTCTCCCTTCGGTGGAGTCAAGCAAAGCGGCATCGGCCGGGTGAACGGCGAGATGGGGCTCAAGGGGTACTGCAACGTGCAGTCGATCGTGATCGACCGGATGGGCGCGAAGTCGGAACCGCTCTGGTACCCGTACTCGAACGACAAGCTCGGTAGGATGAAGAAGATGATGCGGTTCCTATGGGGAACCTCTCTCGGACGTTTCCTCTCGTAGCCGCGTGGGCGCTACGCAGCAGGGCATCGTCCGGTGAAGCGGAGAATCGGATGATTTCGACGATCTTGGTGGCAAGCGATGGTTCTGAAGCTTCGAGTGTGGCCGAACGCTATGGCGTGGGTCTGGCCGGCCGACTGGAGGCGCGTGTGTTGGGTCTTTCGGTCATCGAGGAGCGCCTGGCGCGCGGCCTGAAAGACGATGGCCTCGGCGTCATGGCGCCGTCGCAGGAAGCCTTCGCGGCCTACCTGAAGAGCCGCGCCGAGGCGACCTGCCGGCGCCTGTCGGAAAAGGCGCGGGCCGCAGGGATCGAGAGCCAGTGCGAGACCGCACAGGGAATCGCCGACGACCTGATCGTCGAACGCGGACAGCACGCGGACCTGCTCGTGCTGGGACGCGACGGGCAACACAAGGAGTTTCGGACTGGATTGATCGGTTCGACGGTCAACGGCGTGGTTCGCAAGACCGGAAAGTCGGTGCTGGTGGTGCCCGATGGCGCTCAGCTGTCGGGGCCGATCATGCTGTCCTTTGATGGTTCGCCCGGCTCGCGGTTGGCCGCAGCGCTTGCCGTCGAGTTCGCCAAGAAGCTGTCCGAGCCGGTGCACGTCTTCGTCGATTCGAAGGACAAGGGGCGCGCCATCGCTCGCTTCGACGAAATCCGCAGCGTCGTCGGAGCCCTGCCGGTACCGGTGCGTGAGATCTCGTCCACCCTCGGCAGGCCCGACGTAAAGGTCGTCGACTCGGCACGCGAGGTCCGGGCGGGGTTGATCGTGATGGGTGCCTTCGGCCGCAATCGGATCACCGACTACTTCCTCGGCAGCAACTCGGCGGCCGTGATCCGCACCTCGCCGATCGCGGTGCTGGTTGCGCGCTAGGCGGGAATGGTTCCGGTTGTGACGATCCGTCCGATCCGCTTGGCGGAGCTGGCCGACGTGTTGGAGCGGCCCTTCGAAGGCGAGGGCGACTTCGAGATCAAGGGCGTCGCGGCCCTCGCCTCCGCGGGTCCCAGTGATCTCTCCTTCGTCCGTTCAGAACGCTGGAGTGATGCCGTGTCGGCTTCAGCGGCAGGCGCCGTGATTGCGCCCGAGGGCGTCGACGTGGGAGGCCGCGCGGTGATCCGCTCGCCCCATCCGGGCCTCGACTTCGCCCGCGCCGTGCGACGCATCCAGCCGATGCCGCGGCTGCCGGCCGGCATCGACCCCGGCGCTCACGTGGCGGACGATGCCCAGTTGGATCCGACGGCCGCAATCGGACCGGGCTGCGTCGTCGGCTCCGGTGCACGCGTCGGCGCGCGGTCGGTCCTGTACGCCAACGTGACCCTCTACGCCGGCGTCGTGGTGGGAGTCGATTGCAGGGTCCATGCCGGCTGTGTCCTGCGCGAGGGAACCGTGCTTGGCGATCGGGTGGCGCTGCAGCCGGGAGTCATGCTCGGCGGCGACGGGTTCGGCTACGTCGGGAATGAGAAGGACGAGTGGGAATCGGTTCCCCAGACCGGCGGGGTCATCGTGGAAGATGACGTCGAGATCGGCGCCAACGCGACCGTCGACCGAGGAACGCTGGGCGACACGCTGATTCGTCGCGGCGTGAAGATCGACGATCTATGCCTGATTGCTCACAACTGCGATGTGGGAGAGAACGTCCTGATCGCGGGCCAGGTCGGGATCGCCGGCAGCGTCGAGATCGGGCGCGACGCGATCCTGCTCTCCCAGGTCGGAGTGGCCGACCACGTTCGCATCGGGGCCCGCGCCTATGTCGGACCCCAGTCCGGTGTCCCGGCGGATCTCGAGACTGGCGCTCGAGTGCTCGGGACGCCCGCTCTCGACCTGCCGCTGGGTCGACGCGTGGTGGTGTCGATGCGCCGAATCCCGGAGTTGTTGCGCAGGATGCGTCGCCTGGAGCGCCGTCTCGACCCGGATGCCTCCGACGCGGTCGAGCCGGAATGAAGCGTGTCCCGCTGAGCCGGCTCGAACGACAGATCCAGCAGGCGCGGGAGGGGCCCGAGCTTCAGGCCCTGCTGGTGCCCCTGAAACAGGACCCGCGCCAGGGTGCCCGGCGGATCGTCGAGCGCACCGAGCGTCGGCTGCTGGCCGCGGCCCATGAGCGCGAGCGCCTCGCCGGTCTTTTCGAGCTGCGCCGGCAGTTGATCGCCGCGGGTGCACGAAGGGTGGCCGGGGTCGACGAGGTCGGCGTCGGGCCCCTGGCCGGTCCGGTCGTGGCCTGCGCCGTGGTTCTTCCGGAGGAGATGGACCTTCCCGGTCTGAACGATTCCAAGCAGCTCTCGCCGGGCGCGCGCCAAGAACTGTCCCGGCGCATACGCGCCCAGGCCGTCGACGTTTCGGTGGCGGAAGTGACGCCGCATGACATCGATCGGCTCAACATCCACCACGCCACGCTCGAAGCCATGCGCCGTGCCGTCGTGGGCCTGACTCAGCCGCCCGATCACGTGCTGGTCGATGCCCGCACGATTCCGGGTCTCGAGGTCCGGCAAACGGCCATCGTTGGTGGCGACTCCAAAGACGGTTCGATCGCGGCGGCCTCGATCGTGGCCAAGGTGTATCGTGATGCGCTGATGGTGGAACTCGACGCGCGTTTTCCGGTGTACGGGTTCGCTCGCCACAAGGGCTATCCGACACCCGATCATCAGCAAGCGCTTCGCGTTCACGGTCCATCGCCAGAGCATCGGCGTTCGTTCGCTCCCGTGGCACGCGCGGCCGTTGGCCGGTCTGCGCCGGCCTAGCCCGAGCATGCGGCTCTTTGAAAAGCCCGAAGACTTCCAGGTCGACGAAGTGCCGCTCTATGCTCCGACAGGGGAGGGTAGTCACACGTTCGTACGGATCGAGAAGCGCAATCGCACCACGCCCGAAGTTGCCCAGGACCTGGCGCGGGCCGCCGGAGTAAAGGCGCGGGACGTGGGCTATGCCGGGCTGAAGGACAAGCTGGCGGTCACCACCCAGTGGTTCTCGGTGCCCGGCCTCGCTCCCGAAGCGGCACTTGCGTTGGAGTTGTCCGACGCGCGCGTGCTCGAGGCCGAGGCGCATCCCCACAAGCTCCGGACGGGCCAGCTTCGCGCGAACCGCTTTCGCATCCTGGCCAGGGATGCCGAGCGGCAAGGAGACGCTGCCGAGGCGCGGGTCCAGGAGCTCGTGGCACGCGGAATGCCGAACCGCTTCGGTCCCCAGCGCTTTGGTCGTCGCGGCGACAACGCCGATCTCGGGCGACGTCTGCTTGCGGGCGAGCTCAACATGAGGGATCGCCGACGTGCGCGTCTGTTTGTTTCCGCGCTTCAGGCCGAGGTGTTCAACATCGTCCTCGAGCGCCGCGAGCTGCCGCTCGACGCCGTCGAGGTGGGCGACGTCGCCAGGGTGCAGGCCAGTGGCGGGCTCTTTCTCGTGGAAGACGCCAAGGCAGAAAACAAGCGAGCCCAGCGCTTCGAGATCAGTCCAACCGGCCCGATCTTCGGCAATCGTGTCATCGAACCCGCCAGCCCCGTGGCGGAACGGGAGCGGGCCGTTGCGACGGAGTGCGGAATCGACATCGATTCGGTTTCGCCGCCGCCGGGTGTTCGGCTTCGCGGTGCCCGCCGTCCACTGCGCGTACTTCCCGAGGAGGTTCGAATCGAGCGCGAGGGACCGGATCTGGTGGTTCAGTTCATGCTTCCGCCCGGCAGCTATGCCAGCGTGTTCCTCCAGGAAGTCCTGGGAGACACATCCGACTGACGGCCGCATCGGGAGGCGGTATGCTGGCGACGTCTTTTGATCTCTGTCGCCAGGAGTTCCCATGAACATCGCCAACAACATTGTCGAACTGATCGGTCGCACCCCGCTGGTGCGCCTCAATCGAGTCGTGGCTGGAGTGAAGCCCCAGATCCTCGCGAAGCTCGAGAGCCAGAACCCGGCCGGGAGTGTCAAGGACCGCATTGGTCTCGCCATGATCGAGGCGGGCGAGCGCGACGGGCTGCTCAAGCCGGGCGAAACCGTCATCGTCGAGCCTACCAGCGGCAACACGGGTATCGCCCTGGCCTTCGTGGCGGCCGTCAAGGGCTACCAGTGTATCCTGACGATGCCGGAGTCTTTTAGCCCCGAGCGTCGCGCCGTGCTGCGGGCCTTCGGGGCGAAGCTGGTCCTGACCGATCCGTCCAAGGGCATGCCGGGTGCCATCGACAAGGCGAACGAGATCACGGCGGCGCTTCCGAACTCGTTCATGCCGCAACAGTTTCGCAATCCGGCGAACCCCGAGGTCCACCGCAAGACCACGGCGGAAGAAATCTGGAACGACACCGACGGCGAGGTTGATGCGCTGATTTCGGGTGTGGGCACGGGTGGAACACTGACCGGAATCGCCCAGGCCCTGAAGGAGCGCAAGCCCTCGTTCCAGGCGATCGCCGTCGAGCCGGCCGAAAGCCCCGTTCTGTCGGGCGGGTCGCCATCCCCCCATGTGATCCAGGGCATCGGCGCGGGATTCGTTCCCGAAATTCTCGATACGGAGTTGATCGATGGCATCATCACCGTTGAGAACGACGAGGCCCTCGAAATGGCACGCCGCATGGCGATCGAGGAGGGCATCCTCTGTGGCATCTCCTCCGGGGCCGCCGTCTCGGCCGCGATCAAGTACGCGACCGGAGAAGGTGCGAAGCTGGGCACGATCGTTGTGATCATCCCGAGCTTTGGCGAGCGCTACATCCAGACCAAGCTCTTCGATCCCTATCGGTACGAGGGGAGTGACGACGTCGAGGTCTGAGGGCAGTCGGCCCATCATTCGTCCTTTCCACGGCATCTGGCCGAAGATCCATGCCAGTGCCTGGGTCGCTCCGGGAGCCGTGGTCGTGGGGGACGTGGAGATCGGACCCGACTCGAGCGTCTGGTATGCCTCGGTGTTGCGCGGCGATGTCCACAGCATCCGGATCGGTGCGCGCAGCAACCTTCAGGACCACTGCGTTGTGCATGTGACCCGGGGAAGGTATCGCTGTGAGGTGGGCGACGAGGTGACGGTGGGCCATCGCGCGACCCTTCACGGCTGTCGGGTGGAAGACGCCGCCTTGATCGGCATCGGCTCCATCGTCCTCGATGGCGCCCAGATCGGTGAAGGGGCCGTCGTGGCGGCTGGGGCGCTACGCGCACGCGCACCGGGCAGAGGACGGCGAGGCCTGAGGCGCTACGCGCGCGCACCGGGCTGAGGACGACGAGGCCTGAGACGCTACGCTCCACTCGCCTGGATTGTGGGCCTGAGGTGGCATCGATGCCGCGTCGCGAAGAGAAAAAGGCGGAATCGCGTCGTCGGATCCTCGATTCGGCTCGGTCGGTCTTCTTCCGAGACGGTTTCATGGCCGCGAATCTGGACGAGGTGGCCGACAAGGCGGGTGTCGCCAAGGGGACGCTGTACCGGTATTTCGAGAGCAAGGCCGAGCTCTATGTGGCCGTGCTCGCCCACAATGGCGCCATCTTCGAACAGAAGATGCGAGCGACGCTTTCGTCCAACCTTTCGGCCGTCGAGCAGGTTCGGACGACGGCCCGCTTCTACTTCGCCCACTACGTTGAGAATCGGGACTACTTCCAGATCTTCTGGGCCATCGAGAACCAGTCGGTCATCGGCGAACTCCCGAGCACGGTGCTCGACCAGGTTGCGCGGCTCTGGGAACAGTGCATCCAGATCGTGGCCGAGTTGATCGAGAACGGAGTCAAGCAGGGCGAGTTTCGGGACTGCGACTCCTGGGAGGTTGCCCACCTGTTATGGACGATTGCGAACGGTCTCATCCAGACCGAGCACTCGGCGACCCGTCGTCGCCTGCGGCGAACCGGCCTCGATGAGGCGTTCGACGACGCCCTCGAGCTCGTCCTCCGCGGCCTTCGCGTCAGCTGACCCGACCCCGGACGGCCCATGGCCAACGACGCAGAAGAGCGGGTAAAACGCTTCTATCGCGACGTCGGCTGGCAGACCCAGGACGGCATCGCCGAAGACACCCGGCGATTCGAGGACCTTCGCGCCTGCGCCGGGGACTACGTCCGCCGCTGTCGACTCCGCGTGATGCGCCACACATTCCGGAGCGCGGCGCGGCCATCCTCGACATGGCCTCGGGCCCGATCGTCTTCGACGAATATCTCGAGTACTCCAAGAACTTCGAAAAACGCCACTGCGTCGACCTGTCTGAGGTGGCTCTGGAAGGTGCGCGGGCGCGCATCGGCGACCACGGCGTCTACCATTGCGGCAGCTTCTTCGATCTCGAATTCGATGACGACTTCTTCGACTGCGCCCTGAGCCTCCACACGATCTACCACATGGATGCCGGTCGGCAGGAGATCGCCGTGCGAAAACTTCTGCGCGTCACGAAGCCCGGCCATCCGGTCATCGTCGTGTACACCAGCCCGCGCACGTTGCTGGCCAAGCTGTGATGCCTTGGCGCTGGTTCAAGCAGACCGTGAAGCGCATCCTCGTTGGCCGGCTCGAGCCGAAGGAGCCCGAGCTCTACTTCTCACCGCACCCGATTGATTGGTGGCGACGCTTCGAAGACATCGCCGACGTCCAGATCTTCCCCTGGCGTTCCTTCGACACGCCTCATCAACAAGTCCTGTTCCCGAACAATGCCCTGGGCCGCTGGATGTTCGACCGCCTCTTTGCTCTCGAAGACCGCTTCCCGCGCTTTTTCGCGCGCAACTTCCAATGGCCGATGATCGTGCTGCGGCGCAGCGGGGGTGATTCAAGCGACTGAGAGGCCCGGTCCGCGTCGCCCCGATCCGAGCTCGAACCGCTGCGCGATCTCGTCGCGTGGATCGGCCGGGATTGGATGGCGGAGCGCCGAGCTTCCAAGTTGAATTCTGCCGCGACGGCCGCGACTTGCGAGTCTGGCTCGCGAGCGGGGCGATTTTCCCCGCGGGGTTCGAGCTTCCACCGGTTGACACCGGAACGGGTCTGCGAGACTTTGGCAGCAACGTCATGCACGGGGGGACGCGGTCATGATGGAGAGCTTGAGCGAACTGAGAAACCGGATCCGTACGCTGGTTGCGGAGCAGTTGGGTCTCGATGTGGCAGAGGTCGATCCCGAAGCGAGCATTCTCGATGATCTCGGCGCTGATTCGCTCGACGTGGTCGAGCTGGTCATGCTCCTGGAGGATGAGTTCGACATCGAGGTGCCGGACAAGGCGGCCGAGGCGATGCGAACCATCGCCGACTTCGAACGCTACGTCGCAAAGCAGGTGGCCTGAGGGCACGCCGCCACAGCGGCGCGCCGCTGGCGGAGTTTCGGGAGCGGGTCAGGTCTGGGGGCGGAGGCCGGGGAGCCAACCCTTCACTGCACCCCCCAGGACCGTTGCGATCGCAGCGACGAGTGCGATCCCCAGGCGCGGTCGCATGTTGGCCTGGAGCATGTTCGTGACCGCCTCCTGCTGCTCGGGCCCGGGTGGGATCGTCTTCAGCGCCTGGATCATCTCGGGCATGACCAGCAGCATCGCGTAAAGAAAGAACACGCCGAGCAGGTAGAATATCCCGAGCATGAAGCGCGGCCGGAAGGTTGGCCGTCGGCTTTGGGCCGGTTCGGACATCGCCACGCTAGCGTATGAAGTCCCAGAGGCAGCGTCAAACCATGTCGCGCGATCAGAAGGCCCCTTCCCGCATCGTCATCATCGACGGCACGAACGCGCTCTACCGCGCCTTCTTTGCCCTTCCCGGCTTACGGGCGCCCGACGGAAGCCCGACGAACGCGGCCTACGGCTTCGTCACCATGTTGGGCAAGGTGATCCGGGAAGAGCAGGCGGACGCCGTCATCGTTGTCTTCGACGCCCGCGGCAAGACATTTCGCCACGCCCTCTATGCGGACTACAAGGCCGGTCGCGAGGCGCAGCCAGAGGATTTGTCGGCGCAGATTCCCCTGGTCCACGAGCTGGTCGAGGCGCATCGGATTCCCATCCTCGAGGTGCCCGACTTCGAGGCCGACGATGTGATCGCGACATTGGTGGCCCGTGCTCCGAAGGCCGCCCGAGTCTTCATCGTTTCCACGGACAAGGACCTGATGCAGCTGGTCAATGAGAACGTGATGCTCCTCGACGGCTTGCAGGGCCGGCGCTACGACTCGGCGGCGGTGGAGGAGCGCTTCGGAGTTCCGCCCGACAAAGTTCTTGACGTGCGCGCCCTGGTCGGCGACCCCAGTGACAACATCCCAGGTGTCCGGGGAATCGGCGCCAAGGGTGCGGCCCAACTGATCACCGAATGGGGCGATCTCGAGAACCTGCTCCAGCACGTGGACGAAGTGAAGGCGAAGCGTGCGCGAAACGCCCTGGGCGAACACGCCGAGGACGCCCGCCTGTCGAAGCAGCTCTCGACACTGCGCACCGATGTGCCGCTGCCCCTCGAGCTTTCCGACGCCGTCCTGACCGGGCCCGACGTGGATCGGCTGCGCGCGCTCTACGAGCGGTTGGGATTCACCCGCCTGCTCGAAACCCTCGATGGCGCTTCGACCACGACCGGCGAGGGCGCCGCGCCCCGCGTCGACGTGACCATCGTAAAGAGCCAGGCCGGTCTCGACGCCGTTCTCGAAGAACTCGCCAAGCTGCCGAACGCCACCCTGCTGCCGGTGCTGGACGAGGCGGGGCCCCTGGCTGGCTCCGCCGTCGGGCTGGCGATCGCTCTCGAGGGCGGACGGGCCGCGTACCTCTCCCTGGACGAGGATGCGCTACCGCTCGTCGAGGTGGCTTCCAGGCTCGAGCCGTTGCTGGGCGCACTGGGTTCGGTGGCCTGGGCGGGCTGGCAATCGAAGCTGACCCAGATCCTGTTCAGCGAGTGCGGAGTGTCTCTCAAGGTTCCCCACTTCGACGCCGAGATCGCGGCTGGGCTGCTCGACTCTTCCGCTGGGCACACGTTGCCCGCCGTGGCGGCTGAAGCTCTCGGCGCGAAGCTCCGCTCCTGGCAGGAGCTGGCCGGGCGGGGCGCCAAGGCAACGCCGGTGCGCGAGCTGACGCTGTCCGACGTGGCCCTGTGGGCGGGTGAATCGGTCTGTGCAGTCGCGGCTCTGCTGCCGGGACTGACCCGTCGACTGGACGCCGACGGCCTCACCGACCTCTTCGAAGCCGTGGAGCTGCCGCTCACGGGCGTGCTGGCCCGCATGGAGCGCACCGGCGTGCGGGTCGACGAGGACAAGCTCGAGGAGCTGTCCCGCGAGTACGCGGACCAGCTCGATGGCATCGAGAAGGAGATTCACCGCATGGCGGGTGAAGAGTTCCTGATCTCGTCACCCAAGCAGCTCCAGAAGATCCTGTTCGAGAAGCTCAAGCTACCGGCCATCCGGAAGACCAAGACCGGCTACTCGACCGACGAGGACGTGCTCGAGCAGCTCTCGGCCGAGCACGAATTGCCCGAGCGGGTGCTGGCCTTCCGCCGGCTGTCGAAGCTCAAGAACACCTACGTGGACGCTCTGCCGCCGTTGGTGAACGAGCGCACCGGGCGCATCCATCCCACCTTTCATCAGCTCGGCGCGGCGACGGGCAGGCTCTCGGCGACCCAGCCCAACGTCCAGAACATCCCGATCCGCACGCCGGAAGGCGTGCGCATCCGCGAGGCCTTCATTCCCGCCGAGGGTTACCTGCTGCTCTCGGCCGACTACTCCCAGGTGGAGCTGCGCATCCTGGCCCACTATTCCGAAGACCAGAGCCTGATCACAGCCTTTCAGTCGGGCGAGGACATCCACCGCCGCACCGCGGCCGAGGTGGCCGGGATCAGGCCGGACGAGGTCGACGACGACCAGCGGGCGCGGGCCAAGGCCGTCAATTTCGGAATCATCTACGGGTCGTCGGCCTTTGGTCTCGCGAGACAGCTCGGCATCAGGTCGGCCGAGGCCCAGCAGACGATCGACGCTTATTTCGAGCGGTACTCGGGCGTGCGCCGCTTCCTGGACGAGACCCTCGCCAAGGCACGCGAGCGGGGCTACGTGACCACCTACCTGGGCCGCAGGCGCTACCTGCCGGATCTGGGCTCACGCAACCGGACCCTGCGCCAGGCGGCCGAACGCATGGCCGTCAACTCGGTCATCCAGGGCACGGCGGCCGACCTGATCAAGCAGGCCATGGTGGCCGTGGACGCCGACCTGACTGCCAGCGGTTCGCGGGCGCGCATGATCCTCCAGGTCCACGACGAGCTGGTCTTCGAGGTGCCGGAGGCCGAGGCCGAGGCCCTGGCAGCTCGTGTCGTGGCGCAGATGGAGCAGGTGCTGCCGCTCCGGGTTCCGTTGCGGGTGCACGCGGCAATCGGCCGGAACTGGCGGGAAGCCCATTGAGGCCGCCCGTAAGCGCCTGAAATACGGGCTTCCCTGTGGGGTGGGGGGACTTTGGCTCGGGACAGAGCCGGGCGAAGAGGTCTGCGAAGTTCTCCCTTCGGCTTCGGTCCCACGTCTCGGCCGGCGCAGCCTCCAGCACGTCCATGTCGTCGTAATGCCGCTCGGCTACGGCGGAGGACTCGTGGCCGATCGCCAGCTCCACCTGCTTGGCTGGGACGCCCCACTGCTTGACGGTAAGCCGTCAGCCGAGTTTGGACATTTTGGGTCTCTGATCTACGGGAGGGTTCCGGGCTCCGAGGGGAGATGGAATCCATCGCCAAGAAGGCATCGGCAGAGAAGGCGGTGCGAGACATTCGGCGCAGAACTGGACGACGCTTCTCGGCTGAAGAGAAGATCCGGATCGTGATTGAGGGTCTGCGGGGAGAGGAGAGCATCACCTCGCTGTGCCACCACGAAGGCATCGTGGCCAACCGCTGCTACCGCGGGAGCAAGGAGTTTCTGGAGGCGGGCAAGAAGCGCCTGCTGGGAGACACGCCGCGAGCAGCGAGTTCCAGCGAGGTCCCCGAGCTTCGCCAGGAAAACGCCCGACTCAAAGAGCTGGTGGCGGAGACGGTGCTTGAGAACCGTCTGGCACTATCAGATCTGGGCCCCCGCCGGCTGTCTGCCGCGGGGCATGGTTCCCGTGGGCCACCCCGCGGTTCGCGGCCGCTGCCCGAAGCGCCCGCTTCCCAGCTACCGCAGCCCCGAGAACGCCTGATCGATTCGGCACGAGCCTCCCGCTGATTCCGCGTGGTGGCTGACGAGCCGGAGCCGGTGTTTGATCCGACGAAGGCCGGACCGACGGGTGCTGCGGCTACGGAGCCCCCCGCGGGCTCCGGGTCCGTTGAGCGGGCAACAGCTTCCCAGTTCCGGCCTCCGCGATGAAGACAGGTCCCGAGATCACGCGCTGACTGGCCGGGTTGATGAATTTGACCGACTGCAAAACCTCCTCGGGGCAGCTGAGCGCACACACGTAAAGGGGCCGGACGTTCCAGCCTGCTCTCCAGGTGGAATCGCGATAGAACAGTTGGTTGACGATGTGGATCTCGCCGTGTCGATGCACCTGATCGACCGTCGATGCGACGAAGCGGCTGGTGGCGTGAGCGAACTCGCGAGAGCTCTGCCGAAACGATTGCTGCGTCACCTGGATCTGGTAGACGTTGGCGACCAGAACCAGTGCGAGCCAGCCGAAAGCCGCGAAGCGCGGAACCGCTGATCGCGCGTCCTTTCGGAAGACCCTCAGGTGTGTGAAGACGAGACCAAACGCGATGGCCGCTGCGCCCCAGGGGAAGTAGCGGTAGCGGTCTACCCGCCCGAACCACTCCACGCCACGGTAGAGCCGGAGCGGGATCGGGATGGAGTAGCCGATCACGAGCGTCAGCATCAGCACCGCGAGGAGGGGGACGAACTTCGTCCCCGTGATGCGGCGGTAGTCGAAGAGCAAGGCCACGGCGCTCAGTGTGAGCGCCACCAACCAGGGCCCAGCGCGGATTGATCCCACGAGCGCGTCGGTGCCTGCCGCCGGAAGCGCGAAGCCGACATACAGCCCATGGGTGAGGAGCCGAAGGGACTGCACCAGGGCAGCGTACCCTCCTTGTTCGAGGCTCAGTGCGTCGAGTGTGCTCGGCGTGACGTGGAGTGACCGCAACGCGAGGAACGAGCCGGTCACCGCTAGATACCCCGCGATCGAGAGCGCGCGCTGCGTTCGTGTGGATTGCCAAGCTTCAGCGCTCGGGCGGGCGGCGATGACCGCGGCATACAGGAGCGGCAGCTCGGCACCCATCGTGAAACTCGTCAGCATCAGTCCATGGGCGACCAGCGATAGCGCGAGATCGCGGGTTCGCGCCGTCGCGCAATACGAGAGGAAGCGCTCGAAGCTGACGAAGAAGAACAGGGTGCCGAGAAGCTGTCCCTGGGTCGTGATCCAAAGAATGGTGTTCGCGTGCCCCATGGTCAAACCGAACATCGCCGCGGCCACGACCGCGGCAGGCCCGCTCCGCGTCAGTCGCAACGCCAGGCGATGGAGCGCCAGCAGGTTCAGGATGTGAAGGGCGAGGCTGACGAGGTGGTATCCCCAGGGTGCGTCACCGAAGAGGGCGAACTGAACCGCCCACGCAGCTCGCAGCAGCGGCTGCCAGTGGACGCCGGAGACGGGTTGAACCAACTTATCGTACGAGAGGCCTTGGTGGCGAGCCTCGGCGAGATTCCGGAAATCATCAGCCGCGAAGCCGTCGGCGAGCATTCCGATGTAGACGATGGCAACCGTCGCCGCGAGCAGACAGACGATTCCCACCGATCCGATCGGCAACCCCGCCCAGGAACCGCTCGGAGGGCGTCTGCCCTCGTCCGGATTCGATAAATGTGTCAACGCAATCATGGTCGGCGACGCGAGCCGGGTAACTGTTCGTTTCCTTCTCGTTGGTTCGAATCGAAGGGGCCTCGGGGATAGATTGCTGTGCTGTGCGCTTTCGTGCCAATCGTGCAGGTCGTCAGACTTTCTCGGACAGTTGAACCGTTCTTTTTCAAGAGGGTTCCAACTCCCGTCTGCGGCTAGCTCGCGTTTCGCAGATACTCTTTCTTGCTTCGTTTCAATGTCAAGCGCCTGATTCTTTCTCTGCGGTTGAGGATTGCACATTGGCGACCGTGGTACATGTCGTCCGGCGTCACGTTGCAGCTGGATTCGTGGACCCGCTCAGGGTTGCAGTCCTCCACGAAGCGAGTGATGCCGGCTGGTCCGATCTGGCGCGATCAGCGGCACATCCGGGACGGGTGCGACCGCAGAAGGTCGGAACGCAGTGCCCGGTGGCGCCGGCGGCCCTGGGAACCGCCATGGGGGCGGCGCCGACGAAGAGGAGTACGAGGGCCGATGCGAGCGCGAGTCGAAGCCGGTTGAGCTCCGCTGGCTTCCCGGGACCCTCGCGTGGATCATTGCTCCAATCTGTCCAGACTCGGCTGACGGCTCGCAAACGCCACTAGGCGAGGATTCCCGGTACGACCTCGCCGGCGACGTCGGTCAGGCGGAACGCGCGCCCTTGGAATCGATACGTGAGCCGCTCGTGGTCGAGCCCGAGCAGATGCAGGATGGTCGCCTGCAGGTCGTGTACGTGCACTGGGTTTTCGACGATCCGGTAGCCGAGGTCGTCTGTTTGGCCGTAGGTGAGGCCGGCCTTGATGCCACCGCCCGCCATCCAGATACAGAATGCGTCCGGGTGATGATCGCGACCGCGTTTTTTGCCCCCGCCTCCACGCTGAAGCAAGGGCGTGCGGCCGAACTCGCCGCACCAGATGACGAGAGTGTCATCGAGGAGCCCTCGCTGACGCAGATCTTTGACGAGTGCCGCCGACGCGCGATCCACCTGCCGACATTTCACGGGAAGATTTCCGAAGACGTCCAGGTGATGATCCCAACCACCGTCATAGAGCTCAACGAACCGAACACCGCGCTCCACGAGACGGCGAGCCAGTAGGCAATTGTTGGCGAAGGAGGCCTCTCCGGATATGGCACCATACATCTCGCGCACTGATTCCCGCTCTTCGGAAAGGTCCATCAGTTCGGGGATCGA
This sequence comes from Deltaproteobacteria bacterium, assembly GCA_004356735.1. Classification (GTDB taxonomy): domain Bacteria; phylum Myxococcota_A; class UBA9160; order UBA9160; family SMWR01; genus SMWR01. The sequence continues at coordinate 30,220 of SMWR01000054.1, forward strand.
CGTCTGCATACGAAAGGCGAGTTCGTACTGAGCGATGCGCGTAGCGATCTCGGGATCACCGACAGTTTCCAGATTCTCCTCATTCAGGGCGCGAATGGCGTCCAGAATACGCCGCCGGTCCGCTCGCTCGATTCCCCTGGGGTCCGACAGGAAGAACATCGGCTCGTCCCCCCCGCGAAATTCGACGCCGCGATACACGCTGGGTAGGAAGCCGTTGCTCCACAAGTCCCTACCGGCACCTACGAACACGCCGCTGCTCATTACGACGTAAGCCGGAAGATTCTGGTTTTCGCTTCCGAGGCCGCGGACCACCCAGGAACCGAAACTCGGTCGCCCGTAGCGAAAGAACCCGGTGTGGAGCACGAGTTGAGCGGGTACGTGGTTGTTCTGATCGGTGTGCACACTCTTGATCACGGCGATGTCGTCGACGACCTCGGAGAGGTGGGGAAGCAGCTCTGAAACCTCGGTACCACTTTCTCCGCGCCGTGAGAACGCATAGGGTGTCCCCAACAGGTGCGGATGACCACGGATTTGCGCGAATCGTGCCTTCTCACACAACTCTGCCGGGCACGGCTGACCATCGTGTTGCTGGAGCATTGGCTTGTAGTCGAGTAGATCGAGTTGGGATGGACCACCGAGCATGTGCATCAGAATGACGTTCTTTGCCCGCGGCTCGAAGTGCGGTCGTTGAACCGCGAGCGGGTCGTCGAGCCGTTGCGACGGATGGTCGGTGTGAGCCGGGGAAAATGGGCCCTCCGGTCGAAGCAGGGAGCCCAGCGCAATCGCTCCGAGACCCAGACCCGCCGATCCGAGCAGGTCTCGACGCGTGAACCTTCGATCGGCCTCCGCCTGCGCGCGGCCGTCTTCAGCCGTTCGTGATCGTCTCATCGAGATTCAGCAGCGTAGTGGCGACATAGAACCACGCAGCCCAGTCGAGCACGTTGATCCCGCGCGGAGGGCGTAGCGACGCGGCGAGGCTTCGGGCTCTGGCCGGGTTGCGCTCGTTGCGGTTCAACTCGTTACGATACAGCTCGTGCAGCAGGTCGGTCTCCCGCGGGTTTGGATGTCTGGCGACGGCGAGCTGAAAGCCATAGTCGATACGTTGCCGTGAGGTTGTCGCATTCGGAGCCCGCATGATCCGAACAGCGAGGGCGGCCGCGAGGTCGACGTATACGGAATCGTTCAGGAGCGTCAGAGCCTGGAGCGGTGTGTTGCTTCGCAGACGTCGAACGCACGTCGATGAACGGCTGGGGGCGTCGAAGTTGACGAAACTCGGGTAGAGACTCGTTCGTCTCCAGACCGTGTAGAGCCCGCGCCGATAGCGATCCCGGCCAGTCGACGGCAGATACTCCAGCTTCCGAAAGGCGCCCGCGGTCTTCTTCCACAAGCCCGGGGGCTGCTGGGGGTATACGGGTGGACCGAAGCGCTTTCGGTTGAGCTTGCCGCTGACGGCGAGGGCGTTGTCGCGGATCATTTCGGCAGTGAGACGCAGCCTCGGGCCGCGAGCATAGAGACTGTTTTGCGGATCCCGTTCGAGCTGCTCCGCATTCACCTGCGATGACTGCCGGTACGTCGAAGACGTCGCGATCAGACGGTGCATGTGTTTCATCGACCAGCCGTGTTCCACAAATTCGACCGCGAGCCAGTCGAGAAGAGCCCCGTGGCTCGGTGCTTCGCCTTTGGTGCCAAAGTCATCACGCGATTCGACGAGTCCGCGACCGAAGAACTCCGCCCACCAGCGATTCACCGTCACGCGTGCGACCAGGGGATTTTCGGGACTGACGAGCCAACGGGCCAGACCGAGGCGGTTGGGCGGGGCGTCCTGTGGCAACGTGTGGAGAAACGACGGAGTCCCGGGCTCCACCTGCTCGCCGGGATTGAGAAAGCTTCCGCCCATCAGGATTTGGGTCGTGCGCTTTTCCTCCAGCTCGACCATCACGAGGGTCGTGGATGTCGCGCGCCCCATCGCTATCGGTGCGTTCTGTCGGCCAACGCCTTCGTCAGGAAGTTGCAACCAGGGGCCGATGAATTCAACACCCACCAAATTCTGCGCGTACCGGGTTTCGATCGGTGTGTTGTTGAAGTAGCTGAAGATCTGATAGTACTCGCGCTGGGTAATCGGATCGTGTTTGTGATCGTGGCACTGTGCGCACTCGATCGTGGTTCCGAGCCAGACCGTACCCGTGACGTTCGTCCGGTCGACCACTTGGGCGATACGGTACTCTTCCGGATCCGCGCCGGCCTCTTCATTGGCCGGCGCTCCGCGGTGGAAGCCTGTCGCGATCCGTTGGTCGAGCGTTGGATCCGAAAGCAGATCTCCAGCGATCTGCTCGATCGTGAACTGATCGAAGGGCATGTCGCGATTCAGCGCCGTGATGACCCAATCGCGATACGGCCAGGACGCGCGCAGGCCGTCGAATTGATAACCGTTGCTGTCCGCGTAGCGCGCTGCGTCGAGCCAGGGCACGGCCCAGCGTTCGCCGTAGTACGGCGAGGCGAGTAAGCGGTCCACGACCGACTCGTAGGCGTTCGGCGAGGCGTTGCTCGCGAATGCGTTCACCTCCGCCGGCGTCGGCGGAAGCCCGATCAGGTCGAAGTAGACCCTCCGCAGCAGCGTGGCGCGGTTCGCCTCGGGCGCGGGGGACAGGCCTTCGGCCTCCATGTGGGCCAACACGAACGCGTCGATGGGGTTGAGAACCCATCCGGGAGACTCGACCGCGGGCACAGCGGGCCGTTCTGGCTTCACGTAGGCCCAATGGGACTCGATGGTCGCGTCCGCAACCGTGGCCGACTCGGGCCAGTTCGCGCCCTGATCGATCCAGGCCTTGATCAAGGCGATCTGTTCGATCGGAAGGGGATCCTCGTTCTGCGGCATGCTTTTCTTCTTGTCCAAGGCCAGCAGCCGTCGAACCACTGTGCTGTGTTCCCCGTCGCCGGGGATCACCGCCTTTCCGGTTCTGCCTCCGCCGATGCTGAGATGTCGGGCGTCGAGCCGCAATTCGTGCCTCTGCTTCTTCGGGCCGTGGCACGAGTAACACGACGCCTCGAAGATGGGTTGCACGTCCCGCACGAAGTCCACGGTTCCAGTGGGCGCCACCGACGCCAGAGAAACCGGTTCCCGCTGGAAGAACGGGATCGCGGAGGTGAGGTAGTCGTCCCCGAGGACGAGCATCCCGCCGAAATGTCCGCCGACGCTGACCGCGGCGCCGCACAACATCAGCCCCGCCACGTAAGCGCGTCGGAGCCACACTCCCGGTCGCACGCGCTCGGCGAAACAGAGCACGGCCACCGCCACCGATCCCACGGCCGTGCCAACGCCAAGCCACCGGTGGGTCTCGAGCATCTCCGCGGCACGCCCCACGTAGTCAGCGTGGCTCCCGGCCTGCCAGCCCAAGAGCGCGGCCACGACCGCTCCGGCGGCGCCCAGGCGTAGACAAAAGAATGCCGTGTCCCCTGCGACCGGTCGCTGGCGAATCAGATTGAGCGCTTCCACCACGACCGCCGTGAGGAGAAGCGCGATCGGAAAGTGGACGGCCATTGGGTGCAGCCGCCCGAGCAACCGTCCCACCCAGGGGTCCGTCTCTCCGGCCCATGCCGTTCCGGCCGTAGCGGCCATCCAAACGCAGATCCCGATGAGTGACGACGTTTTGCCTCGTGTCATACCTTGATCCGCTGCCTGCAGCTCCGCTCCGATCCGTCAGGTTACCCCATCGAACTGTGATGGGTACGATCTCGTTGGACACGGAAGTTCTAGTACAACCGATGTTTTTACGAGGCGCCTCATGGGGCGTTTTTCTTCGAAGGGCACGTGCGGCTGGAGTTGCCCCGGTTCCGTAGACGGTCAAGCCCTCGGGCTCGTTGACCTTCGTTCGGGATCTCTTTTCTACGCCACTGGTGACAAGTAGCCGAGCGCCGAGTGCCGACGATGCGGGTTGTCCCGGCCTTCTCGATGAAGTCGAAGACGGCCATCGCGGTCTCGTTGCGTCGTCCAGGCCCGCTTGCGGCGACTGCTGCCCTCGAGTGCCGCACGGCCCATCAGATGGGCGACTCGCTTGCGCCCTACGCGGGTTCCCTACAACGAACTGAAAACCCCGATCCCGGGCTCGTTCTCATGACCCCGGGGGCGGGGGTTCGAAGCCCTCCCCCGCTGCCATCGAAGCCCCCGGAACCGGAAGGTTCCGGGGGCTTTCGTGTTTCAGGCTCCAGCTGCGCTGTGGGAATTCAATCGGGACTTCGCGGCGCGGCGACAGAGCAAGTCCGCAGGCACTTCGCCCTCACGAACCTCGAGTGGGCTGGGTAGGCATCGGAGGGACGGATTCCAGAGCGTTGTTTTTTCAACGGCCACAGTCCAGAATGTCATGCGAGGCAGCTGAGTTGCGCACCGTCGGCTACATCGAGTGAGCGAACGTCGAGCCCTTAACGGGCTGCGGTACTTCGCGGTCCCGGCGCTCGCCATCGCCGCGACCGGCGGGATCTTCCTCGCCAACCTGCGGCGCTACACCTTCCTTTCGGACGATGCCTTCATCAGCTTCCGCTACGCCCACCACCTCGTACAGGGCCTCGGACTCGTCTGGAACGTCGGCGAGGCAGTGGAGGGCTACACGAACTTCCTCTGGGTGCTGCTCATGGCCGGCGCGCTTGCCCTGGGGCTCCGCCCCGAGGTCATCTCCAACGCGCTGGGCATCACCAGCGGCGTGGGCGTGCTCACCGCGCTCGTGGTCTTCTCGGCTCGGGCCACGAGCTGGCGTAATCCCCTCATCTGGTTGGCGCCGCTGACACTGGCCACAAGCCGCAGCTTCGTCGCCTGGTGCACCGGCGGGCTCGAGACCATGTTCTTCACGCTGCTCGTGCTGCTCGCCTTCTTGCGCTTTGTGCGCGAGCACGAGAGACGCGAGGAAGCGCCGGTAGGCTCGGCCCTCCTCTTCGCAGCGGCCACCCTGACGCGTCCCGAAGGCGCCCTCTTCGCCGCCGTGGCGGGAAGCGCGCTCGTGTTGGAGTGTCTGCGGGGCCGGCGGTCGCTGCGCGCGGTAACGCTCTTCGCTGTCCCCTACGCCACCGTCGTTGGCGCCCACCTGCTCTGGCGCCACGCCACCTACGGCTTCTGGCTTCCGAACAGCTTCTACGCCAAGGTACCCGGCGCCGCGTGGGAGAAGGGCGCCCGCTACCTCTTCACCTTCCACGAGGAATACCGGATCCTCTGGTTCCTGCCGCTCACTCTGCCCGCCCTCGTGCTGGGACGCCGCCATGCCGCCGGCCTTTTCTTTGCCGCCATCGCGACGTATCTCCTCTACGTCGCATTCGTGGGCGGCGACTGGTTTGAGTTTCGCTTCCTCGTCGTCGTCCTGCCCCTGCTCTACTGGCTGCTGGCCGAGTCGCTGGTGTGCCTGGTGGAGCGCGCCCGGCCGGGCCGGCTGCGCCTGGCCGTGGCGACGCTCGCCGCGGTGGCCGCGGGCCTGCTCGTGGTGGCCACCCACGTCGGTTCGCGCCGCCCTGAGGCACGGCGCTTGGCACCATACGGGATCACGAGCATCGAGGGCATCGACCGCTACGCGCGCTCGCGAATTGCCGAAGGACGCTTCCTGCGCCAGCTCATCGACGAGGGTGTCCTGCCGCGGGACCTGCGCATCGCCGTCAGCGGCGCCGGCGCCGTTCCGTACTACACGGACTGGCCGACGTTGGACCTGCACGGGCTGAACGACGTCGAGATCGCCCACTCGCCGATTGCGAAGCGCGGCTGGATCGGGCACGAGCGCTCGGCGAGCCTCGAGCTGCTGCGTCGCCGGAACGTGGCGGTCGTGGACGTCGTGAACCGCCTGGTCCACGACTCGCGGATCGACCGCCGCGTCCGCGGCGCGCGCTTGTATCCGGAGCTGCCGCTGCAGGTGATTCCCGTGCGCGGCCGCTATTTCAAGTTCGCGACGCCCCTGTCGCGCGAGGAACTCGCGCGGGCCCTCGCGCCCCTGGAACTCGCCGACTGAAGCCCGATTCGCACTCGGGCTGGACGTGGGGGACTTGTGGGGGACTCGGTGCATGAATCGGTAGTATTCGGACGCATTGGACGCATTCCATGGGCCACCCCTTCCGCGCATCCATCGGTCATCGTTGCGGCTTCCCCAATCGTCGGGCTGGGCGGGA
>SMWR01000055.1 GCA_004356735.1 Deltaproteobacteria bacterium
GCCGACGACCGGGAACGGTTCGCGTCGCTTTGGCCCGCCCTTGCGCCCGCCATCGGGCGGCTCGGCGACGATCGGCGGGGACGACTGGCCGAGCTGTCCGGCCGACTGGAGGCCCTCTCGCCGCTGGCCGTCCTGTCCCGGGGCTATGCCATCGTCCAGCGCCGGCAGGATGGCGCCATCGTACGCCGCGCCGAAGACCTGGAGGTCGGTGAGCGCATCGCCGTACGCGTGGCCGAGGCCGAGCTCGATGCGGTCGTCCAAGCGGTTCGCACGCTTGCCGTCGTCTGAGCCCGGGATCCCGAAGATCCGCCCGTGTCCAAGAAAGTCCTTTTGAAATCAATGGGTTCAGAGCGAGCCTGCGTTGACGCTCGGCAGCCCCCTCGGTAGCATTCTTCGACCATGGCCCAGCGCAAGAAAGCCAAGCCGGCGCCCGTCGAGGCTGTCGACGAGCTGAGCTTCGAGGATGCGTTGGGCCGCCTCGAGACCCTGGTGGACCGTCTCGAGCAGGGGGACCTCGAGCTGGAAGAGGCCCTGACATCATTCGAACACGGTGTCGCCCTGACCCGCCGCTGCGCCGGCCAACTCGAGGATGCGGAACGCCGCATCGAGATCCTCGTGAAGGAGGGTGAGAAGCTGCTGACCCGACCCTTCGAGCCGACCGAGCAGACGGAGTGATGGACGCGAGCGCGTACTGGAAGGAGCGTGCACCGCTCGTAGACGCCGCGCTCGAAGCCGCTCTGCCGGACGTCGGCGAGGCTCCGGCACGCCTTCACGCTGCGATGCGGCATCTGCTATTTCCCGGTGGTAAACGTTTGCGTCCGGTGCTCGCGATGGCGGGGGCCGAGGCGGTCGGAGGTCCGCCGGAACATGCGCTGCCCGCCGCCGTGGCCGTCGAGCTGATCCACACCTATTCGCTCGTCCACGACGATCTCCCGTGTATGGACGACGACGACGAGCGCCGCGGCATACGCACGGTTCATCGCGCCTTCGACGAATCGACTGCCGTGCTGGCTGGCGATGCACTTCAGTCGGCTGCTTTCGAAGCATTGCTGACCGGGTGTCCGGAGCTGCCGCTGACGCCCGAGCAACGTCTAGCCGCGGCTCGGGAGATCACGCGCGCGTCGGGCTCGCTGGGTCTGGTCGGTGGGCAGGTCGACGATCTCGCCTTCGATCCGAACCGGGCGGACGTTCAGAGCGTCGAATCCATTCACGCGCGCAAGACGGCCGCGCTGATCGGAGCCTCAGTGACGAGTGGAGCCATTCTCGCGGGAGCGACCGGCCCAGTCGTCGAGAATCTGCGCAACTACGGGCTTCGGGTTGGCGCCGTCTTCCAGATCAGCGATGACCTGTTGGACGCCGACCGGGGCGAGGAGTGCTCTCTGCTCCGGGTCTACACACCGGGTCAGGCCCGCGCCCGGGCGGAAGAGCTGCTGGACGAGGCGCTCGGATTCATCGAGGGATTTGGAGAGGCGGCTCAGCCGCTTCGGGCCCTTGCTGTGTTCGCCTTGCGGAGGAATCAATGAGCGACGCGAAGCTGCTGCCCGGAATCCATTCGCCCGCCGACCTCCGGGCGATTCCGCGGGAGGAGCTGGGGCGCGTCACTGAAGAGCTGCGTGACGAGATCGTGCAGTGCGTTTCCAAGACTGGCGGCCATCTTGCCTCGAGTCTGGGCGCTGTTGAGCTGATCACGGCGATCCATTATGTCTTCGATACGCCCGACGATCGGCTCGTCCTCGACGTCGGGCATCAGGGCCATGCGCACAAGATGCTGACGGGTCGGCGCGAGCAGTTCGATCGCATCGGCAAGGCCGGCGGCATCGGGAAGTTCCTACGCCGCGCGGAGTCGGACTACGATGCCTTTGGCGCCGGTCACGCCGGCACTTCGATCTCGGCTGCTCTGGGAATGGCACGAGCCATGCGTCACCAGGGTCGAGACAATGTGGCGATCGCCCTGATCGGTGATGGTGGCATGACGGCGGGTATGGCGTTCGAAGCCCTGAACCACGCCGGCGACCTTCAGGAGCGACACCTGATTGTTGTGCTCAACGACAACAAGATGTCCATCTCGCCCAACGTGGGTGCGATGTCGTCGTATCTCTCCCGTAAGCTTTCGAAGCCCATGGTCCGCCGGGTCAAGGGATGGGCCAAGGAGCTGATTTCCACGCTTCCCGGTGACGCCCTGCACTGGGCCCGCAAGGCCGAGGAGTCGGTGAAGGTCTTTCTCTCGGCGGGAACCTTCTTCGAAACGCTCAATTTCCAATATGTGGGTCCAATCCAGGGCAACCGCATCGACGATGTCCTCGAGACCTTAGAGAACGTGAAAGAGATGGTGCGCAACGGCGAGGGCCCGATCCTGGTGCACGCGATCACCGCCAAGGGCTACGGCTACGAAGCCGCCGAGCAGGACCCGGTCAAGTATCACGGCGTTGGCGCCTTCGACGTCGGGTCGGGCCAGTTTCATCCGTCGAAGCCGGGGCCACCCAAGTACCAGGTCGTGTTCGCGGATGCGCTGATCCGGCTCGCCCAGGAAGACGAACGCATCGTCGCGATCACGGCCGCCATGGCGGACGGCACCAGTCTCGATCGTTTCCAGAAGGTATTCCCGGACCGATTCTACGACGTGGGCATTGCCGAGCAGCACGCGGTGACCTTCGCGGCCGGCCTGGCCAGTGAAGGCATGAAGCCGGTCCCCGCGATCTACTCGACCTTCCTGCAGCGCGCCTACGACCAGGTCGTACACGACGTCTGTCTGCAGAACCTCGACGTGACCTTTGCCCTCGACCGAGCCGGACTGGTGGGCGGCGACGGTGCCACCCATCAAGGCTTCCACGACATCACGTATCTGCGTACCCTTCCGAATATGATCGTGATGGCGCCCAAGGACGAAAACGAGCTGCAACACATGGTGCGGACCGCAGTCGAACATCCCGGACCTGCCGCCGTGCGCTTCCCTCGCGGTGCCGGTTTCGGCGTACCGATGGATCCCGAGATCAAGTCGCTGCCGGTGGGAGAGGCCGAATTGCTGCGTGACGGCGACGACGCGCTGATCGTTGCCTTTGGCCTGCCGGTCCACGACGCATTCGAAGCTGCCGGCGAGCTCGCGGCCGACGGAATCTCGGTAGCCGTGCTCAACGCCCGCTTCGCCAAACCCCTCGACCAGCTGCGCATTGTCGAGCTCGCCCGGCGCTGCGGCGCTGTCGTCACGGTGGAGGAACACAGTGCGCAGGGTGGATTCGGCAGCGCGGTGCTCGAATGCTTGAGCGCGGCCGGAATCGAGGGCCGGACCCGCTGCCTGGCGGTTCCCGACCAGATGATCGAGCACGGCGATCCGAAGGTCCAGCGCGCGGCCCTCGGACTCGACAGCGCCGGGATTGCCCGCGCCGTGCGGGAGCTGCTCGACACCGAAGAGCAGTGAAGGGCGGCTCGCGACTGGACGAACGGGTCGTCGCCGACGGCCTCGCCGAGACGCGCAGCAAGGCCGAGGGCATGATCCGCGCGGGTCAGATCCTGGTCAACGACACGCCCATCGACAAGCCCGGAACAAAGGTTGGTCCGGAAGCCGTGGTGCGTCTGCGCGCAGGCATTCGTCGCTTCGTGTCTCGCGGTGGCGAGAAGCTGGTGGGCGCTCTGGAAGATCTCGGGGTGACAGTGGTGGGTCGGCATTGCCTCGACGTGGGCGCGTCCACGGGCGGCTTTACCGAGTGTCTACTGCTGGCGGGCGCGCTCTCGGTGGTGGCCGTGGACGTGGGCTACGGACAGCTCCATCCCAAGCTGCGCGGCGACCCGCGCGTCACCGTTCTCGAGCGCACCAACGTGCGCCACCTGGAGCCCCAAGCCCTGGTACGGGAGGGCCGGGGCCCGATCGATCTCGTTACCTTGGACGTCTCGTTCATCTCGGTCCGCATCGTGCTTCCGGTGCTCGCGCGTCTGCTCCCGGGGGCGGAGCTGCTGGTGCTGGTGAAGCCCCAGTTCGAGGTTGGCAAGGGACGGGTGGGGAAGGGCGGTGTGGTGCGCGATGACGGCGTGCGGCGGGAGGTCGTGGAACGGGTTCGAGAGACGGCGGCCCGGCTCGGGTATGAATGCCGTGGAGAGGTGCCGAGCCGTCTGGCGGGGCCGAAGGGCAACCGCGAAGTGTTCCTCTGGTTGTCCCCCCAGATCGCCGATAACAAAGGGGAAATGGGGCGACCAAGTTGACGCGCGCGCCACCGTGCCTATCCTAGACTGACTCCCAGAGGCACCGACCGGAGAATTTCATGGCAATCATCGAAATCACCGATTCCGCACACAACCGGATCAAGAGCTTGCTCGAGAATGACGGCAAGCTCGACAGCCACGCGCTGCGGCTCAAAGTCGTAGGAGGAGGCTGCTCGGGTCTTCGCTACGAGCTGCTCTTCGACGATGTCGTGGGCGACGCCGACACCGAGATCGAGCACGGCGACGTGCGCGTGATCGTGGACGAGAAGAGCGCGCTCTATCTCGTGGGTACCACCATCGACTTCGTCGACACGCTGAACGAATCGGGGTTCAAGATGCAGAACCCCAATGCCAACAGTACCTGCGGCTGCGGCGAATCCTTCGGCGCCTGAGATTTCGGCTCAGCAGGTGGGGAGGAGGGCGCCATGGCGCTCGAAGATCCCATCTATCTCGATCATCACGCCACGACGCCCGTGGATCCGCGCGTCATGGAGTCGATGCTTCCGTATTGGAGCGAGGCGTTCGGCAACGCTTCGAGCAGTACCCACCGCTATGGATGGACCGCCGAGGCAGCGGTCGAGGATGCGCGGGAACGGATTGCGGCGGCCATTGGAGCGCGGGACCCGGCCGAGATCATTTTCACCAGCGGCACCACCGAGAGCGACAACCTGGCGCTCCTGGGCATCGCCCGGGCGGAGCGGGGCCCACGGGATCACCTGATTACGACCGCCATCGAGCACCCGGCTGTGCTCGACAGCTGCGATGCGCTCGAGACCGAAGGCTTCTCGGTGACCCGCCTTCCCGTGGCTGCCGACGGTCTGGTCAGCGCGGGCGACGTGGCGGCCAGCATCACCGAACGGACGCTGCTGGTCTCGGTCATGGCCGCGAACAGCGAAATCGGTGTGCTCCAGCCGCTCCGCGAGATCGCCGACATCTGCGCCGAACACCAGGTTTTCTTCCACACCGATGCGGCCCAGGCGGTGGGCAAGATTCCCGTGGACGTGAATGCACTCGGCGTCGATCTTCTCTCCATGTGCGCCCACAAGCTCTACGGACCGAAGGGGATCGGCGTGCTCTATCTCAAGCGGCGGCGGCCACGGATTCGTCTCGAACCGCTGATCCACGGCGGCGGCCACGAGGGTGGCCTGCGCTCGGGCACGCTGCCGGTCCCTCTGATCGTCGGCTTTGCCCGCGCCATCGAACTCGTTCTCGAGGACCTGGAGGAAGAGTCGCAGCGGCTCGGTGCTCTGCGCGATCGCCTCTGGCAGAAGATCTCGCGCGGTCTCCCGGACGTGCATCTCAACGGACATCCGACCCAGCGCCTGCCGGGCAACCTCAACGTCTCCTTTGGCGGGATCAATGCCGATGCCGTCATGCTGGCGCTCAAGGGCGTCGCGCTCTCCTCGGGCTCGGCCTGCTCTTCGGCGAGCGGTCAGCCCAGCCACGTGTTGAAGGCGCTCGGCCTGTCAGACGCCCAGGCCCGTGGCGCATTGCGCTTCGGTCTGGGCCGCTCCAATTCCGAGGATCAGATCGATCTCGTGGCCGAGCGGGTCTGCCAGGAGGTCCGGGCGCTTCGGGCCCATCACGAACCGGCAACTCCGTCCCGTCACGCCCGACGCTCATAGCCGGGTCCGCACCGCGAAAGCGGAGGCGCTACCCTGGTTCGTCAGCTGAAGCGCTTGTCTGGCAACTTGCCCAGACGAGCAAAACCCCCGTAGGAGTTGGCAAAATTGGCTGAGCAGAAGAGTATGAACATCACCTGGCACGAGCGACAGGTCGACCGGGCCGACCGCGAACGCCTGCTGAAACAGCGCGGAGTGACGATCTGGCTGACCGGCCTGTCCGGATCCGGGAAGTCTACCGTGGCCGTCGCCACCGAGCATGTGCTCGCGGAGCGCGGACGACTCGTCTACGTGTTGGACGGTGACAATGTTCGCCATGGGCTGAACACGAACCTGGGCTTCAGCCCCGAAGACCGCACCGAGAACATTCGCCGCATCGGCGAGGTTGCGAAGCTCTTCACCGATGCGGGGATCATCACCCTGACATCGTTCATATCGCCCTATCGGGCCGATCGCGACGCGGTCCGCGAGATCATGCATCCCGGCGACTTCATCGAGGTTCTCGTGGACGCCAGCCTCGAGACCTGCGAGGCGCGTGACGTGAAGGGCCTCTACCAGAAGGCGCGCGCCGGTGAGATCCCGGAGTTCACTGGAATTTCGGCGCCCTACGAGGCGCCCGAAAAGCCTGAAGTGGTGCTGGATACCAACGAGCGATCGGTCGAAGAGAGTGTGAGCGAGCTGATCGGCTATCTCGAAGAGAAGGGCTATCTGGGCAAGCCATGACGATCGCACGGGTCGCACGGATCGGTCTGGTTGTGGGAGCGCTGACCCTCTGCGGCTGTGCGGGCCTGCTGGGTCGGGCGGAACCCTTGTCGCAGGCGGGAGATGAGATCCTCACCCGTCCCGATGCACCGCCTGAATACGATGTACTGGTCGCCCAGCAGTTGACCTCCGACGGGCGTCGAGCCGAAGCGCTCGAAGCCTGGCTTCGAGCCGTGGCCAAGGATGACTCGTCCGCCTACCTCTACCGCAAGGCGGCCCGCGCTCTCGCCCAGCAAAATCGGCTGTCCGAATCGCTCGAGCATGCAACGCGGGCGGTGGAACTCGATTCTGAGGACGTCGATTCTCGCGTCTTCCTCGGCCAGCTGCACCGCATCCGTCGGGACATCCCCGCAGCCGAACAGGCCCTGGTTGACGACGATGGCGAACCCGTCGGCGAGAACGCAGCCTACCTTCTCTACCAGATCTACATGGATGGCCAGCGCCTCGGCGAGGCCATGAAGATGGCCCAGTGGCTGACCGACCATGAGCGGGACGGGGTGCGCGGTCAGGTGGCCTCGGCCAGCGTCTACCAGCGGATGGGAAGGAACGAAGAGGCCGAGAAGGCGCTTCGCGGCGCCATCGAGTATGACCCGGGCAACCTCCGGGTCTACTGGGCATTGGCGGGACTGCTGCGCTCGCGCAGCGCATTCGATCAAGAGCTCGCTCTCTACGAGGAGCTCCTGGATCTCTATCCGTACCACCATGGAACGCTGGTACGGAGGAGCGAGACCCAGCAGGCGATGAAGAACTACGATGCCGCCCTCGAGACCCTCGAGCTCGTCGAGGAGCGCTATCCCGGCGACCTCCAGACGTCGCTGCGGTTGGGCTATCTGCTCTTCGATGCCCACCGTCACGAGGCTGCGGCGCAACGGCTCGAGCGCGTGGTCGCGGCCCAGCCCGAAGACCACGAGGCGGCCTTCTTTCTCGGTGTCGTGCGACGCCGCAGCGGGAACATCGAAGGGGCCCTGGCGTCGTTCGAGTCGATTCCGGCCGAGCACCGCTACTACCCGGAGGCGCGAGCCCAGATCGCTTCGGTCTACGAGCGGCGCGGAGAATACGACCTGGCCCTGGCCGAGGTCGAACGTGGCCTCGAAGCCGGGGCGGATCGCGATCTTCAGCTCTACGCAGCCACGTTGCTGGCCAAGAGAGGCGACCTCGATGAAGCCGTAGCCCGGGTCGAGTTGCTGCTCGCCGAGAACCCGGACGATGACGATCTATTCTTCAACCTCGGCGTTCTCTACGGTGAAGCGAAGCGGACCGATATCTCCATCGAATATATGCAGAAGGCGCTGGACCGGAATCCCGACAACGCCAGCGCACTCAACTACATCGGGTACACCTGGGCCGAGCGCGGCATCAACCTCGATGAAGCCGAGAGGATGATCCGGCGCGCCATCGACCTGCGGCCCGATGACGGTTACATCATCGACAGCCTGGGTTGGGTCTACTACATGCGTGCACTTCCGCTGGTGGAGAAGGGGCGCGCGCACGAGGCAAAGCCGCTGATCGATCAGGCCCTTGAGCAGCTCGAACGCGCCCGTGACCTCACCGGGGGCGACCCCGTCATCTCGGAACACCTCGGTGACGCCTATCTGCTACTCGATGAAAAGGTGCGGGCCCTCGAGCAATTCGAAGACGCCGTGCGGCGAGAACCGCGCCTAGACGAGCAACCGCTGCTTCGTGAGAAGCTCCAGGCGCTCCAACACGAGTTGCGATAGGGTGAAGATGGGAGTGACGGTGCGCAGGCGCTTCGTGCTCCTGGTGCTCTTCTCCGCCGTCTCGTCCGGATGCCGGACACCCGTTCCAACCTACGTCGCGCTTCCCACGGAGGATCCGCGACCCGCGCGGCTGCTGGCTGCTTGGAACCAGTCGGCCGAGGTCCGACAGGCGATGCGTGCGCGCGCGCGTATCGCCGTGGACGGAGCCGACGGCGCGATCCGTCTGCGCGGTCGGCAGCGCGTGGTCCTCGAGCGTCCCGCGCGCCTGCGCGTCGAGATCCTCGGACTGCTCGGCCAGACGGCGGCGGTGCTGGTGACCGACGGCGATCGATACGAGCTGCTGCGGGCCGGCGACCGCAGCTACGAGAGCGGCGAGGTGCATCCGGCCCTGCTGTGGCAGCAGGTCTGGATCGCGCTCACGCC
>SMWR01000056.1 GCA_004356735.1 Deltaproteobacteria bacterium
CGTTCTCGCGCGCTTGGTTCAGCGCGTCGCGAAAGCCGTCCCACTGGGGATCGTTGAAGGCGTTCTTCTTGCGCGGCCGGTTCCAGCTGACGAGCAGCACCCCGTCGTCGTCGAGTTCGGTCAGGACCGGTTGATCGCTCAGGGGGGAACTCCTTCTTGGATGGCGTCCAGGGTATCAGACGTCGTGTCCGAGGCCGGTGCCGGCCTGGTGATCAATTCCAACAGTTGATTCTACTGTGTCTTCAAGGACTTGTAGAAACTCCGGAAGTTCGAACGGATAGGGTCGAAGACGAGCTTGGAACTGCCTAGACCTCACTAGAACCCATCTCATAAACCCTCAGGACCGTTGAATTCCGGGGAGTTCCGACCGCGCAGCCGGTTTATGAGATGGCTTCTAATCACCAGAGTCTCGAGCTCTGCGGAGAGGGGCCCGCTGCCGCGTATGGCTCATCAGTGGCGTAGCTGTCTACGCTGCTCCCCCGAGCGGCGACGCCTGGTCTAGGTTCGACGCAGGCTTTGGTCGCTGCGCTTTCACGCGCAACAGCAGTAGTGCTCCGATCGCCGTCGCCGGGAACAGCCAGATCGTGTATCGGAAATCGACTGAGGGCGCGATCAGCGGAAGCGGCGTCACGTAGAGCAGACCGCTGACAGCGACGAGCCCCGCCTCCAGACGGCGCTCTGAAGCCCCGGCAAAGCACCAGGCCACAACCAGCAGCGAGACCAGCACGTAGCTCCACGGTCGATAGATCGGGGTACGACTGAGGAATTGCAGCGCACCGTAGACTTCGGTGTAGCCGGAGCGTTTCTCGAACCCCATGCCCCGCTCGATGAGGACGCTACTCGGGTAGAAGATCGTGGGCATTGTGAAGTGGAGCAGCGGGCCGCTGGGGTCGAAGAAAATCCGATAGGTCACGTGCCAGCGGTGATCCAGGTAGTGGGTCGGGAATGCGATGATCGCGGCGAGCCAGCGCGAACTGATGTCGCTGACCTGCTCGGGCGTCAGGCGCTTCCACTGCATGCTGGGCGCGTCGGCTCGGTTGTGGCTCACCTTGAAGCTGGGGACCGTAATATACGGGTTTACGAGCGCGTAGTCGGGTACGAGCATCTCCTGAGCCAACATCGAGATGCGCGCCAGGTCCCATAGCGGTACGACGGTCCGGTAGGGCTGGCGTATGACTCCGACATTGTTGACCGCGAGCACTCCGGCGAGGGTCAGCACCAGGATTGCTCCGAGGCCGGCGAGTTGGCGAAGTCCGCGGGGAGCTTCTCGTGCGCTCACGGCCGAGAGCACGAGCCAAAGCAGGGGTGCCACGCAGGGCAGCACATTGATCCGCACCGCGGAGGCGTAGAACGCCATCAACACGGCCACCGGTAAGGCGATAAAGCGGCGCCTCGGTGTCGCGCAGAGCGCAACACCGGTGAGCAGCATCAGCGCGCTCATGGCGCCCACATCCTTCATGACCATCGGCAACAGGCCAAAGCTGGGGGGGAGGAACCCGAGCAGCAGCACGATCCCGCAGCGCCCGGTGACGGTCCGTGCCAGCGCGATCCCGATCAGCGCGACACCCGTCCAGTAGACCGCAGCATGTACGACGAGCATCCCGGCCGGGCCAAACGTCACCTGGTTCGTCAGCATCCAGAGATAGGCCATGATGGGCGGGTGCGGGTTCGAGATCCTGCCTTTCTCCGCCTGGAACAGCTGGTAGGCCGAGTCCCAGTTCATGAATCCCGGATAGAAGAGGTAGAGCGTTATGGCGAAACCGACGAGCGCCACTGCACTGGGGATGCCCAATCGTCGACCTTCTGCGGACGTCATGCGAGAACTCGATGCCGCCGAGTCATTGCAGTGAACCGCTGCCCGTCTTTGCAGCGAATCAGCTCGACCACGAATCCGACCATCACGATCGCTAGTATGAAGAGCCGCGCACCGAACGTCGAGGACGAGCGGCCCGCACAAGCACTTCGAGTCTTCGATCCGGGAGCTGAAGAGCGGGCCGGAACATCGTAGGAGGCGGCCCCGTGCACGCAATGGAGCGTCAGATCTCCGTTCGTGCCGCGCCTGCGAAGCGTCGCACGCCCGATGTCACCAAGCTCAGCCCGCGCGGAAATCATTGGTCCACTGCGGCTCGGTGAGATGGGGGCGTACTCTTCTTCCGCTGAAGGCCCGAGGGCATGCCCCTCTTTTTTTGGATCTCGTGGCGGCGCGCAGGCGCACGCTGCTGTAGGTATACAACGCCAAACGAGGCAGACGCGCCCCGCTTCGGTGGGGCGTTGTCGTTCTGGGATTCGGTCCGGTTCTATATACTTCAAATCCGGCTCCTTCGAAGGACCCCCATGCCCGTCCCCCTGGATCAACAGCGCGTCATCGACGTCGACAGCGACACTACCGAGACGCCCGGCCCCACCTCGGCCGCCGGCCTCGACGGAGTCGGCTAGGCGTGGCACGCCTCGAAGCCTTGCGGGTCGTCGATCTCTCGACCGGCATCGCCGGTGCCTATTGCACGAAGCTGTTTGCCGACGCCGGCGCTGACGTGATCAAGGTCGAGACCCGCGAGGGCGATCCGCTGCGCCGCTGGTCGGCCACCGGAGCCGACCTGAACGGAGAGGACGGCGCGCTCTTCCAGTTCCTGCACCAGAACAAGCGCGCGGTGACGGGGGCTCCCGACGACGCGGGCATCCTGGAGTTGATCGCGGGCGCGGATCTGGTCGTCGAGAACTTCGCCCCCGGCGTGATCGACGAGCTGAATCTGACCGAACGTTTCCCCGGGCTCGTGCTGCTCTCGATCTCACCCTTCGGGCGGGGAGGACCCTGGACCCAGCATCCGGCCTCCGAGTTCACGATCCAGGCGGCCTGCGGCTCGATTGGTGGCCGTGGCGTTCCGGGTCAGGAGCCCTACGTGGCCGGCGGCCGCATCACGGACTGGATGGCCGGAACGTATTCGGCCGTGGCTTCGCTGGCCGCCGTCCAGCGCGCGCTGCGCACGGGACACGGTGAGCACGTCGACTTCTCTTTGATGGAAGTGATGACGCTCGCCGGCACGAATTTCCTGTACCTGTTCTTCAAGCTGGTGGGGGCCGAAATTGGCGATGCGCTCGCGCCCGGCGTCGAGACGCCCTCGATCGAGCCGACTGCCGACGGCTATGTGGGCTTCTGTACCAACACGCGTCAGCAGTTCTCGGACTTCCTGGTGATGATCGATCGCGTCGACCTGCAACAGGACGAGGTGTTGGCCCAGATCGGAGGTCGGATGGGGCGCCTCCACGAGTGGAACGAAGTCGTCCACGAATGGACGCGCAAACACTCGACGGCCGAGATCCTCGAGAAGGCATCGCTGCTGCGGATCCCGGTGGCCCCCATCCACAACGGGGAGACCGTGCTCGAGAATGAGCAGCTGGCGAGCCGTGGCGTGTTCCAGGCGGATGCCACCGGACGCTTCAGCCATCCGCGTCCGCCCTATCGCATCGACAATCAGGATCCCCCGGCCTTCCGGCCGGCCCCTGGGGTCGGGGCCGATGACGGCAACATCGAGTCGCGCACCCGCCAGCTTTCGACACCCGACGGTTCGCCTCGCCTGCCGCTGGACGGTCTGAAGATCCTGGACCTCACCAACTGGTGGGCGGGGCCGGCGGCCAGCCAGATGTGCGCGTTGCTCGGGGCCGAGGTGATCCACGTCGAGGGAACCGTGAAGCCCGACGGCATGCGCATGATGGGTGGCATGCTGATCGGCCAGTACCCCGACGCCTGGTGGGAGTGCAGCCACCTGTTCTTGTCGGTAAACACCAACAAGAAGGACGTGGCCATCAACCTCACCACCGAGCGCGGCCGTGAGCTGCTGCTCGAGCTGGTGGCCAAGTCGGACGTCGTCATCGAGAATTTCACTCCGCGGGTCCTCGAAGGCTTCGGCATCACCTGGGATGCCATCCGGGCCGCCAATCCGCGCGCGATCTTCATGCAGATGCCGGCCTTCGGGCTGACGGGCCCCTGGCGCGACAAGCCGGGATTCGCCCAGACGATGGAGCAGATGACGGGGATGGCGTGGCTCACGGGCCACAGCGACGACCAGCCGCGCATCCAGCGCGGGCCCTGCGATCCCCTGGCCGGCATGCACGGCGCCTTCGCGCTGCTGGTGGCGCTCGAGAGTCGCGAGCAGACTGGCCGCGGCTCCCACGTCGAATGCACCATGGTCGAGGGCGCGCTCCAGGCGGCTTCGGAACAGCTGATCGAGTTCACGGCCTACGGAAGGTTGATGCAGCGGGAAGGCAACCGCGCGCCTCATGCGGCACCGCAGGGGCTCTATCCGTGCGAAGGTCACGAGCTCGGCGTTCGCGATCGATGGCTGGCGCTCTCGGTCGAGACCGACGCGCAATGGGAAGGGCTCAAGCAAGTGCTGGGCCGACCGGCCTGGTCCGATGAAGCTTCCCTCGCAACGCACGCGGGACGGCGGGAAGCGCAGGATCGGATCGACGCCGAACTTCGCGCCTGGTTCGCTTCGCGCGATCGCTCGGAAGTGATCGAGACGCTGTTGGCGGCCGGGGTGCCCGCCGCCGCTGTGGCCGACCCCCGCTGCATACAGCACAACCCCCAGCTGCTGGCGCGCGGCTACTTCGAGGACGTCGAGCACCCCGTCGTCGGCGTTCAACCGCTGCCGGGCGCACCGTTCCGCTATGCATCGGTGAAGCGTTGGCTGACGGGACCGGCCCCCACGCTCGGACAGCACAACCGCGAGATCCTGTCCGAGCGACTCGGGCTGGACGAATCCGAACTCGACCAGCTCGAGCAGGACGGCATCATCGGAACCCGTCCCGATGGCATCTAGCCCATCCCGACGGTCCGGCCATGCAGGGATTTCTCGAGTAGCGCAAGCCCCCCCAGCTGGCCGCGACCCCGAACCGGCCGCGACCCGGAACTGGCCGCGAGGCCGATCATCGGTGATGCTTCTCGACCCGTGAGACTCTCCGTTGCCGGCCAACCGCTTCACACGCGATCCCTGACGCTGGTTCTCTCCCAGCGCCCGGACGGGATGCTGCTCGCTGCCGGCGAGGTGATCGACCTGCGCAAGGCCAGCCTGGTCCCGATGATCGACGAGCTCCAGACGGCCGGGATCATCCACCACATGCTGCTCGACCTGGTGATCGATCCCGAGACCCGCAAGATCGAGCGGCTCGAAACCGAACAGCCCGCGGTGGCGATCGAAGCTTCCGAGAAGACCCTCAGCCAGAGCTGCCGCGATCCGGCACCGAGGCTTCAGGGGCTGGTGGGGCACGTGATCGACGCCGACCTGCCCCGAGAGCTTCAGCGCATCTTTGGCGGCCCGCTCGGTTGTTCGCATCTGCTGACGCTCTTTCACCTGATGGCCAACGCCTTGCCCGGTGCCTTCGATGATGAGGAGACGCTGCGCCAGGAAACCGGTTGCGGTCGTCGACCCGGCGAGAAGATCTTCCGCCGTAGTGTCTGCCTGGATGGATTCCAACCCGACGACGGGCAGCTGCAGCTCGTCGTCCTGCTGATGGACTACAAGAGCCGGCCGCTGGAGGCCGTCAAGGACCGGCTCGGCTTTCTGATGTGGCAGCGCGAGGTGCGGGCGCTGGCGAACGTGTCGCTTGCCAACATCCGCATCGAAGAGCTCGAAATATTCGAGCGCTGGCGGACGCGCGAGACCCTGGCCGACGCGCAATGGCAGGATCGCAGCGAGTGGGCCGAGGGCTTGGTCGGACGCCCGATCATGCCGGGCCTGGGGCGCGAACTTCGCAAGCGGCTGGGAGATCGTGCCGAGGCCAGCGGCGTGCTCGATGCGCTGCTGCAACTCGCACCCGGTTTCGTGCAGTGCACGCCGGCGCTCGTCGATGCGGTGCTGGGCCGCGTGGCGGCCGCCCAGGCAGCCGCCACGCGCGGCAGCGAGCCCGCCGAGGCGGAGGAACGTCCGAGTCTGCCGAGCTTTCTCGCACTCGGGGGTGCGGTCGACTCCTGCTACATGTGGCGCCGGGACGGCCCGCTGTTGCAGATCCGACCGTCCAGCGAGGAGACGTGAGAATGGGACGCTTCGATGGCAAGACGGCGATCGTCACGGGAGCCGCATCGGGAATCGGTGCGGCCACGGCGCTGCGCTTTGCCCGGGAAGGCGGGCGTGTGGCCGGCTTCGACATCCAGCTGCCCCAGCCCGAGAGCTGGAAGTCCATCGAGGAAGCCGCGCCGGCGGCAAGCTTCCACAGCGTTGATGTCAGCGCCGAAGACGAAGTGAAACGCGCCATGGCCGAAGCGATCGATCAACACGGCGGCATCGACGTGCTGGTGAACGCGGCCGGTGTCGCGGGTGGCGGTCCGCTCCACATCACCGAAGAGGCGGAGTGGGATCGCGTGCTCGGCGTGAACCTGAAGGGCGTTTTCCTGTGCTGCAAGCACGCCCTGCCGGACATGATCGCCCGCGGCGGCGGAACCATCGTCAACGTCGCCAGCATCGAGGGCATGATTGCGACCGATGGGACGGCTGCCTATGGCGCATCCAAGGGAGCCGTGATCCAGCTGACCCGAAACCTGGCCGTCGACTACACCCACCAGGGGATCCGCTCCAACTGCGTATGCCCGGGTCTCGTGGACACTCCCATGACGGCGGTGGTGACGCGGGCCCAGGAAGGACCGCTCCAGAAGCTTCACCAGGCCTTCATCAACAGCCATCTGGTCGGACGCGCCGGGACGCCTGAGGAGATCGCGGCCGCGATCCTGTTCCTGGCGTCCGACGATGCGTCCTTCATCACGGGCTCTTCACTGGTGGTCGACGGGGGCTGGACGGCCGGTCGTCGGGAAGGAATCGAAGATCTCCTGGCTGGGGGCTAGACGATGAGCCCGCGAGCGGCCCGCTGGATTCTGTGGTTGGCGGCGCTCGCCATGCTGCCGCTTCCCATGCTGCTCTTCGGAGCGCAGATTCCGGTGACCCGCTATCTGCTGCTCGCCGGGGTCAGCGCGATGCTGATCGTGACCGAGGGCAGCGGCCAGATCCCGATTCTGATGCTCGTTCTCTTCGTTGCGCACGCACTCGTGTATGCAGCAGTCTTGTGGCTCGTCTGTTGGTTTTGGGTTCGTGCGTGGGAGCGCTACGCGCCGAGCTGGCTGCTGCCGACGACGACGGCGATCGTTCTCGTCGGGTTGGCGCTCGCGATCGGCTTCAACGCCTATGTCACGCCGTTCGCGTCCGTCGAGCCCCGGGCGAGCCTGCTGAGCGTGCTCCAGTAGCCATGGCCCGGATTTCCATTGCACTCCCACTGCTCGCGCTCATCGGCCTGATTCCGTCGATGCTGGTTCCATCGAAAGCGCTGGCGATCGAACGCACCGAAACGCGCCAGGCCTGCGCCGAAGTGGACCCGTTGCGACGCCCCTTCTTCGGAGACACCCACGTTCACACGGCCCTGTCCTTCGACGCGGCCGGGCAGGGCACGCGCAATCTTCCCGCAGACGCCTACCGGTTCGCCAAGGGAGAGCCGCTGGGAATCCAGCCTTACGACAGCGCCGGGAACGCATTGCGGACGATCCAGCTGCACCGGCCGCTCGACTTTGCGGTCGTCACCGATCATTCCGAGCTGCTCGGGGAAACCCATGCGTGCCAGACGCCGGGCTCCGTCGGCTACGACTCCTTCGTCTGCATCGCCCTGCGGCGTTGGCCCAAGCTCACCTATCTCACCCAGAACGGACGGATCTTCAGCGCCGAAGTCCCCACCCACTTCAGCTTCTGCGGAGAGGACGGGGCGCGCTGCCGCGAGGCGGCCCTTGCACCGTGGAAGTTGACCCAGCGGGCGGCCGAGGATGCCTACGATCGCAGCGCCGCCTGCAGTTTTACCAGCTTCGTCGGTTATGAGTGGACGGGGATGCCGGGCGGCGACAACACCCACCGCAACATCATCTTCCGCAACGAACGCGTCCAGCGGCTGCCGACGAACTACATCGACACGCCGAACGACGAAGACCTCTGGCGAGCACTCGAGCGCGAGTGTCTCGAACGGGACGACGGCTGCGATGTGATCGCGATTCCGCACAATTCGAACCTCAGCAACGGCCGCCTGTTCCGGGTCGAGACCTCAGCTGGAAAGCCGATCACGCGGGCTGGTGCGGAGCGGCGTTCGAGGCTCGAAGTGTTGGTCGAAGTGATCCAGCACAAGGGCGACTCCGAGTGCCGTTCCGGAGCGCCCGTGAACGACGAGCTGTGCGGCTTCGAGACGCTGAGCTTTCCCCGCATGCAGGACATGCTGACGCCCCAGTGGGCCGGTCCGATTCCGTCGCTCGTCTACGTTCGCGAAGTGCTGATCGAAGGTCTGGCCCAGCACGAAAAGCTCGGCGCCAATCCTTTCAAGCTCGGATTGATCGGTTCGACCGACACGCACCTGGGTGCGCCCGGCCATGTCGAGGAAGATCGCTTCGCCGGTCACGCGGCCGGGCCGGTGTCCGCCCGACTCGAAGAACCACCGATGCTGGAGTTTCCGAGCTTCAATCCGGGTGGCCTGGCCGTGATCTGGGCGGAGGAGAACTCGCGGGACGCGCTCTTCGAAGCCATGCGCCGCCGCGAGACCTATGGCACCAGCGGCACGCGCATCGAAGTCCGTTTCTTCGGCGGTTGGGACTACGAGCACGATCTGTGCGGGAACGACGACTTCGTGGCTCGGGGCTACGCAGGGGGTGTGCCGATGGGCGCAGACCTGGCGCCCGCGATGAACCCGACGTCCAGTCCGGCCTTCGCCGTCTGGGCCAAGCGGGATCCTGGCAGCCGCGAGCTGGCGGGTACAAAGCTCCAGCGCGTGCAGATCATCAAGGGCTGGTTGGAGAAGGGTGAACGTCGCGAACGCGTGTACGACGTGGCCGGCGACGCTGGGACCGCTGCTCGGGTCGATCTCGCGACCTGCCTGACCAGCGGTGCCGGCTTCGACGATCTCTGCGGCGTCTGGCGCGATCCGGACTTCAGTGCAGACGAGCACGCGATGTACTATGTGCGCGTCGTCGAGAATCCCAGCTGCCGTTGGAGCCAATACGTGTGCAACCGGCGTGGCGTCGACTGCTCCGATCCGAGCACCGTGTCGGGCGACCTGGCGGCGTGTTGCGATCCCGAGGTTCCGAAGACGATCCAGGAGCGCGCCTGGACCTCGCCGATCTGGTACACGCCGCCCGGGAGCTAGCGCGAGCCCGTGTCACCGGAGTGCGGGCAGCACCTGGCTCTCGATCAGGCGCAGACACTCCCAGGAGAACTCGGGGTCGATGCCGCCCATCAGGGGATGGAGCATCACCATGTCGAGGGGTCCCATGTCGCGCACCGTCTCGATCAGCTCGGCGGGCGTCATGATCTTGTATTCGCCGCCACGCCGCAGCTCGTCGGCATCGGCCACGCTGCGGAACGGCGAGGCGTCGCCCCCGGTTTGGCTCACCCATTCAGCGTAGGCGTTGGTGTCGTGCATGGCGTGAGGTGCGATGCGTTCCCAGGCCTCGTCGGGATGCTCCGAGACCCACAGAAAATTTCCCGTCGTCCGGGGTAGCGGTCCGGGGTCGGGTTTGCCGAGCTTCAGGCGCTCCTTGCGGAACACTTCGTAGAGCTCTGGCACCGTTGGAATGAAGTGGTCGGCGAACTTCGCGGCCCGATGGGCGGCCGCCTTCGACGCGCCGCCCATGAAGATCGGGGGCCGCGGCCGCTGGAACGGGCGCGGCGTGACGCGCACGGTCGTTCCTCGATGTTCGAAAGGCTCGCCGGTCCAGGCCTTTTCCAGCAGCGGGACGATCTCGTCCATGATCGATTTCCGTTCCGAGAGCTTGCGGCCGAAGGCCGCAAACTCCGACGGCACGTAACCGCCGCTCAATACCGGGAGTACGCGTCCCTGGCTGATGACATCCAGGAACGCGATGTCCTCGGCCAGCCGGATCGGGTCGTGCAGCGGCACGATCAACGCCGCGAGCATCAGCCGGAGGTTCTGGGTGCGAGCCGCGATCGCGGCCCCCATCACGAAGGGCGACGGCAAGTAGCCGTCCGGCGAACCGTGATGTTCGGACAGCGTGACCGTCGCGAAACCCAGACCGTCGGCCCACACACACTGCTCGATGGCGGTGGCGGCGAGCTCGGCGCTCGTGGCTGTGGCGAAGTCGGGCCGGCGCAGGTCATAGCGAAGCCCGAA
>SMWR01000057.1 GCA_004356735.1 Deltaproteobacteria bacterium
CCCGGCGCACAACCTTCGCGGCATCGACGTTACGGTGCCGCGTGGTTTGCGCGAACTGAAGGTTTCGTTCCCACCGAGCCAGGCCGAGGTGGACGGACGCTATTCGATCACGGTCCAGCCGAACTGGATGACCCGAGACGCTGTAGTGCAGAAAACCGCCACGGGCTTCCATGTGGCGTTCTCGGAAGCCGCGCCCGGCAACGCGAAAATCGACTGGCAATTGATCCGCTGACCGGCCCGACTCTGCGTCGACCGAGATCTCGTTCCGACGTTCCGCTGGCATTCAGTCCGCCGCCGGACGTCCCCTGGATGATCGTTCGGCGCAGCACGCCCATTGATCCGGCGACGGAAGGTCGCCGAAGCACCCGTGGCGTCTTACGCCAGCGATTCCACGATCTGCTGGAGGCGCTCGCGCACCTCCTCGGCCGAGGCAGGTCGATCGTCCGGCTCTTTGGCCAACAGGTGTAGAACGAGATCGACCATGGCGTCGGGAATCTCGACGCCGCGAGCTCGTGGGTCCGGCACAGGCGTGTGTCGGTGGTGGTAGGCGATGTCGCCTT
The DNA here is from genome assembly GCA_004356735.1 of Deltaproteobacteria bacterium. GTDB lineage: Bacteria > Myxococcota_A > UBA9160 > UBA9160 > SMWR01 > SMWR01. Next base: position 561 of record SMWR01000057.1, read on the forward strand.
CCGGGAAGGGAACGCGGCCCGAGAGCAGCTCGAAAATCGTGACACCGAGAGCGTAGAGGTCGCCGCGGGCATCCACGTGCTCGCCCATCGCCTGCTCGGGCGGCATGTAATAGGGGGTTCCGCCGATCACGGTGGACGCCCGACGCACCTCTTCCACCATCTTGGCGAGACCGAAGTCCATGATCTTGACCACGTGGGTCTGGGTCACGAAGAGGTTCGCGGTCTTGATGTCCCGGTGGATGATCTTGTTGGTGTGGGCGTAGTCCAGGCCCTTGCAGACCTGGATGCCCAGCCGAGCCGCGTCTTTGGTGCCGAGCTTGCCGTTGCGCTTCAGGATCTTCTGGAGCGGGCGGCCCTGCAGGAGCTCCATGGTGATGTAGAAGCTGTCGCCTTCCTGGCCGGCATCGTGGACCGTTACGATGTTCGGGTGATTCAGCGAGGCACAGGCGCGCGCCTCGCGCAGGAAGAGCTCCACGGCCTTGGGGTGGTTGCGCAGGTTGTCGGGCAGCCGCTTGAGGGCCACCTCGCGTCCGAGGCGTCGATCGCGCGCCTTGAACACGATGCCCATGCCGCCGCGCCCGATCTCTTCGAGGATCTCGTAGCGGAAGCCGTCACCGAACTCTCCGCCGCCGCCACCCGAGGCACGCGACTGGGCCTGCTGCTGCGCCTTGCGGAGGCCCTCGATGCGTGTGGCCAGGTTGGGCCAGGTCGCATCGCGGCGGCGGATGATCTCGAGCACGTCGAGGGCACGCCCGAATTGCTTGCTGTCTTCGAGGAGCGTGGCCAGGGTGTCGCAGCTTTCGAGGGGAACCGTCTCGGCGCCCTGGGTCCGGATGATCTCTTCGATCTTGTCGGTGGCGAGATCCAGATGGCCCTCTTTCTGCAGCACCTCGACCAGCAGATTGGCGGCCTCGACGTAGTCGTCTTCGCCGGGCCCCAGGCTCTGGAGGCTGCGGATTGCGCGGCCGGTGTCCCCGTTGTTGAGCGCGACCTGGGCGGCCTCGAAAGGTGCCCCGGCGCGCTCCAGCATTTCGACCCACTTCGAGACGCTGCCCGCCTGCTTGAAGCACTCGGCCGCGCTCTCGAACTCGCGGCTGCGCTCGTAGAGCTCTCCGGCGCGCTCGGGGCTGTCGGCCTTGCGCCACATCTGGGCCGCTTCCTCGAGATCTCCCGCGGCTTCGTAGAGGTCGGCGGCCTTCTCGTAGTTCTCGAGGGTGCGGTGGATCGACGCGGCATCGGCGGGGCGGCCGGCTTCGGCATAGTGCCGAGCCGCGGCGCCGCGCTGGTCCCGCTCGATGTGTAGCCGCGCCAGGATCAGATTCGAGACTTCGGACTTGCCCTCGCGCTCGAGGGCCCGGGCCGCCGCCGGCATGTCTCCGTGGAGATAGGGTTCGACCGCGGGCGGGCAGCCCGTGAAGAGCAGATGGTCGCGATCCGCCAGGTCGACTTCGACGGAGATGGGCTGGAACGAGATCACCTCGATCGAAATCTCGGCGACACGATCGCCGCTCCCGACCATCAACATCTGCGAGCCGCGCTCGATACCGATGCGCACCGGGCCGCCACGGGTATAACGGAGTGATTGCGGATGGCCCCGCCAGGCCAGCAACGCGTCCTGCACGGGCTTCTGGCTCCACACGACCTTCACGTCCACTGGGCATTGCTTCGGGTGGAAGTCGAAGTCCACGCGCACGGTGTGGCCGCGGTGCAGCTTGACCGGCTGCTCTTCGAAGTAGGTCCCGATCACGGTGTCGTCGTCCTGGGGTTGCATGAAGCCGTCGACCGTCACGAACCAGCGACCCGAGGGAATGCCGTGGAAGTCGGTTTCACGTGAGACGAGCTGTCGCTCGCTCTTGCTCGATGCAGCCGCCTTGCGCTTGGCGCGCTGGGCCGCGCTCGGGCTCGTGATGTGCGGTCCGCGCCGGCCTGAGTTCTTCTTGCGGGAGATCTTTACGCTGTAGGTGCCGCGGAGCTCGGCTGGATATTCGATCGAGACCTTGAGATCAGCCCGCCCGCGAACCAGCCGCATCAGACCCAGTAGGCCGATCAGCGAGGCGATGGCGATGGGGCCGCTCGTCTCGGTTGGGGGGAGGTTTGCGGCGGCGAGCCAGGCGTCCAGGGTTTCGACGGGTCTCCTGCCAAGTGACCCTAGGCCCCGCTGGACGTTCTGCAGCAGGTCGCTCTTGATTTGCTGGGTGTGTCGCGCCCAGCTCGCAGCATCGCGCTTGGCGGCATCTCTGACGCGGCTGAACGCGTCCTCGGTCGCCTCGGCCAGACCGGGTTGATTGATCGTCTCCGACGGGTGCTCTGCGCCGACCGTTTCGTCGGAGACGTCGTCAAGCGAGAGGGACGGCTGCGCCGATTCGTTCTGCGCCCACACCGCGGCCGTCGATGACAGCAGGAGTGCTGCAGCCCAGGCGCAGAGGGTGAGCAGACGAGTCGTTTCAGAACGCATGTTCCCGCGTTCCTGATCGGCGCGTCTGAGGCCCCGGTTGAGTCCGCAAGCAGGGCTTCGTGGGGTGCGAAGTTGCCGGTTCATGAGGTGCCGCGTCGTCGCGTTTCAGCCCGACTCGCGATCATCCCCGCTTCAGCACTCTCCGGTCCAGCGGTCGCCGCAGGAGCGGCGAAGCTCGACCGCCGACCGTCATCCGCGGCTCAACTTCACCGTGTCCGCGATCTCGTTCAGCAGATCCTCGGTTTCGTCCCAGCCGATGCAGGCGTCCGTAATGGAAACGCCCCGAGCCAGCTCCGCTCCGGGCTTCCAGCCCTGCTGTCCATGCTCGAGATTGCTCTCCAGCATCACGCCCAGGATCTCTTTTCGACCCGAGCGGAACTGCTGCAGCACGTCGCGACAGGCCACGGCCTGAAGCTTCGGATCCTTGCCGGAGTTGCCGTGGGAGCAGTCGACCAGCACGGGCCGGGCGATGCCCTGATCCGCGATCCGCTCGATCGCCTCGGACACGTGCTCGGCGTCGTGGTTGGGACCGGCCGTACCGCCCCGCAATACCAGATGGCGATCCGGATTCCCCTTGCTCACCACGACGGCGGCCTGGCCGTCGACGTCGATGCCCAGGAAGCTGTGGGGATGGCTTGCCGCAATCATGGCGTTGCGGGCCACATCGAGGCCGCCGTCGGTGCCGTTCTTGAAGCCCACCGGCATGGAGAGTCCACTGGCCAGCTCCCGATGGGTCTGGCTCTCGGTGGTGCGGGCCCCGATGCTGGTCCAGCACAGCAGGTCCGCCACGAACTGGGGCGTGAAGGGGTCGAGCATCTCGCTGGCACAGGGCAGCCCCAGCTCGTTGAGCTGGAGGAGCAGCTTCCGGGCGAGCTCGAGACCGGCGGCCACATCGCAGCTCCCGTCGAGGTGCGGGTCGTTGATCAGGCCTTTCCAGCCCACGGTGGTGCGGGGCTTCTCGAAGTAGGTGCGCAGCACCACCAGCAGCGCGTTCTCGAGGGGCCGGCTGGCGGCGCGCAGCCGCTCGGCGTATTCGACGGCGGCCTCGGGGTCGTGGATCGAGCACGGACCCACGATCACCAGCAGGCGATCGTCGCGACCGTGCAGCGCGTTGCGGATTGCCGCGCGACCGTCGCGGACGGTCTCGGCGGCGCTGGCCGTGATGGGCAGCCGCGCCTTCAGCTGCCTCGGTGGGGTGAGGGGAAGGATCGCGGTGAGGTTCCGATCCTCGATGGGCTCCTGCATTTTTGTCTCCTGTCAGCGGCTCTGGCCTCGCCGTCGTGCGGCTCAGGCTTCGCCCAAAAAAAACCCCGAGAGCTCGTCTCGGGGTCGCGGGTGGGTCGGGCCTCAGTGGCTCGTCACATACTCCAGCGCACCCCGGTGGGCCACCAGGTAAACCCGAAAAAGTATGCCAACGACTGATTCGCCATGACCTTTTGGAGTGGCCCTAGGCCACTCGAAGCATCCTACAACACCGTTTTCGCGCCGTCTATCGGTATTCTGGGGGCCGTATCGAGGCCGCTGGGAGGCGATGCCCGAGCTCAGCGGGCCAGGCCCGCTGGCGGGACTGGACCCGGAGCTGCCCGTCCCCCGGTCGCCGCGGGGTTCGATCGCAGCATCCCGGCCGGAGCGGCTCGTCACGCCGGAGCGGAACTTGCGCCGAGCAGCCCGCGGCTCTCGAGCTTGTCCCATTTGTCGAGCTGTGCGTGGCTGACGCGGGACACCATGAAGATCGTGAGACAGCAGGCGAGCGCCGCGCTGGTGTCGGCGAGGATGTTGAGGATCGCAACCACCTGGAGACGTGGCAGCGACAGGCCCGAATTGAAGCTCGTGAGCAGGGCCAGGAACTCGAAGCCAGCGCACGCAAGGCATACACCCCACCAGGTCGGCACCAGCTTGGAGATGGCGACATTGCGCCAGTCGAACGGGTCGAGATTCTGGGGTGCGCTCGCCTGCCAGATCTCGGCCATCACCTGGTAGGGTCGATAGAAGTTGAGGCCTGGGATCACGAAGCCGAGCACGCACCACTGGCGGCCGTAGTCCATGCGGCGAGCGCCGAACGCCCTCAGGTTGGCGCGCACCTGGTACAGCCACAGAATGAAGCTGGTTCCGGCGACGCCCAGCAGGGCCAGTTGGGAGAAGAGCAGGATCCAGTTCGTGTAGATCTGGGCGATGCGTGAGCCCAGCATTACCTGCTCGCCCCGCGCTGCCGCAAACAGATCGCGCACCTCGTTCAGATTGATGCCGACGCCGACCCAGGCGACGACCATCGTCACGATCAGCATGAGCGTGGTCCAGCGCGCGCTCTGTTTCGGGGGTAGGAACGGGGGCAGCAGGCTGACATCTTCTCGCATCACCGGGCTTCCTCGTCTGACGCATCCGCGGCCTCCATCTGCCGCATACGCTCACCAGCGGCCATCGCGACCGCGGCCTGAAGGTTGTAGGAGCGGATGAATCCCCCCATCGGTATCCGGGCCACGGAATCGCAGCGTTCAAGCGTCGCCTCTGGAATTCCGTCCGATTCTCCCCCCACCACGAAGAGCACGGGACCAGTGAGGTCGATTCCCCACAATGGTTTCGTCCCCACGTCTTCGATTCCGATGATGCGCCGGCCGGCTTGGCGGGCGGCGCTGAGCACGGTGTCGGTCGTCTCCCAGCGGACGGGCAGAAAGCGGTCGGCACGCATCGCGGCGCGAACCGCCTCCCGGCGCTTCCGGTGATCGAAAGACGTGTCCAGGAAGACGGCGGCTGCGCCGGAGACCTCGGCGGTGCGGATGGCGAAGCCTGCATTGCCTGGATAGAGCAGGCCCGTCAGCAGCCAAGCCGCACCCTCACGCTCGAGAACCTCGATGGGATCGCCTTCGGGCGCTGGCCCCAGCAGGGCGACGACGCTGTCGGTCGAACCGACCGGACACAGGCGTTCGAAGTGACGGGCGCCCACTGTCTGCACGGGGACGCCGGCGGCGCGGGCTGGCTCGATCAGGTCGCGGCATGAGGATTCACCGCGCTCTCCATCCACCAGGATGAGCCGCAGCGGATCGCCCCGTTCGAGAGCTGCCTGGATGGCGATCGCCCCTGAAACACTTCGACGCTCCCCTTCCACACCGAAGAGACTGCGCCCTGCGGCCGACTCCTTCAAGAGCCGATCCGTATCACCAGATACCGGTTGAGATCGCCCTTGCGGCCGTCCGCGCGATAGCTGGCGACCGTCTCGCCGGGCAGGGAATCGACGAGGTTGCGGATTTCGTCCTGGTTGGCGAAGTGGCAGTAGCGAACACTCCCCCCGTCTGCCCAGCGGAGCAGGTGGTCGCCGGGTTCCAGCTGACCCGGGTCGATCGGGCCGATCGCTTCGTCGCTGAACTCGTCCCACGGGAGGATGCGCTGCTGGAAGCGTTCGAAGCTTTTGAACTGCCAACAGGTGAACGCCAGGATGCCGCCCGCTGCGAGCAGCCCGGCGCCGGTCTGGAGCAGCCTGCGACGCCGCGCGAGGCCGGGAAGATGGTGGAGCAGGCCGAAGTAGACCACCAGGTCGAAGCGTTCTCCATCCACCGCGGCGGCGAGATCGACCTCGATCAGGTCGGCCTCTTTGTATTGCGCATCGAGCCCCGGCGCGCCCCGCTGGCGCGCCTTTTCGAGCAACGCAGAGCTTGCGTCGATCCCCACGTAGTGGAGTTCGCTACGGGCCGTGAAGAGGTAGGCGCCGAAGCGGCCGTTGCCGCAGCCGACATCGAGAACGCGCAGCGGCGTCACGTCGGGAAGCAGCTCGAGCAGCGGCTCCCAGCCCGGCCAGGCGTGACGCCGGGTTTCGTCGAAGCTGGCCGCCTGCTCGCGATAGAAGCCGCGGTTGATCGCATTGAGCGCGCGGGTGGTGGCGTCGTCCAGGGCCGGGGTCCTCGGGGGCTGCGATACAGTAGCCGACCCGAACAGGCCGGATGGAGGAGCTTCCGTGGCCGTTGCACGTCGACATCGCAATTTCGATCCGCGGGCTCACGCCCGTGAACTCTCCAGCGTGATCGACGAGATCGCGGCGCTCCCCGACCTCGATCCGCGCAGCCTGGACCGGATCGTCAAGCGCCATCCCCGGCAGGGCTGCGGGCTGTTCTCGAAGAGCGAGATCATTGCGGGCTATCGCGCGCTCGGCGCAGCCGACCGCTGGCGCTTGGACGAAGTCAGGTTCGTGGCCCGGTTGCGCATGCGTCCGGTCCGGACGCTCTCGGGTGTGACGCCGGTGACGGTGTTGACGCGTCCGCACCCCTGTCCCGGACGCTGCATCTTCTGCCCCAACGACGTCCGGATGCCCAAAAGCTACCTCGCCGACGAACCCGGCGCCCAGCGCGCCGAGGACAACCGCTTTGACCCCTACCTCCAGACTTGGAACCGGCTATCGGCCTACCGTGACATCGGACACCCGGTCGACAAGGTCGAACTGATCGTGCTGGGCGGCACCTGGTCGTTTCTTCCCGAGCTCTACCAGCGTTGGTTCGTGAAGCGCTGCTTCGATGCCATGAACGATTTCGGAGCCGCGCTCGATGGTCGACCCGAGGCCGAGGCGCTGGCGGCGCCCGCCGGCTTCGGGGAATTGCCCGAACGGCTCGACGGGGGAAGCCTGGAACGCTCCTACAACCAGGTGGTGAGCGCCTTCCTGGGGCGTGAACGGGACAAGCAGTTGCTTCACGAGCGGGAGCGTGCAACCTGGGGAGAACTCGAAGAGGCACAGCGCAAGAACGAGGTGGCGCGCGCCCGCTGCGTCGGCCTTTCGCTCGAGACCCGACCGGACCGGATCACGCTCGAAGAGGGCGTGCGCATGCGCCGGCTCGGGGCCACCAAGATCCAGCTCGGCATCCAGAGTCTCTCGGACCGGGTGCTCGAGATGAACCAGCGCGGCCACGACGTCGCGGCCACGCGTCGCGCCCTGGCCCTTCTGCGCCGGCTCGGCTTCAAGCTCCAGGCCCACTACATGGTGAATTTGCATGGCGCGACGCCCGAGAGTGACGTGGCCGGTTTCCAGTCCCTTTTCGAGGATTCCGACTTCCGGCCCGACGAATTGAAGCTCTATCCCTGCGCCTTGATCGAAAGCGCCGAGCTCGTCGGCCATTGGCGCCGCGGCGAGTGGCGGCCGTACCCAGCAGCGGAGCTTCTCGAAGTCCTGGAGGCGTGCCTCGAACAGGTGCCCGAGTATTGCCGGATCAGTCGTGTGATTCGGGACTTCTCGGCTCACGACATCGTGGCGGGCAGTCGCATCGCCAACCTGCGCGAGGTTGCCGAGGATCGGATTCGGCTGCGCGGCGGGCGTCTGCGCGACATCCGCTCGCGCGAGATTCGCGACAAGGCCTGCGACGTCGAAGCCCTCGAGTTGATCGATCGGGTCTACGCGTCCTCCACCGGAGAGGAGCACTTTCTCGAGCTTCAGACCGCAGACGACCGGCTCGCGGGATTCCTGCGGCTCTCGCTGCCGGACGGTCGAGCCCCCCTCGACGAGCTCGAGGGCTGCGCGCTGCTGCGCGAGGTGCATGTGTACGGGGCGTCCCTGGCGTTCGGTCTGCGTACGGATGGCCAAGTGCAGCACCGTGGACTCGGGCGGCGTCTGGTCGACCGTGCGCTCGAACTCGCCCGGACGGCCGGATATTCGCGCCTGGCGGTGATCTCGGCGGTCGGGACCCGCGAGTACTACCGGACGCTGGGCTTCGAAGACGGCGAGCTCTACCAGTTGAAAGCGACCTGAACAAGATGGCGCGCCCGCGCGCTGCACTGCTTTCACTCGGGAAGCTGGCGGGAAACCGCTAGGTCTTTTCGAACGTCAGCGTGTCGCCGTCCGCGTCCACACGCACTTTCGAACCCTCGGGGAAATCTCCCTCCAGGATTCGCATGGCGAGTGGGTCCTGCAGCTGTCGCTGGATGACACGCTTGAGCGGACGCGCACCGTAGTGTGGATCGTAGCCCTTGTCGGCCAACAGCGTCTTCGCGGCCGGAGTCACCTCGAATTCGATGCGTCGCTGTTCGAGGAGCTTCTGAACCCGGTCGAGCTGTATCGAAACGATAGGGTCGAGCTGCTCACGGGCCAGCTGGTGGAAGACAATGGTCTCGTCGATGCGGTTCAGGAACTCGGGCTTGAAGTGGGCGCGCAGCGCCTCCTCGACGGACCTTTCGATCTCGGCCTGGTCCTCGAGGCCCACGATTTTCTGGCTCCCGATGTTGGAAGTCAGGATCAGGACCACGTTGCGGAAGTCGATGGTGCGACCCTGGCCGTCGGTGAGGCGACCCTCGTCCAGGATCTGGAGCAGGACGTTGAAGACGTCCGGGTGGGCCTTCTCGATCTCGTCGAAGAGAACCACGCTGTAGGGTCGGCGTCGCACCGCTTCGGTCAGCTGGCCGCCCTCCTCGTAGCCGATGTAGCCCGGAGGCGCTCCGATCAGGCGCGCCACCGAGTGCTTTTCCATGTACTCGCTCATGTCGATGCGGGTCATGGCGTGCTCGTCGTCGAACAGGAACTCCGCGAGCGCCCGCGCGGTCTCGGTCTTTCCGACGCCGGTGGGACCCAGGAAGATGAACGAACCAATCGGCCGATCGGGATCCTGGAGTCCTGCGCGCGCGCGTCGCACCGCGGCCGACACGGCACGCAGCGCGTCGTCCTGTCCGACGACGCGCTTGCGGAGCTGATCCTCCATCTTGAGGAGCTTCTCCTGCTCGCTTTCGAGCATCTTCGAAACGGGGATGCCCGTCCACCTGGAGACGATCTCGGCGATCTCTTCGCTGCTGACCTCCTCGGACAGCAACGAGCCCTGGCTCGCCTGGAACTGCTCGAGCTGCTTTCGCTCACTGTCGAGTGACTGCTCGAGCTGCACCAGCTCGCCGTAGCGGATCTCGGCGGCGCGCTCGAGATTGCCCTGGCGCTGGGTTCGTTCGAGCTCGGCGTTGAGCTCTTCGCGGCGTTGCTTGAAGTCGCGCAGCTTGGCGATAACGTTCTTCTCGTTCTCCCAGCGCGTCTTCATGGCGCCGCCCTGGTTGCGCAGCTCGGCGATTTCCTTCTCGACCTTTTCGAGTCGGGCGGCGCTGGCGTCGTCGCTCTCCTTCTTGAGGGCTTCGTGCTCGACCTCGAGCTGGATGCGCTTGCGCTCGATCTGGTCGAGCTCCTCGGGCATGGAGTCGATCTGGACCCGCACGCGGCTGGCGGCTTCGTCGACCAGGTCGATGGCCTTGTCCGGCAGGAACCGGTCGGTGATATAGCGGTTCGAGAGCGTCGCCGCGGCGACGAGGGCGGAATCCTGGATGCGCACGCCGTGGTGCACTTCGTAACGCTCCTTCAGGCCGCGCAGGATCGAGATGGTGTCCGGCACGCTGGGCTCGCCCACGAAGACGGGCTGGAAGCGCCGCTCCAGCGCCGCGTCCTTCTCCACGTGCTTGCGGTACTCGTCGAGGGTCGTGGCGCCGATACAGTGCAGCTCGCCACGCGCGAGGGCGGGCTTCAGCATGTTGGCCGCGTCGGCCGCGCCTTCGGCGGCGCCGGCGCCCACGATGGTGTGGAGTTCGTCGATGAAGAGGATCACCTGGCCCTCGGCCTCGGCGACTTCGCGCAGTACGGCCTTGAGCCGGTCCTCGAACTCGCCCCGATACTTGGTGCCGGCAATCAGTGCGCCGATGTCGAGGGAGACCAGGCGCCGGTCCTTGAGACTTTCGGGCACGTCGCCGACCACGATGCGTTGCGCCAGCCCTTCGGCGATGGCCGTCTTGCCGACACCGGGCTCGCCGATCAGCACCGGGTTGTTCTTGGTACGGCGCAAGAGCACCTGGATCACGCGCCGGATCTCTTCGTCGCGACCCACGACGGGGTCGATCTTTCCCAGGCGCGCGGCGTCGGTCAGGTCGCGGCCGAATTTCGAGAGGGACTGGTACTTCGATTCGGGATCCGGGTCGGTGACGCGCGCACCCCCGCGCACCGAAACGAGCGCCTTGAGCAATGCTTCGCGGTCTGCCCCGACTTCACGAAGCATGCGAGCGGCAGGATCCTGCTTGGCAGTGGCGAGGCTGAGCAGCAGGTGCTCGGTGGAGACGTATTCGTCCTTGAGGGCGTCGGCCTCCTGGAAGGCCTGCTCCAAGACCTTGGACGTGGCGCGCGACAGCTGCGGCTGGGCGCCGCCCGTCACCTTGGGCATCCCTTCCAGCAGCTTCTCGAGCTCGCTCTGGAGGACGTCCACAGGCACCCCCAGCTTCTGGAGAACCGGCACCGTGCTGCCTTCGGGCTGGCTGAGAAGTCCCCAGAGAACGTGGGCGGGAGTTATTTCACTGTGGCCGCGGCTCGAGGCCTGGCCCTGCGCCTCGGCCAGAGCCTCCTGGCTCTTGATAGTGAGCTTGTCCATTCGCATGGAGAAAATCGTAAGCACGGCCCGTGTGTGGGCAAGCCGGCAGCTACCCCGAGGGGCCAGTGCGCGCCATTCGGGCTAGTCCGGGGGCGCCGGCAGCGGCACGAACACCGTGGCATCCCCGCGCCGGATCAGCAACAGCGCGCCGTCGTCGGCCTGCGAGAGCAACTCGTCCAGCCTGCCGACGTCGCTCACCTCCTGCTTGTCGACCTCGAGGATCACGTCCTCGCGACGCAGGCCGGCTTCGGCG
>SMWR01000058.1 GCA_004356735.1 Deltaproteobacteria bacterium
CGACAATGGCCCGCCGTTCGATCGGATTTTCGCTGGCCCTGGGAATCGTCTTGCTGCTGCTGGTGATCGTGCTGGGCGTGGGCTGGCAGGTGCTCGTGTGGAAGCCCGAGCTGCGCGACCTCGAGTGGACCTTCTTCGTGCTGGGCATCGTGATCTCGGTCCTGATGGGTGCCGGGCTGGTGTGGCTCTGGCTGTGGCTGATGCGCGAGATCAATGTCAACCAGAGCCAGCGCGCCTTCCTCGATGCGGTCACCCACGAGATGAAGACACCGCTGGCCTCGATGCGGCTCTATCTGGAGACCTTTCAACGCCACGATCTCCAGCCCGAGCGCCTGCGCGAATTCCTGGACCACATGCACGGAGACCTCGAGCGGCTCGACCAGACCGTGCAGCAGGTCCTGACGGCGGCGCGTGCCGAAGGCAGCGCCCCGAAGGCCAAGCTCGGGCGGGTCCGACTCGATGAGGTGTTGTCCGCCTGCATCGACGACGTCCGTTCGGCCCATCATCTGCCCGAGACGGCCGTGCAGCTGGAGATCGGCCCCGCAGCGGCCGTGAAGGGGGATGCCGGTGAGCTCTCCCTGGTCTTCCGAAATCTCCTGGAGAACGCCGTGCGTTACTCCGACGAGCCGGTGGAGGTGAAGGTCCGGGTTCGAGGCGAGGTCGATGGACGCGTGAACGTCGAGATTGCCGACCAGGGAATCGGGATTCCGTCGAGTGAGCTCAACAAGATCTTCCAACGCTTCTACCGGGTGGGTCGCGATGTCCAGCGAACCGCCGCCGGGCTGGGATTGGGTCTGTTCATCGTGAGAAACCTGGTGCGGCGGCAAGGCGGCCGCGTCGAGGCGCGCAGCGAGGGCGCCGGCCATGGCAGCCGCTTCGTCGTGACGCTGAAGGCGGTCAGCTGATGCCCAACATCCTGGTCGTCGAAGACGAGGCTCATCTGGCGGAAGGCCTCCAGTTCAATCTGGAGGCGGAGGGGCACAGCGTCGAGACCGTCGGGGACGGGGTCGAGGCGGCTGCGCTCCTCGAGTCCGACGGAGATCGTTTCCAACTGGTGATACTCGATCTGATGCTGCCGGGCATGGGTGGATTCGAAGTGGCACGCCGCGCCCGCGCCAGTGGCAACTACGTGCCGATCCTGATCCTCACGGCCAAGGACGACAAGCGCGATCTGATCCGGGGCCTCGAAGAAGGCGCCGATGACTACCTCACCAAGCCGTTCCAGCTCGACGAACTGCTGGCTCGCGTACGCGGGTTGTTGCGTCGTCGGCGTTGGGATGGCGCGCCCGAGGGGGATTCGCTGCGATCGGTCGTGATCGGGGGCGCGACGGTCCATTTCGATCGTTTCGAGATCGAGACGCCGTCGGGAACGGTGAATCTGACGACCCGGGAAGCTGGACTTCTGCGGGCGCTGCTCGAACGGGATGGTGATGCAGTCACGCGGGGTGAACTGCTGGAAGAAGTCTGGGGCCTTCGCCCGGAGACGCGCACCCGCGTCGTCGACAATTTCGTCGTCAGGCTGCGCCGCTATCTCGAAGAGGATCCTTCACGACCGCGTCACATCGTGTCCGTGCGGGGCCACGGCTATCGCCTCGTACGCTGACGATGAGACCGAGCCGCAGCAGGAGCCGTCGGCTCGGCGGCGGCATCAGAGCTCGATCGACTCCTCGATCAGCATCACCGGAATGCCATCGTCAACGGGATAGAGGATCCGGCCGTCCTCGCGGACCAGTCCCTCTTCGATTGGTTCGGTCAGCGTTTCGCCGCCGCGGTTACGGACACGGCCCGCCGCGATGTCTTCGCACAGCTTCTTCAGCACGTCGGCCGAAGCGAGCTGAACCGGCTGCTTCGTCTCCGGGCAGACCAGGATCTCGAGAAGTTCTTCACTCACGGCCATGATCATTTCCTCTCATGCCTGCTGCGAAGGGCTCCGATCAGCGCAGCATGCTCGATGAGTAGTTCAGGATGCGACGGGCGACGATCAGCTGGTTGATCTGCTGCGTCCCCTCGAAGATGTCGTTGATCTTCGCATCCCGCATCCACTTCTCCACCATCATTTTCTTGGAATAGGCGGGCGGACCGAGAATCTCCACCGCCTTCTGGGTGATGCGGGTGACCGCCAGTCCGGCCTTGGCCTTGGCCATGGAAGCCTCCAGGCTATTCGGCTTGCCGTGGGTCATCATCGAGGCAGCTCGCCAGGTGAGCAGCCGGGCCGCGTGGAGTTCGGCTTCCATCTCGAGCACGTCCCGCTCGATGCTGCGCAGCTCGGTCCGGGGCGCCATGTAGCGGACCTCGTAGCCGTGGCGCGCCAGCTCTTCCTTGACGAAGTCGAGGGAGGCTCGGCCCACACCGACGGCCATGGCGGCGACGATGGGTCGGCTGGCATCGAAGGTCGCCATGGCGCCTTTGAAGCCCTTGTCGCCGGATCTCTTGGGGTCGTGTTTTTTCACTTCGGCACTGCCCAGCAGATTGCTTCGCGGAATCCGGCAGTCCTCGAAGAGCAGAGTGGCCGTATCCGAGGCGCGGATGCCCAGCTTCTTCTCGAGACCGATGAGCTTCATGCCCGGCGTTCCGGCGGGAACGACGAAGGACTTGATGCCAGCGCGTCCCGCCTTGCGATCGATGGTGGCCCAGACCACGACGAAACCGCCCTCGTGCTGCGAGGCACTCTCGCCACTGGTGCAGAAGATCTTGTTGCCATTGAGCACCCACTCGTCGCCGTCGAGCTCCGCCGTGGCTTGGATGGCGGCGGCATCGGAACCCGCCTGGGGCTCGGTGATCGCCATGGCGCCCCAGACCGGCGGTCCATCGCCCTGGAAGGGCGCCAGGAACTTCTGCTTCTGCTCCTGGGTTCCGGCCGCGGCCACCGCGGAGCCGCCGAGGGCCGCCGTCGGCATTCGCAGGTAGAGGGCGGCGTCGCCCCAACAGAGTTCTTCGGCCTGAACACAGACGCGCACGAAGCCGTCGTTCGCGCCGCTCCAATCGCCGCCCGGGCCGCTGCGACCGTGCTTCCAATAGGAGTCGACCCACTCCTGCGGAAAGGCGTGTTCCTCGAGGTCGTACTTGCGCGAGATCGGGCGCATCTGTTCGACCGCCATCTTGTGGTAGAACTCGCGCGCGTCGATCGTGCTCTGGGCCGGTTCGAAGGAAATCGCCATCGCTCGCTCCTCTATACCAGGGTGAGGGCTTCGAAGCTGGCGAAGCCACGGGCGTTGCGGAGATGCATCTCGGGCAGGTAGTCGCGGATGTAGCCGTGTCCACCCAATACCTGCACGGCAGCGTCGGCGACATCCAGCGCGACCTTCGATGCCTGTTGGTACGCCAGGGTTGCGGCACGAGTGGCGTCGCGGCCCTGATCGAACAGCCAGGCCGCCTCCCAGATGAGCAGTCGGGCCCCGTCGATCTCGATGGCCATGTCGGCGAGCTTGAAGGCGATGGCCTGCTTCGTGGCGATCGGCGACCCGAAGGCCTCGCGTTCCTTGGCATAGTCGCGGGAAATCTCGAAAGCGGCGCGGGCCACGCCGACCGCCATGGCGGCCAGTCCCACCCGACCCCGGTGAACGAGTCCGACGAGATCGGCGCCTTCGACGCGTGCGGAGCTCGGGATCCGTACGGCTTCGAAGCTGAGTTCTGCCGTCGGGAGCGCGTCGATTCCCATGTTCTGCTCCGATTCCGCCGTGAGGCCCTTGGCGTTGCGGGGCACGACGAAGATTCCGGCGCCGTCGTCGGCCGCGGCGCTGACGAGCACGGTGGCTCCGCCGTCGATCCAGGGAACGAAACACTTGGCACCGTCGATGACCCAATCGTCCGCATCTCGACGCGCCGTCGTCGACGGCCGGAACGGATCCGAGTCGAAGCGGGGCTCGACGACGGCGAGGGCACCGGGCACGAATTGGCCGCCCGTCAAGCCGGGGAGCAGGTCCTGCTTCTGGGCATCGCTGCCATGGTCCTGCACCGGGAAGGCGGTGAGCGAAGGCGAGAGAATGGCGAGGGCGATGGAAAGGTCACCCCACGCCAGCTCTTCGGCCACCAGCACGCCCGTGATCGCGCTGCGCTCGCCGCCTCCGCCGAAGCCTTCGTCAATGGCGTTTGCGACCAGGCCCAGCTCGTGGGCCTGACTCAGCAGGGCGTCGGGAAGCTTGCCGGCTTCGTTGGCCGCGCGGGCCAGCGGCCGGATCTCGCTCTCGGCGAACTGCCGCACGGTTTCCACGATCAGTTGTTGCTCTTCGGTGGGCTCGAAGTCGATCACGCCAGACCCTCCCGGCGGGTCGACGTCACGCCTCGGTCGACCCGAATGCATTGAAATCATTGACGAATCTTCCGCATTCTAGCGGTTCGGCCCGAAGCGCACCCCGGCAGCGCCGTTCGCCGCTGCGTCGAACGGCCAGGCGCCCGAAGCGCGCCCCGGCAGCCGATTTTGCGGTCTAGAACGGCAGTTGATTCGTCTCTCGATCAGCTTCGGACACGCGCTCGGCGCCGTTCCGGCGGAAACCAGCGTTTCTCCGTCAATTTCGAGACGATCCGTCTTGACTGAGCGCAGCCTTTTGAGTATCCCACGGCCCGGAAATCGGGGATGCGGCCCGCGTTTTCGCGGCGGTTTGGCCCCTTGCCGCTCGTTTTCGCTCCTAGTTGATTTGAGCCCGTCGAGTTCACCGAGAGGTTTCGTTGGACCCGGCCAGGGGGACCCGAGTTCCCGAATGAGATCGACCCGTTCTGCACGCCGCTTTGTGGTCGCACTGCCCGTGGCACTGGTCGCCCTTGGGGCCGGGCTGATCGCATTGGGATTGTCCACCAGGCCGGCCGACGCCGGGAGCGAGGACGCCGGAAGCTCCCAGGTCCAGGTCGCAACCAGCGTCTGCGATGCCCAGCGTCTGAAGGCTCGGCAGGCGGAGGATCCCCGCCTCCAGATCGAGATTCCCAAGCAGTTCGACACGCCTTGGCCCACGCTTTCAGCGTGTCAGTCGTACCAGGCGGCCCAGGATCCCTCTACTCCGGGTCCGCTCCAGCCGATTCCTTTCAGTCACAAGCACCACGCCGGCAAGTTCGAGATCGACTGCCAGTACTGTCACTCGGGCACCGATCGATCTCCGTCTGCCGGTGTTCCCTCGGTCGAGCTTTGCATGGGCTGCCACGCGCAGTTCCCCACCACCTACGACACCGAATTCGAGGGCATTCGAGTTCTCAAGCAGCACTGGGATGAAAAGACTCCCATCGAGTGGGAGCAGATCTATCGCCTTCCCGAACACGTGCAGTTCCGGCACAACCGCCATGTTCGGGCGGGCTTCGACTGCCAGACCTGCCACGGCCCTGTCGAGGAGATGGACAAGATCGTGATGATGGAAGAGACGCACTGGTGGCCGTGGCTGATGCCTACGACGTCACCCGAAATGGGCTGGTGCATCAATTGTCACCGGGAGAACGACGGGCCTTCGGACTGCTACGCCTGTCACTACTAAGGAACCCGGAGAACGGAATCACATAGATGGCTCAACTCGATCGTCGCGATTTTTTGAAGCTCGTCGGAGTCGGTGCCGGCGGAGCAGCAACCGGCTGTTACCGCGCGTCGGAATTGCCGGAGCAGCTGATCCCCTATGTGGTGCAACCCGAAGAGGTCACCCCGGGCCTTGCCATCTTCTACGCCTCGACCTGCACCGAGTGTTCGGCCGGCTGCGGACTGCATGTCCGGGTTCGTGAGGGTCGTCCGGTCAAGCTCGAGGGCAACCCGGACCATCCAATCAACCAAGGTGCCTTGTGCGCGCGTGGCCAGGCCGGCATTGGCCGGTCGTATTCGCCCGACCGCATCCAGAAGCCCCAGCAGCGCCAGTCTGACGGCAGCTACCAGCCTCTGTCCTGGGAAGATGCCACCCAGCTGCTGGCCGCGAAGGTCCGAGCGGCGGGTTCGAAGACGCGCGTGTTCGGGGGGCGCGTTGGCCCGACGCTGAGCGGGCTGATCGATCAGTGGATCGCCGCCGTCGGAGCTGGTGCGCGGCTCGTCTATGAGCCCTTCGGTTATGAGGCGCTGGCCGCGGCCAGCCGGGAAGTCTTCGGCGTCGACGGAGAGCCGACCTTCGATCTGCGCGATACCGATTACGTGATCGACTTCGGCGGCGATTTCCTCGATGCCGGCCGTTCGCCCGTCGAGCACCAGCGCCAGCTGAAGGCCGCTCGGGAGGTCTTGAGCGAGGGAGGCAAGCGGGCCCGCCTGGTCTACGTCGGGCCGCGCCAGTCCACGACGACGTCCAACGCGGACACCTGGATTGCCGCCAGGCCCGGCACCGAGGGCCTCGTCGCGCTCGGCATCGCCAAGGTCGTCTTCGATGCGCGCCAAAGCGCGGGCCGGGCGACGGGCGGTGACGCCGCACTGATCGCGAGCGTTCTCGGCCGCTTCGATGCTGCCACGGTTGCCAAGGCCAGCGGCGTTTCTGCCGAACAGATCCAGCGTATCGGGAGCGAGTTCGCCGCGGCCGAGCGCGCCGTGGCGCTGCCGCCGGGGCCGGCGCTGTCCAGTCGTCGAGCCGTTGCGGCCAACGGCGCGGTGCTGTTGCTCAACGCCGTCGTGGGTGCCGTGGGGCGAAACGTCAGCGTGAGCCGGCGGCCCGAAAGCGAACACCCGACCGCGACGCTACTCGAGGTCGTGTCGCTGATCGAAGCGGCCAAGAAGGGCGATGTTTCGGTCCTGCTGGTGCACGACTCGAATCCGCTCTACTCGCTTCCCGGCCCGGTCCACTTCGCCGAAGCCCTCGAGAAGGTCGACTTCGTCGTCTCGTTTGCGTCGATCTGGGACGAGACCAGCAAGCAGGCCGACCTGATCCTGCCGGATCACACGCCCCTCGAATCCTGGGGCGACGCCGCACCGCGCGCCGGTGTCCGCTCCCTGATCCAGCCGAGCCTGCGGCCCCTCTACGACACCCAGGCCCTGGGCGACACGCTTCTCGAGACGGCACGCGCCCTGGGCGCGTCGGGCCTTCCCGACGGGTCGTTCCGCGGTGTCGTCGAGGCCGAGTGGTCGGGCGGAAACTGGCGCAAGGCCCTGGCACGCGGCGGCGAATGGAACGCGCTCGCTCCATCGGGGGCGTCGGTGGCGCAGAGCGTGGCGAATCTCCGGTTCGAAGCACCGGAACTGCAAGGCAGCGGTGACTTCGTGCTGCTGGCGAATCCGTCCCCGCTGCTGTTCGATGGTCGGGGCGCGAATCTTCCGTGGCTCCAGGAGACGCCCGACCCGGTCACGAAGGTGGCTTGGCAGTCGTGGGCCGAGATCTCCAGCGCGGCCGCCGAGAAGATGGGAATCCACGAGGGTGACGTGGTCTCTGTGCAGACCACGATCGGCGCCGTTGAGCTGCCCGTGTTCCCGCGTGGCGGTCTTCGTGACGACGTCGTTGCCATCGCAGTCGGACAGGGACACACGGTCGGCAGCTTCGCTTCGGCCGACGGTTCCGCTCGGGGTGTGAGTGTCATCTCGATCCTGCCGGCGCTGACCGACGAGTCCGGCGGCCGGGCCTGGCTCACGGCCGCGGCAAGCGTCACGCCGACGGGCGCGCACCGGCGCCTGCCGAACGCCCAGCGAGACGACAACAAGCGCGGGCGCCAGCTCGGTGAGGCCATCACGCTGGCGGCCTTCGCCGAGGGCAAGTGGAACGCCGACGCCTTCGTCGCGGCCGGCGCGGCGGATGGCGCCGGGCCTGGCGGCGGCCACGAAGACGGCAAGTTCCACGAGATGCTGAAGCCGTTCGAGGCCAAGAATGATTCGACCGCCGAAAGCGAGTATCGCTGGGGCATGACGATCGACCTCGACAGTTGCAGCGGCTGTAGCGCCTGCGTTGTGGCCTGCGCCATCGAGAACAACATCCCCAACGTGGGTGAGGAGGGCATGCTTCGGAACCGCGGCATGCAGTGGCTGCGCATCGAGCGCTTCGTGGGCGACGGCGACCAGGAGCTCATCGTCGGCCGCAAACCCACCTACAACCATGAGAAGCTCGAAGACACCGACGTCCGCCACTCGCCGATGCTGTGTCAGCAGTGCGGCGCTGCGCCGTGCGAGCCCGTCTGTCCCGTTCTTGCCACGTATCACAACGAAGAAGGCTTGAACGGCATGATCTACAACCGCTGCATCGGCACGCGTTACTGCTCGAACAACTGTCCCTACAAGGTCCGCCGCTACAACTGGTTCGACTACGCCATCGAGCGTCTGCCCGAACCGTCGCGCCTGATGCTGAACCCGGACGTCACCGTGCGCAGCCAGGGCGTGATGGAAAAGTGCACGTTCTGCATCCAACGGGTCCAGGGCGCGCGCCAGCTCGCCAAGGACGAGTTTCGGCCGATCGCCGATGGAGAAGTCACGCCGGCCTGCGCCCAGTCGTGCCCGAGCCAGGCCATCAGCTTCGGAAACCTGAAGGACGACAAGAGCCAGGTCGTGAAGCGCGCCGATGAGAACCGGGGTCGCGCCTACCACGCGCTGCATATGCTCAACACGCGGCCGGGCATCACCTACCTGGCCAAGCTGATTCGGGGCGAGGAAAAGCACGGATGACGCCGCCTCCTGCCGAGTCCGTGGCTGCAATGATCCGGCCGGCGCCGAAGCCGCCGGACTCCAAGGTCAACCGCGACCTGCTCCGCGTGATGGATGGAGCTGGCCCGGGCTACTGGCTGCTCCTGCTGATCGCGGCGGGTTCGGTCGGTGCCGCCGGCGCGGTCTGGTTCTATCAGGTCTACAAGGGCCTGGGCATCGCGGGCTATGCCCACCCCGTCTTCTGGGGCGCCTACATCGTGACCTTCGTGTTCTGGGTGGGTATTGCCCACGCTGGAACCCTGATCTCGGCGATCCTCTTCTTGTTCCGGGCGAAGTGGCGCAACGCGATCAACCGCAGCGCCGAAGCCATGACCGTCATGGCGGTGCTCACGGCCGCCCAATTCCTGGGCATCCACGTCGGTCGGATGTGGAAGTCGTACTTCATTCTTCCGTATCCCAATCAGCGAGGTCTCTGGGTCAACTTCAAGAGCCCGCTGCTCTGGGACACGGTCGCGATCTCGACCTACGCGACGATCTCGATCCTGTTCCTGTTCGTCGGCCTGATTCCCGATCTGGCGATCGCACGCGATCGCTTCAGCGGCTGGCGGAAGCTGCTCTACACCCTTCTCGCGGGCGGCTGGCAGGGCACGTCGAGGCAGTGGAAGGCGCACAACCGGACGGTCCTCCACCTTTCGGGTCTGGCAACACCGCTGGTGCTCTCGGTACACAGCGTCGTGTCCTGGGACTTCGCCATCTCCATCGTGCCCGGCTGGCACGCGACGATCTTCGCCCCCTACTTCGTGGCGGGCGCCATCTTCTCCGGCTTCGCCATGGTGTTGACCGTGATGATCCCGGTGCGCCGCATCTTCGGCCTCGAGGAGTACATCACCGACTACCACTTCGAGAACATGTCGAGGTTCATCCTGCTGACCTCGATCATCGTCGGCTACGCCTACTTGGCCGAGTACTACGTCGCCTGGTACAGCGGTGTCGAGGCCGAGCAGAGCGCGTTCTGGCTGCGAGCATTCGGACCCTACTGGATCTCGACCTGGGTCATGATCATCTTCAACGGCGTGCTCCCGCAGCTGCTCTGGATCTCCAAGCTGCGGACGAATGTCCCGTTCCTCTTCGTCCTGTCCGTGCTGATCAACATCGGCATGTGGTTCGAGCGCTACGTCATCATCATCGGGGGCCTGTCCCGTGAGTACGATCCTGCGGTCTGGGGCGTCTACACCCCGAACGCCGCGGAGCTCACGATCGTGGCCGGAAGCTTCGGTCTCTTCGCGATGCTGTTCCTGATCTTCATCAAGCTCTTCCCCGTGATCGCCATCTCCGAGATCAAAGAGCTCGTCATCCACGAGAAGACACACGGAGCAGATCACTGATGCCCATGCTGATGGCCGTCTTCGACCAGCCCGACCAGATCGCCGAGGCTGTGACCCGGCTCAAGGGTCGGGGCTACGACGACATCGAAACCTACGCGCCGGCTCCGTTCGAAGCAATGGAGGACGCCATGGACCCGAAGCCCAGTCGGGTTCGCCTGTTGACGTTGATCGGTGGCCTGGTCGGCGTTTGCACCGGCTACGCCATGACCATCTGGATGGCCAACGACTGGCCGCTCATGATCGGCGGCAAGCCCTTCTCATCGATCCCGCCCTACACGATCATTGCCTTCGAGCTGATGATCCTGTTCGGCGGCGTCCTGACCGTGCTCGGCCTGTTCGGGTTCGGTGGGATCTATCCCCACAAGCTTGACGCGGTCTACGACCCGCGCTTCTCGGCCGAGGAGTTCGGTCTGGTGATCGAATGCCGCGACCGCGATGTGGTGGAGATCGAGGATCTGCTGCGGGCGCACGCCGCCAAGGAGGTCAACCTTGTTCAGGCGTAGAACAGGCGCCATCAAGGTCCCGTTGCTGGTGATGGCCTTTACGCTGATGGGGTCGCTGGGTTGCTGGGAACAGTGGTCGAACGACTGGTTCCCGCAGATGAAGTGGCAGCCCGCCGTGCAGGCCTTCGAGCGCACGGACTTCGACGGCCGCCCCGATGCCTTCCTGCCGCCCGAGGGCAGCGTGCCGATCGACGGTGGCGAAGCTCCGATCGATCCGACGGACGAAGTCACCCAGAGCGCGCTGGTGAATCCGCGCAAGATGAGCCTCGAGTCGCTCGAGAACGGGCGGCATCAATACCAGCGCTTCTGCGCCACTTGCCACGGCGAAAAGGGGATGGGCGACGGTCCGGTCAGCATGACGGGCAAGATCCTGGGACCGCTCGGCGGCGTGCTGCCGATGGTCGTCACCGCCGCTCGCAGCGATGGTCACGTCTACTCGACCATCCGCTACGGACGGCGGCGCATGCCGTCCTACCAGCGCATCCTGTCGGACGATCGCTGGGACATCGTGAACTACATCCGGTACATGACCGGCCAGAAGGGGGTTTCCCCGTGAGCGCGGTCGTCGAACGTGCCAATCCGCGCGCTATTCCGGGGCCGCTGCTGGGCCTGTGTGGTGTGCTGATGTTGATCGGACTCGTGTCCTTCTTCGTCGGCCTGGGCCGCGATCCCCAGACCGCGTGGCTCGCGTTCCATGTCAACTATCTCTACTTCGGCGCCATGGCGCAGGGCGGGATGGCGCTGGCCTGCGCGCTGGCCATCGTGGGCGCCAAGTGGGCCGGTCCCGTACGCCACGTAGCCGCCAGCTTGGCAGCCTGGGTGCCCGTCACCTTCGTCTTGTGCCTCATCGGCGGCCTGTTCGGCGGCGAGTACATCTTCGCCAACTGGTGGCATGGTGCGCCGTACCCGAAGCAGCACTGGCTCACGCCAGGCCGCGTCTACACCACGGACCTCATCATTCTCGGCGTACTGAGCCTGCTGAGCTATCGCTTCATCAAGGCCAGCTTCCGTCCGGCCTGCCACGGAGCCGCCGAGCAGGCGAGCGGCTGGGCCAAGCAGCGCTTCGAAAGCTGGAGCCGGGACTGGCAGGGCGATGACGCCGAGCAGGCGGCGGCCAAGAAGAAGCTGGCTGTGCTGGCTCCGGTCACGGCCCTCGCTTTCGCCTTCGGCTACGGGATGATCGGCTTCGACCAGGTCATGTCGCTGACGCCGTCTTGGTTCTCGAACATCTTCGCCTGGTACTTCGCCTGGGGCGGCTTCCTGTGCGGTATCACCCTGACCGCGTTGATCTGCGTGCTGCTCCGCAACACACCCGGTTGGCGCGAGGAGATCGACCGCCCGCGCATGCACGACCTGGGCAAGATGGTCTGGGCGTTCTCGATCTTCTGGATGTATCTGTTCTTCTCCCAGTACATCGTGATCTGGTACGGCAACCTGCCCGAAGAGACCCAGTTCTTCTCCATGCGCCTGGGCTCGCAGTTCCTGCAGGACACCTGGTTCTGGGAATGGAGCCGTCTCGACGAACCCTATGTGAAGCTCTCGCTGGCGGCCTGGGCCGGCTGCTGGATCATCCCGTTCACGATCCTGATCGGCCAGGCGGCAAAGAAGACGCCCGCCATCCTGGGGTCCATCTCGGCCATCTCGCTGCTGGGCTTCTGGCTCGAGCGCAACGCGCTGGTCTGGCCCTCGCTGATTCCGGACGATGGAATGGCCTGGGCCGGCGTGATCCAGTTCGGGATCGCACTCGGGTTCTTGGGGGCCTTCGCGCTGGTCCACCTGGCCTTCAGCCGGGTGTTCCCGACACTGCCGCTGCCGGTTCGCGACTGACGTCGCGAATCTCGCTGCGCTCTCGGATCGCCGGCGGTGCGTCTTGCTAGGCTTTCCGGCGTGAGCATCGATCCCCATCAAGCGCCGATGACGCGCTGTGTCCTGGTGGGCGGCCGCCCCGACGTCGTCCTCGAACAGGACGGCTTCCACCACCCGCGATCCGCACGCAGCCGCAAGACGGCGTTCACACGCTACGCCGATCTGGTGCACGTGTCGGCGACCGATCGCGCGATCTGGCTCGCGTCGCACCGGGACGTGACCGTTCTGCCGCGCAAGGCTTTCCTGAACGACCGCGGGCCCGAGCAGCTGCTGGGTGCGTTGGTCGACCGGCTGGCGCGGCTGCCATCGGGTCCGGCGCAGCTGGCCCGGATGGCCCTTCTCGACGAACGGGGACGCAGGATTTCACGTGCCGTGGCCACGCGTTCGCTGATGTTCCTCTGCCTCGCGGCCTTCGTGCTTCAGATCGTCGACTGGCTCGATGTGTACATGGTCGGTTTCTTCAACTACACGCTCTTCGTCGGTGGAGATTGGTGGCGGCCCGTGACCGGGAACCTGCTCCACGGCTTCCCCCTGCACCTGGCGACGAACCTGATCGGCCTGTGGCTGCTGGGGAGGCTGGTGGAGCGGTCGCTGGGCGGCGTTCGAACGATCTGCGTGATGGCGGCCTCCGGCCTGGGAGCCATGCTGACGTGTGCGTTGCTGGTGTCGGGCGACGTCGTCGGTGTCTCTGGCGTCGTGCTGGGGCTTGCGGGAGCCGTCCTCTGGGTCGACATTCGACTCTATGAGGAGTTGCCGGCCTGGTGGCGTTTTCCTCGATTTGTTCGGCGCTTCCTCGTGGTGGCGCTGCTCGCCGATCTCAGCCTGGGCTTCGTCATTCCGATGGTGTCCGGCGAGGCGCATCTGGGCGGCTTCGTCGCCGGCGTGCTGGCTGCGGCCGTGGTGGCGCCGCGGGGGTCGATCGGTCTTGTTCCATCGACACGGCTGCGTTCGGCCGCGGCCTTCGTGAGTGCGCTCGTGCTGGTGTCCATCGGCGGGGCGGTGATCGAGATTCGCGGCGGGGATTACGTGCTTCGCAACGCCGACCATCTGCTGGAGGCCACTGAGATTCCGCCACAGCTGCTGAACAATCTCGCCTGGATGATTGCGATCGACGATCACGCGAGCCGGGAACAACTTCGCGGGGCTCTACGACTGGCCGAGCGCGCCGTGAGCGAAACCGAGGCCGGCGAGCCGACCCTGCTCGACACCCTCGCCGAAGTGCAGTTCCAGCTGGGCGATGAGGAAATGGCCATCGATACGATCGATCGGGCCATTGCACTTGATCCCGATGAAGACTACTACCGGGAGCAGCGACGGCGCTTTACCGGCGAACGAGCCGCTGACGATCGCCCGCCGGATCCCCAGATGGAGCTGTTCGAACGCGACAAGCCCCCGCTCCCCCCAGACACCGAAGGCCTCCAAGCTTGACTCCAGAACGAACCGACGGCGTGAACGCTCGTCGCTTCTTCGGATTCAGCTTGTGAATCCGCAAGCGACGAGTTGACTCCATGATCCCATCGCAGAGGGATGGGATCATGGAGTCAACTCGTCGCCATCGTCCGCAATCACGATCTTGCCGTGATAGGTGTTGTTTACGATCATCGTGATCTGGACGTCGTAGACGGGCGGCGGGCGCAGCCGGACCAGCACCAGCGTCCCCACCTGGGCCCGCTGGGCCAGGTCGCCGACGCTTTCGAGCGGCGTGTGGATCTGGCGTTCGCGTTGGAGACGCTCGGGATCGACGTCGAGTCCGATCTCGGCCGCCATCTCCGGCGTGGGTACGAAGGCGGCCTCGTGGATCAGCATGTCCGCTCCCTTGGCGAACTGGATCAGGGCGGCGGCGCCCCAGGCACTGGTTCCGACCACGACCGTCTTCCCGTCGGCCACGAAGCGCCAGGCGAGTCCGAGGGTCGGCCCGCCCAGCAGCGGGATCGCCTCGATCTGCAGACCGTTCAGACTCTCGTGCCAGCTCGACCTGATCTCCTCGGCGACCAGCCTTGCACCCTCGGCCGGGAGGGCGAGGGCCTTGATCTGCACCCGGATCGCCGTCTCGTGGGCCTGGAGCAGCCCGTCCACCAGCGCCGTGGTGCCGGGGGGGCCGACCACGCGCAGGGGCGTTTTCCGGCCGTCCAGCCAGCCCGTCAGCAGCAGGTCGTCGAGACCCAAGGTGTTCTCGGGCATCAGGCTCGTCAGGTAGATCGTGTGTGGCTGTGAGGTGGGAATTCTCGCTCGCCGCAGCGATTCGCTCACGCCGCGTCCGGCGTCGACCAACACGACCTGGTCGCCGTGGGCGAGGGCCGTCGAGGGACCGAGTCGGTTGGGATTTTCGTAGCCGCCGCCGGTTCCGATCGTGAGGACCGTGAATTCCTCCCACGACCGGGCATCGAGGGGCACGACGCCGGCCGTGACGTTGTCCGTCTGCCATGCGGCGCACGTCAGCATCCAACTGGCGAACACCACGACGATGCCCACCAGCAGCCCGATGACCCGAAGCAGGATCATGCCCGGGTCGCCACGATACCGCGGCGGTCAGGGCAGCAGACCCGCAGGGTCGCGAGGCTGGCAGAGATCGCGAAACTCATGGGGCAGGGAGTGTAGGCGGGCAGGGAGGGGGTTGCCTTTGCCTTTTCCGACGCGTGGTTGAGAGGTTCTGCTTCCGGCAGGGAAAAGACGAGGGCAAATCCGTCCCCGCTGCGATAGGTTTCTCTCCGAAGGGGGCCTCACTCGTCCCCGAGTCTCAACCGGCGGTCTCCTGGTGAGCACGTCGGGTGGGGCGGCCTGGAGGGGCGGTAACGGCGACTACCCTGTAGAACCGGGACTGGATGCGAGGTCTGGGCCTCGCAGGGTGTGCTCCACGCCGGCTTTGGAGGTGATTAAGTGCATCATCAATGTACTACGGCGAGTGAGGTGACGGCGTCCTGACGCCATTACCAACGCCTAGAACAGTCTCGGTGTTGCAGGGACGCAAGTACCCAGCGTCACCGCCCCCGGGAGTGCGGACGCCGTAGCCGCCCAGGGGCCTCTGGCCCGCTCTCGGGGGATTTTTTTGCCCCGTCTTGCCAGGGCGCCGCCCACCGGGGTCCCGGGCGCCTGGGTAGCGCCCCTGCGCGAACGCTGCATTCGCCGGTCCAACGGAGACGGAGTCGCCTTTTCGCCTGTTCGCGCAGCAGGGTGCCGACTCCGATGTCTCCCTCGAAAAGGCAAAAAGGCGACTCCGTCTCCGTGTCCTGGCCCCATATAATGCGGCGCATGTTGGAACGGCCGGTTGCGCGGGATGAGTTGACGCCGCTGTCTTTTCTGCAGCGGACGCTGCGTGTGTTTCCCGAAAAGACGGCCGTCGTGTATGGCGATGAGCGCTGGCACTGGCGCCGCTTTGCCGACGAGGTCGGGCGCATGGCGGGGGCCCTGGTGCGGGCCGGGATCGAGCCCGGAGATCGGGTGGCGGTGTTGGCACCGAACGTGCCGGTGGTCCTGCTGGCGCACTTTGCGGTTCTGCAGGTGCGGGCCGCCCTGGTCGCGATCAACACGCGGCTCTCTGTCGACGAGGTCCAGTACATCCTGAACCACTCGGGAGCCACGGTCGTGATGGTGGATCCGGAGCTGGCGGACAAGGTTGGCGAGCCAGCGAAGCTCGACGCGCGTCCGAAGTTCGTGAACCTGGAGGATCCGGTCGCAGGCGTAGTGGGCACGCCGCTCGACGGGCCCACGTTCGCCGAATTCGTGGACGGAGCCGACGTCCTGGGAGTCGATGGCGGCATCGACGACGAAGATCGGATCACATCGATCAACTACACGTCGGGCACGACCGGGCGACCCAAGGGCGTCATGTACACCCACCGGGGCGCGTACCTGAACGCGCTCGCCGCCATCCAGATGCAGAGACTCGAGCGCGACTCGGTCTTCCTGTGGACGCTTCCGCTCTTCCACTGCAATGGCTGGTGCTTCCCCTGGGCGATGACGGCCGTAGGGGGAACCCACGCGATGTTGCGGGCCGTCGATCCGCCCCGAATCCTCGAGCTGATTTCCCAGGAGCGGGTGACTCACTTCAATGGCGCCCCGACGCTGCTACTGATGCTGGCCGAGGCGCCCGAGGCCCAGGGGGTTCGCTTCGATCCAGCCATTCGGGTGGCTACGGGTGGGTCGCCACCTTCGCCCACGTTGCTGGCGAGGATGGAAGAGATCGGAGTCATCGTGACGCATCTCTACGGACTGACCGAGACCTATGGGCCCCACGCCTATTGTGAGATGCAGCCCGGTTGGGAGGGTCTGGACGTCGAGGGAAGGGCCGAGATGCTGGCGCGCCAGGGCGTTCCGCATCACACCGCAACCCATCTGCGCGTCGTCGATGACGACATGAACGACGTCACGCCCAATGGTGAAGTCATGGGTGAGGTCGTGATGCGTGGCAACAACGTGATGAAGGGGTACTACGCAGACCCCGAAGCGACCGCCGAAGCCTTCCGCGGCGGCTGGTTCCATTCGGGTGACCTCGGCGTGTTGCACGCCGACGGTTACATCGAGCTACGGGACCGCAAGAAGGACATCATCATCAGCGGAGGCGAGAATATCTCTACTATCGAGGTGGAGCACATCCTCGTCAAGCACCCCGCGGTACTGGAGTGCGCGGTCGTGTCCATGCCCCACGAAAAGTGGGGCGAGGTACCGAAGGCGTTCGTGTCTCTCAAGCCGGGCGAGTCGGTCACAGAGGAGGATCTGGTGTCTTTCTGTCGGGATCGACTGGCCCACTTCAAATGTCCGAAGGCGATCGAATTCATGGAGCTGCCCAAGACGTCCACGGGCAAGATCCAGAAGTTCCGGTTGCGCGAAAAGGAGTGGGCGGGCGAAGAGAAGCGGATCCGCTGACGGCGGGTCCTATCCAGGCTGCTCCGAGGCGAGACGGCGCAGCCGGCTCAGGTAGTGCGCGGGAGGCACGAAGGCC
The DNA here is from genome assembly GCA_004356735.1 of Deltaproteobacteria bacterium. Classification (GTDB taxonomy): domain Bacteria; phylum Myxococcota_A; class UBA9160; order UBA9160; family SMWR01; genus SMWR01. Next base: position 17,200 of record SMWR01000058.1, read on the forward strand.
AACCACATGGCGATGGCGGCCACCAGACCGTGGAACGAAGAACTCAACATCAGCCACGGGACGTCGAACAGGGGCACACCCGTCATTGCCTGCACGGAAACTCCGATCAATGAGCCCATTCCGGCCGCTCCCGCTCCGATGCCCCACAGGAAGAAGCGGTTGACCACCACCGGGTCGGCCAGGCCCAGGCGCAGACGGCGCCGCAGCTTGGACCCGTAGCGGAGCGCTTCGGCCGATCCCCAGAGCAGACAGCCGACCTGCAGCAGCGAGCGGCACAGGTACTGCGGCGTGAAGTCGTAGGGATTGTGGAAGCCCGACAGGGCCACGTCCGAGAGCCAGGCCGCGGCGAGCCCGCCCCCCGCGATCCAGACCAACCACTGGACGCTCTTGTTGTTGGGGTGGTAGACGCGCCAGTTGAAGACGAATACTGAGAATGCGCCGATGCCGACGGCCAGCAGTGAAATGCCGAACATGGGCGGGGCCGCAGCGGGTTGGTGCTGGCGGATCATCTCGGCGATCACGGCAAATCCAAAGCCGATCGGGCCGATGCCCAGGACTCCGATTCCGATCAGCAGCTCGGGAAGCTGCCGCGTGCGCCACCACAGCATGAGCAGCCGCACGCCCACCGTGAGGGATGCGATGAAAAAGGCAGAAAATCCGATACCGACGAGAACCTGCACCGCACGACCCGCTTGGAAGTGGAGTCCTTAGCTTGTCGGTGTGTCGGTTGCCGCACTGGATTGAAAATCCGCTTGCAATCCCACTGGAGTATTGCGGCAGAACGCAGCTTCGAAGGATCTGCGCCAGGCGAGGGCCATCAGCCAAGGACGGGTGGCGTCGCTTGCTATTTGATGGCGAGGGGATTGATCGGGGAGCCGACAGCGCCCGTGATTGGAAGTGGGGGCGCCGTGAACAGGAAGGAATAGTTCCCGTCCTCGTGGCAGGCGTCGGCCAGCGTGTCCAGCTGGAAGATCTCGCCGAGCAGGACACCCGTGTTGCGCAGCGAGATCATGTGGAGGGGCTGAAAGCAGTCGGAGGTCTCGTTGGGGATCACCTCGACGCCCCAGGTGTCGGTGGCGATGGCGGCAATTTCGCGCTCGTAGATCCAAGCGGTACAGGTGACCGACAGCCCGGGTGCAGGGCCGCCGCAGTAACCTGCCCAGGACTCCTGCTGGAGGCAACGCATCATCATGCCGGTGCGGACCAGCACGATATCGCCCCGCTCGACGCTCACGCCGAAGGCCTCGGCACAGGCGTCCAGGTGATCGGGCCGGATGCGGGTGGCGTCATCGAGCCACGGCACTTTCAGGAACCGGGGCAGGTCGAGCAGCACGCCACGGCCGACGACGCCGTCTTTGATGCGGTCGATCGAGTTCACCCGTGCGCCCCGGCTCGTGACCAGCGAGATGTCCCGGTCGTTGTACATCTTTCCATCGTAGAAGACGTGGGCCAGGGCGTCCCACTGGGTGCCGCATTGGAGCGGCATGGTCACGGTGTCGTCGGCGTAACGGAATCCGCCGGGCAGGAAGTCCTGTGCGCCCGCCAGGGCATCGCCCCCGTCGGCGATCATCGTGTGGATCGGATTGTGACGGCCTCCGACGCCGGACTGGGGACCCTTGTCGTCGAAGGGGAGGGCGCAGGAGATGACCAGCCCCTGGCGCGGTAGGCTGCAGGCTTCGAGAACGCGTTCGGGCGTGATGAAGTTGAGCGTTCCGAGCTCGTCGTTCTTGCCCCACCGGCCCCAATTCGAGTAGCGCCGACCCCACTCACGAACCTGGCCGGCGTCAAGCGTCAGCGGCG
>SMWR01000059.1 GCA_004356735.1 Deltaproteobacteria bacterium
CCGCCGCGCGCCTGGAATTCGCTGCCCACCCGGAATTCGCGCAACCCCGGGTGCTCGGCCGCGAACCGAAACCACACGCTGCGCAGGCAGCCGTCGCTTCGAATCTCTTTGACCGCCAACGGGCCCAGAATTTCATCCTGGACCCGATGGATTGCGCGGCGCTTGGCTTGGTACACGCACTCGCCTCGAGGCTCGGTCACCAGCTTCTCGAGCCGTGGCTGGATCTCCGAGAACGCCTGCTCCGTCAGCCCCGCGGGCGCGTGCCACACGAGTCGTTCGAGTCGCGCCGGTCGCAGCAGCTGATCGCTCATCGCCGGCGTAGCATACCCTTCAGCCGTCCGCCGGGAGCCTCGCGCGAAACAAGCCGATCGGAATCGAGAAGCCCGATTCAGTCCCGGTCTCGAGATCGAAAGCCGCACGGATGCCATCCGTGGCTTTCTCGAACAGACTCCGGAGCTGCTGGCGTTCCAGCACGGGCGTGCGCATCCGTTCGACCCAGTCGTGGAATCCCAGCGGCACGCGCCAGACGTTCAGGCACTCGGACGCGAGGCCCGCAGCGGCCAGCATCTGCTGCCACTGGCTCACGCTGTGGTTTCGGACGTGCGAGGGGTCGCGCAGGACTTCGATGCAATTGAGGAACGTGTCCTGGGCCGGGTCCTCGGGCGACACGCTGTCCACCAGCAGCAAGGTGCCGCCGGCCGTCCGCGGCTGGCCAGGTCGAAGCACCCGGGCAACTTCCCGAACGGCGGCCGCGGGATCCTCGAAGTGGTGGGCGCAGACGCGACAGGTAACCACGTCGAACGCATCGTCGGGAAACGGAAGCGCCATGGCGTCGCCCAGCTCGAAGCGCACGTTGTCGACCCCGCGGCTCGATGCCAGCGCGCGGGCTTCGTCGAGCATGGCCGGGGTGAGGTCGAGGGCTACGACCTCGGCGACTCGAGGGGCGAACGCCACGGCCGTGTGGCCGGCCCCGGTGCCGATGTCGAGCACCCGCTCGTCTCCCCGGAGGTCGACGGCGCCCAGCATCGCGTCGAGGTCCGGACCGTCCGCGTGGTAGCGGCTGGTCGTGTAGCGGGTCGCGGCGGCCGAGAACTGGCGCTGGATCGACTCGAAGCGGTCCATGACATATCCTTTCCTATTGATTATGATTAACGTTAGTTAACTATTATAGAACCGCAAGGGGATTTCATGCCCAGCACCCGAGCCGAAACCCACCGGGCGATTGCCAGCCTGCAACGACTGACGGAACTCTTCGGGCAGCGCCGCCGCCAGCTCGCCCGGGAAGCCGGGCTGACCGAGACCCAGTGGCAGGTGCTGGAGGAGGTGAGGGGGGAGGCCTTCATGCCCTCCATGTTCGCCCGGCGCCGGGCCACCTCGGCGGCCGCGGTCTCCCGGACCCTGCGCCAGCTGCTGGACGAAGGCCTGGTCGAAGCGTCGATCGGCGCGGCGGATGGACGCCACCGGGTCTACCGGATCACAGCGGCTGGCCGGCGCACCCTCGCCCAACTGGCCAGGAACCGGGCCCGGGCGATCGCAGCCGTCTGGGAGCCGTTCAAGACGACGCAGCTGCGGGAGTTCAATCGCTTCGCGGACGAGCTGACGAAGCGCTTGGAGCGCTACGCCGATGCCGACTGACGTCCGGTGCCGGTCCGCAGACGCCACCAGGCCAGCGCCAGAACGATCAACCCCACGGATAGGAAGATCAGGCGATGGCTCTCGATGCCCGACTCTCGGGGCGGCAGTCCGGGCGGATCGAAGCGTCCATTGCCGTCCACGTCGATGAAGATGGGATTGGCCAGAACCTGGGAGATGAAGCCCGGAGCCACGACGTCGGAGTAGATGCCTCCGCGATCGGCGCGCCAGGCGGCAGGATCGATGTCGAGGGCGGCGCCGGCTTCGACCGTGATGAAGGCGTCCGCGTCGAGTTCGATCACCTCGGTCTTCAGGTGTCGCATCACCTTTTCGGGCCCGCGGAGGTCGCGATGGGTCCGGACGACTTCGCCGTTGACGAGGATGCGGACCTCGTCGACGGGAATCCAGGATGGAGCGGAAACCGCCACCTGGTACTCGACCCGCCCGTCAGGCGCGGAAACCGTGTCGCCCATCCGACCTCCGTTGGCCCGGAAGGCGGCGATCAAGGGTCCCGTCGTCAGGAACATCCGACCCTCGCGAATCGCCTGGTCGAAGACCTCGGGCGTGAAGTCTTCAGCGTCGACGTAGACGTAGTTGCGCGGATAGCCGGCGATCTGATCGGGACCGTGGCTGTCCGAGTTTCCCGTGGCGGTGCGGCGAATACCCTGGCGGAGCAGCGAATACCAGACCTCCCGGAGTCGTAGATACTGGCCCCATGAACTGCCGTTCATGACCTCCATGGCATCGAAGTCGATGGCCCGGGTCTCGCCATCGCTCGCCGTCTCCAGCAGCAGCCGGTTCGGATAAGCGTCGATGGGCAGCGTCGGGTCGTAGGGCTCGCCCGCCTGGGCCAGGTGCGAGAAGTAGGCCCCGGCATCCAACTCTCCGTCCGACCTCAGGGCGTGGTTCAGCTGCACGACGCGCGCACCGAACTGCCCGCGCAGCCGGGAATAGAGCTCGGCGACCGAGAGGTTCTGGCTCGGCGGCGCACCCTGCCGGTGGGCCAGGGGCCGATACTCGATCGGCCAGGCATTGTGGTGGCCAATCGTCCAGGGCGCCAAGGGGCTGGGCGTACTGCTGGTGATCTCGGCACCGTAGATCACCCGGATACGGTCCCCTACGCCGAGGGCATCGATCGCCGGGCCGAACCAGCCGACGTGGTCGTGCTCGGTGGAGATCATCACGTCGATCGCCTCGGCAACGAAGCTTCGCAGCCGCTGCTCGTTGCTCATGCCCGAATCGTCACTGGCCTCCGCGTGGACGTGGAAGTCCGAGGTCACGACGCCCCGCAGCTCGACGGCAGGCCTGAGCTCGAACGGATCGATGCGGACGCCTCCCCCATCGCTCGGCACCACGACCTCGACCTCGGCGAGCTCGTAGTTGGGCCCGCGGGTGGCGATCAATCGATAGCGGCCCGGAGCGACGGCCACGCGGGTCGGATCATGCTCGTTGCCGACGAAGAGGATCGCAGGGGTTTCCGTGCCACTCGGCACCCGTTCTCCGTCCAGGCGAAAGTCGAGCAACTCGGCGCCAAACACGGGATCGGCCGTGTCTCCCACTCCCATCACGATGACCCGGCCCGGCCCGCCATCCGAAAATGCCGACGAGAACTCGAAAAAACCCAGCGCATCGAACGACTCGGTCGGAACCCGCGTCGTCCTGCCCACGACCACCTCGACGCTCTGCTGACGCTCTGCGCGATGCGGTGCCCGGAAGGTGAGTCTGTAGGAGCCCGGAGGAACGATCGCTGACCACGCTCCCGTCGCAGGGACCGCGACCTGGGTCACGGGGGCGCCGTCCGTGGTGGAAATGAGAATGGATGCCCCGACGTCGGGCGGCTCGACCCGTCCTTCGAGCCGACTCGAACCCTCCGCGAAGCCCAGCATCGGAAACGCGAGATCCGTCGTCGACGCGATGTCGCGACCCGAGGTGACGATCAGGCGGCGTTCGAACGACCAGGATGCACCGGCCTCGAGCTCTCCGCGGATCGCTTGCAGGAAGCGCCACAGATTCATGCCCTCCCAATCCGGATCGCCCACGAAGCCGTTGATCAGGGTGATGTGCTTGCCCGTCACACCGAAGTTGAGAATCCCCCGTTTCGCGCGTTCAGGCGTGACGAGGGCATAGGAGATCGGCGGAAAGTCAGGCATTCCGGCCATGGCCACGAACGTAAACGGCGCGTTGGCTTCAGCCGTCGCCATCAGGTCATTTCGATCGAAGCTCATGTGGTGGAAGCCTCGGCTCACTTCCGGGTGCAGTGTGTTGCCGACGAAGGAGCGCATGCTGCGGCCACCGCGCATCCAGACGTCGCCGTAGGCGAAGAGGGGCGCGTCATCCTCTCCCTCGTTGCGAAATGTGGTGATCATGCGAACGAATGGTTCACCGGGCTGGACCCGGTATTCGGTGGTCACGGAGACGCCGGCCAGTTCCTCGGCCCCGGGCACCAACAGATCGAAGAAGCGCGCCAGCGCACTGCCGCGCGGGATCGGGCGGATCCCGCCGCGACTCTCGACCAGCAGCCGGGCAAACCCTCCGGCCGGGTCAGTCTCTGCGCGGATCGTGTCGTACCCGAGCTGTACCCGCTGATCGAGATTGACGATGCTGAACAGGCGCGCAAACTGGTCGTCTCCGCGGCGCCCACGCACACCCGCATCGATCAGAGTGCCACCATGGTTGAGCTTCGCGTACTGGCGACTCGGGTCATCGATGATGAAGTGGACGAGATCATTGGCGAGATACCAGTCGCCGATTCCACCGCTGGCATCGGGCCCGCCAAACAGCCGTTGCGCCGCATTCTCCTCGGTGACTCGCTCGGCGACGAGTTCGGCCGTCGCCGAAACGTTGATGAACAGCATCAGCACGAACGCCGCAAGGCGAAACGGGAGGGTCACTCCAGACCGAGCCGTCGAGCGATGATCATCTTCATGATCTCGTTGGTGCCGGCATAGATCGACTGGACCGCAGCATCCGCGTAGTCGCTCGAGATTGGATACTCGCTCATGAAGCCATAGCCGCCGTGGAGCTGGAGGCACTCGCTGCTGAGCCGCTTCTGGAGATCCGTAATCCACCACTTGGCCATGCTGGCGCCCATCACCGCGTCTTCGCCGCGGATATGTTGCATCAGGCATTGGTCGACGAAGGCCTGCCCGATCTCGACCTCGGTGGCGAGTTCGGCCAGCTTGAACTGGGTGTTCTGGAAGCTCGAGATCCGCTGCCCGAAGGCGGTGCGCTCCTTCACGTAGGCGATGGTATCCTCGAGGGACCGTCGACACGATGCGATGGAAGAGATGGCGATACTGAGACGCTCCTGTTGGAGCTGATTCATCAGCATCTTGAAGCCCTGCCCTTCGCGCCCCAGCAGGTTTTTCACTGGGACGCGACAGTCGTGGAAGAAGAGCTCGCTGGTGTCCTGTCCCTTGAGTCCAAGCTTCTCGAGGTTCCGGCCGCGCTCGAAACCGGGCGTGTCGGCCTCGACGAGAATCAGGCTGATGCCCTCGTGGGGCGGGTTGGCATCGGGGTCGGTCTTTGCGACGACGATCACGAGGTCGCAGATCTGGCCGTTCGAGATGAACGTCTTCGAACCGTTGATCACGTAGTGATCGCCGTCCCGGATCGCCTTGGTCTGGATGTTGGCCAAGTCGGACCCGGTTCCTGGCTCGGTCATGGCAATTGCCAGCAACGTCTCGCCAGCAATGGCTCCGGTGAGATACTTCTCCTTCTGTTCGTGGCTGGCATACACTTTCAGGTAGGGCATGCAGATGTCGGAGTGGAGCGAGATCATCATGGCGTGGGCCCGGATTCGCGCCATCTCCTCCATGATGATGGCGTCGTAGATGAAGTCGGCACCAGCGCCACCGTATTCCTCGGGCGCGTTCGCTCCCAGGAATCCCTCCTCGCCGGCCCGTCGCCAGGTTTCCCGATCCGTGATGCCGTCCCGGTTCCACTTCTCGACCTTCGGCTCGATCTCGGCCTCGGCGAACCGCCGGAACTGCTGCCGAAACAGCTCGTGTTCCTCGCTAAAGATGTCACGCTGCATGCCTGGAACTCTCCTCGCGAGCAGCATACCGAAGCTCGCGTGAACTCGAATTCGAGCGAACAAGCCGCGCTCCGGCGCGATGACACAGACCCCCGACCGAGCAGCCGGGTGGGCCGAGGCCTGGCCGGGTGATGAGGGACGAGACCACCAAGCGGTCTCACGCTCCCGTTTTCCGCATTCAGCAGCCTGCTAGATCTTCGCCCGGATCCGAAACGCGAAGGCCGCAGCCACCAGGCTGAAGAGTACGACGGGGCCCCAGGCACTCAGCATGGGGGAGAGGACGCCGCCGCGACCCAGTGAAGAGGACACGGCACCCAACAGGATGTAGGAGACACCGATCACGCCCGACAGGAGCAGCGTCTGGACAGGTCCCGGGAACGGAGGTCCAGCGACGGCAAAGAACAGCACGGTCGCGGGCAAAACGATCAGCGAGAGGGGTTCGGCCAGGCGGACGTAGTAGTCGACCCAGAAGGGGGTCGCGTCCATGTTGTCTCTCTCGAGGCTGCGCGCCTCTTCGGCAATGCGGTGAATGGGCAAGTGCATCGTGTCGACCCGGGCTTCGATCGTGTCGCCGAGATGCACGTGGCGCGGGGGCGTGGCGGTGGCCAGGCCGCCTTCGCCGATCTCGACCCGGGTGGGAGCAGTCAACCGCCACCAGCCGTCACCGATGTGACGCGCGCTGACCGCATCGGTCCGAGCGGTCGGCAGTCCGTCGGATCCCAGATCGTAGATCGTGAGGTCTCGCGCCTGGCCGCGATCCGGGTCAAAACGCCCGGCTTCGAGAACCTGGGAGCCCGACCGGTACCAGTAACCGGCCTTCTTCTTCTCGGCCTTCTTGCGGTAGTGCTCGTCCTTGATCTCGGTTCGCTTCAGCTCGTCCGCCAGGGCATTGGTCCGCGGCACCACCACGTTGTTGAGCATGAAGTAGAACGGCGCAATCACGACCGAAATCACCAGCACCGGGGTCAACGCCCTCGGAGCCGAAATGCCGCACGAGCGCATGCCCAGCAGCTCGCCCTCGACCACCAGCAGACTCACCACCAGGGCCGTTGCCACCAGCACCGCCATGGGCACGGCGCGGGACGCCAGCAGCCAGATACGGGCGCCGTAGAATCGGAGCACCTCGATCCCGGTGGCCTCGTGCCGGCTGAACCACGCCAAGCGGTCCATCACGTCAATCAACAAATAGGCAACGAAGAGCACCGCGAAGGACAAGAACATCAGATTGAGAAAACGCCCACCGATGTAGCGCTGGAGGGCCAGTCGACGCGGACGAGTTCGCGTCGGTTCATCGTTCGACTTCGTCCGGCGCAGACTCCAGCTTCGCGTAGGCGTCCGGCGCAGACTCCAGCTTCGCGTAGGCGGCCGGTCGAAGACACTGCCCGCCACCCGTTCGCGCAATGCGCGGAAGAGCAGCGCTGTGGCCACCATGACGAGTACGAGGTTGGGCAACCAGGCGCCAACGCCCGGCCCCACCGTACCCGCTTGAACCAGTCCCTCGGCGAACTGCACAACGCCGTAGTAGGCGAGCGTCACCAGTAGCCCGAGCACGCCGCCTCCCGAGCGCGAGTAGTTCCCCCGAGCCACAAACAGGGGAACCGCCAGGAAGCCGAAGAAGAGGGTCGCCGCGGGAAATGCGAACCGACGGTGCAGCTCGAGGGCGGCCCGCGGCAGGCTGTCGAATTTGGTCGGAACGAAGTCCTGGGCCCGCTGCAACAGCTCGCCGATCGGGAGTCCCGGGATTCGGTACTTCTCGTTGCGCACGAGTCCCACATCGCTCTCGGGAAGCACCGTCGTCGCAGAATCGAAGGTGAGCTGGCGAACGTGGCCATTCTTCGGCGGCAGGATCGCCATACCGTGCTGCAGTGTGATCTCGATGGCACCCTCGTCGGTGGCCGCCAGCCTTCCGGAACGCGCGAAGACGGTTTCGGCCACCTCGGGCATCCACAGCAATACGCCCTCGAGTTCGTTGCCCTCGGCCGAAATCTGGCGCGCGTAGAGCTGCCAACCCCCGAACTCATTGACCGTGCCAGCACGCATGGAGGCCCAGGGCCTGGTGCGAGAGATCTCCTGGAGCGCGGCATCGAAACTGCGGCTCGCCCAGGGCGTGGCGTAGACCGACATCAGGATGGCGGCGATCATCAGCACGGAGGACAAGGACACCACGGGCCAGACGAGTCGCGCCGCCGCGACCCCGGATGCCTCGAGCGCCAGGATCTCCCGGTCGGCCCCCATCCGCCCGAGGGCGACCAGACATCCGACCAGGGTCGCGAACGGGATCATCTTCGAGGCCACCGGTACCGCCTCGTAGAAGAGGAGCCGGATCACGTCGGGCCAGGGCACGCCGCGGTTGATGATCAGCTCGGAGTAGTTGAGCAGGCTCGTCGTCAGCACGACAACGGTCAAGCCGATCAAGCCGAAAACGGTCGGACGCAAGGCCTCACCCGCCACGTAGCGATAGAGAACAAGACGCGGCCGCCGATGCTTCGGCGGCGGGTGCTCTAGGGCCTTCGAGCTCATGCGTCGGAGCCTACGACTCTAGACACTCGCTCGAACGGCCGACTCGGGCGGCCGGGAACCTGCCCCGCGATCGGGGAAGCTCCGACGCGCGTCCTCGAGATCTTCAGGCGCATCGACCTCACGCCACCATAGTCCGTGGACCGACGCCGTATTGACGGCGTTCTCCTGGGCGAGCTCGTTGATCACCGAGAGATACCAGGCTCGGAGTGCTTCGGGGGATCGAATCGAGCGTTCGAGCGCATCGCGAAAGAGTCTGGGTCCGGAACCGGTGAAGTGGAGCATCCCGATCGACTCTCCGTTCACGATCTCGGGCTTGAGCGTCTTGCCAATCGCCAGCAGCCGACCGTCGTCGTCGATCGACACCTTCATGTCGTCATCGTCGTAGCTCGACTTGTGGTCGACGGTGACCGTGATGGGGCCCGTGGCTCCATCGAGCAGGCGACCCAGCACACGCTCCTCGAAGAGGGTGTCCCCATTCAGGAGTACGAAGTCCTGCTCCATCTGGTGCCGGGCCAGCCAGCAGGTCGCCAGGTTGTCGCTGCTGGAAAAGAACGGGTTGTAGATCGTCTCCACCGCCATACCAACGATGGGCGTGGTCGAGAGGAACCGGTCCACGTGTTCGGCGCCGAAGCCCGCGACCACGGTGGTTCGCTCGACACCGCAGGCTGCGAGAGTCCGGAGCTGGATCTCCAGGATCGAACGGTCGCCATCGATCGTAAGCATGCACTTGGGTGCACTTTCCGTCAGGGGAAGCAGGCGCTTGCCCTGCCCGGCACTGAGCACGATGGCCTTCATGAGTCTCCTCTTGAGTCCGTTCGCGGAAGCGGTTGCGTCGCGTGCCGGTGCCAGGGCGCGCCAGCGTAAGACGCCCCCTGGGCGTCAGATTTCGACGCCGTCTTCGGGCGAAACCACCGCTGAGATCGCGCTGACCTGGGTGAGCAGCCGATCGAGGTCCTCGATACGAAGCTGGCAAAGCCCGTCGCACGGCGCCCGATCCGGATCGGGATGGACCTCGATGAACAGAGCGTCGACGCCGGCGGCCACCGCAGCCCGGGCGAGGGGGGCAATGTTGCGTCGGTCGCCCCGGCTGGCCAGATCGCCAGCCCCGGGATGCTGCACCGCATGGGTGGCGTCGAAGCAGAGGGGCGCGACGCGACGCATCTGGGCAAAGCCGCGGAAGTCGACCACGAGATCGTTGTAGCCGTGGCACACCCCGCGCTCGGTCACGAGCACATTGTGCGCCCCGAAGCTGTGCGCCTTCTCGACCGCGTGACCGATATCGCGGGGCGCCATGAACTGCGCCTTTTTGATGTTGATGGCGCGTCCGGTCGCGGCGCAGGCCGCGATGAGATCGGTCTGCCGGCTCAAGAACGCCGGAATCTGCAGACAGTCGGCCACCTCGGCGATCAGCTTCGCCTGACCGGGCTCGTGCACGTCCGTCAGGATCGGCAGGCCCGTCTCGTCCCTTACCCGCGCCAGCACCCGCATGCCCTCGTCCAGACCTGGACCGCGGAAGGAGTGACGGCTGGAGCGATTCGCCTTGTCGAAAGACGCCTTGAAGACGACGGGGACACCGTGCCGTTCGGCGACGCCCTGCACCGCCAGCGCACAGTCCACCGTGGCCTCCGGCGTCTCGACCACGTTGAGACCGGAGATCAGGGCGAGCGGCTCGCCTTTGCCGATGCATACGTCACGAATCTGCATGGAAACGGATCCCCCCCCCCGACCCGGGCGTTGATAGCGAGAAGAACCCCAAATGACTAGCCTTCGGTGCGATCGTATGAGGTGAAAACACTACGTTTCGAATGCACAGCGGCCTGCAAGAGCCCGGTTCCAGAGTAGAATCCGCCGCGGAATGAGCGACGCCTCCAGACCCGAGGGACGCGCCATACCCGAGCCCGTCAGGCTGGGAGTCCGCCCCGGCGTGGCCCCCAGTGCTGCGCCCCCGGTGCGCATCTACCTGGGCAGCGAACCCGGCCAGTTCCGGGCCGAGCGCGTCTTCGTCTGGTCCGTGCAGCGCCACCGGGACCCGAGCCGCGTCTACGAGATCCATCTGATGAAATCGCTGAGTGGATTCCAGCGTCGCCACTGGACCACGGGCTTCACCAACTACCGCTTCGCCGTCCCCGACTTCGCCGAGCGTTCCGGGCGCGCGATCTACAACGACGTTGACCAGGTCTACCTGGCCGACCCGGCCGAGCTCTTCGACCTCGACATGGACGACCACGGGTTTCTGGCCCTGGCCCCCAATGATCCCTCGGTGATGCTGCTCGATTGCGCGCGCATGGCCCAGGTGTGGAACCTTCCCGATGCCTGCAGCCTCGACAAGGACGCACTGCAACGGAGAGCAGCTCGATCGGACGGGCTCTTCGGGCCACTCCCAGCGGCGTGGCACGCCCGCGACGCGGAGTTCTGTCAGGGAACGACCCACTGCCTTCACTTCAGCAACCTGCACACCCAACCGTGGCGACCGTTTCCCGAACGCTTCGTCTATCAACGCCACCCCCACGAAGACGTCTGGCTCGAGCTCGAACACGAGGCGGACGAAGCGCGCTTCGAAATCTTCAGCGCCGAACACCCCAGCGAGCTGTTCCGGTCGTTGGACGCGCCCCCCCCCCTCGACCGCGTCCCGATCGACGACCTCGCCTGGGTGCTCGATGCGCGATTCGACTCGATCGAGGCGTCGAGCGGAGAGACCGTCGAATTCGACATCCGCTGCGATCCGCCCGGCGGCGTTGTGCGCGGTCCCGACGGTCGCCACGAGATCGTTCGCAGCGCGGCCTGGTGGAGCGACCGTCTGGACGACGCTGCGGCGAGACATCCCGGCGTCCGCTGGGAAGCCCGTCTGGAACAGCCAGGGCGCAAGAAAACGGGCCGCGTCTGCATGCGTGTGGGCGGACCCGCCCCTGACGGGTCAGCGCCCCGGGTGTGGATCCTGCAGGACGATCGCCCGGGAAACGCCAGCCAGAGTCGGGGATTGGCCGATGCGCTGGGCTGGCCGACCGACCTGAAACAACTGGTTCTGAGCCCTGCTTCGATGCTCCACAACCGCCTGCTGGGCGCTTCGATCGCCGGCATCGACCCCGCGAAGTCCGACGCCCTCGAGCCCCCGTGGCCCGACCTGGTGATCGCCGCCGGCCGCCGCACCGCGCCGGTCGCGCTCTGGATCCGGGACCAGAGCGGCGGGCGGACGCGATTGGTACAGCTCGGTCGAAAGGGAGGTGACCGTGCCGATCTGTTCGATCTGGCCGTGACCCCGCGCTACGGGCGTCTGTTTCCCCAACGGCATCGCATCGAGATCGCCGCGCC
>SMWR01000060.1 GCA_004356735.1 Deltaproteobacteria bacterium
CGAACTGCGGGCGGCGGCCGTTGAAGCAGCGGCTGGCAGTTCACCGCAGCGGCGAACTGCGGGCGGCGGCCGTTGAAGCAGCGGCTGGCAGTTCACCGCAGCGGCGAACTGCGGGCGGCGGCCGTTGAAGCAGCGGCTGGCGATCCAGCTTGAGCCCGTGGGGTGGCCGGAACACCCGAAAGGTCCGAACCTCTGTCCATGCCCGTGGGAATGCTGAAGATCCCCAGCCTCACCGCCGTCAAGGACTACTCCGGCACGTCACTGGGCCCGAGCAAATGGCTTTCGATCACCCAAGAGCGGATCGACACCTTTGCCAACGCGACCGACGACCACCAGTGGATCCACTGCGACGTCGAGCGGGCCGGCCGTGAGTCGCCCTTCAAGACCACGATCGCCCACGGCTATCTGACCCTGTCCCTCGCCCCCGAACTGCTCACCCAGATCATCTCCATTGACGGCTGGAAAACCGTAGTCAACACCGGCCTCGAGAAGCTCCGCTTCTATTCCCCGGTCCTCTCGGACTCGAGGGTCAGATTGCTCGCGGAGATCAAGGGCACTCGCGACCTTCCCAACGGCGGCGTCCGTGTCACGTTCGCCATCCGCATCGAGGTCGAAGGGGCCCAGCGCCCGGCGCTGCGCGCGAATGTCGTCTACGTCTACCTCCCCGAGGGCGCAACCGAGTAGAGCGTCATGAAGATCGCCATTGCCCAGCTCAATCCGACGGTCGGAGACCTGCGCGGCAACCGCCGCCTGGTCGAAGAGGCGGCCGAGCGCGCGGCCAAAGCCGGCGCCGATCTGCTGGCAACTTCGGAACTTGTGCTGACCGGCTATCCGCCGATGGATCTGCTCGAACGCGACGGTTTCGTACGGGATCAGCTGACCGAGCTCGAGGCGCTCTTCCCCGTTTCCCACAAGGTGCCCATCGCCCTGGGTGTCGTCGTTCCCGTCGAGGACGAGACCCGACCGCGCCGGCTCTTCAACGCCGCCGTCCTGCTGAAGGATGGCGCCGTCGCCGCCATCCAGCCCAAGTCCCTGCTCCCGACCTATGACGTCTTCGACGAGAAGCGCTACTTCCGCCGCGCAGACGAGCGCAAACCCGTCGAGCTCGCAGGAACCTCGATTGGACTTACCGTCTGTGAGGACGCCTGGGTCGAAGAGATGGGCTACGCGGTCGACCCTTTCGCCGACCTCGCCGCCGCCGGCGCCCGCATCATCCTGAACCTCTCGGCTTCACCGTGGCACATCGGCAAGCCCGCACTGCGTCGCAAGCTGATCTCCGACCTTTCGGCCAGAAATGGTGTCCCCACGGTCTTCGTCAACCAGGTCGGAGGAAACGACGAACTCATCTTCGACGGCGGTTCCTTCGTCACCGATCGATCAGGCCAGGTCCGTGCACAGCTCCCGTTGTTCGAGAGTGCCTTCGAGATCGTCGACCTCGACGATCTAGACGCCCTTCCCGTCGTTACGGCGCCCGTCATGGATCGCATCGATCAGCTCGAGACCGCTCTGGTGGTGGGAATCCGCGACTACTTCCAGAAGCAGGGGCTCCCGCCGGGCGCCGTCATCGGCCTCTCGGGCGGAATCGACTCTGCCGTGACCGCCCACCTCGCCGCCCTCGCGCTGGGCACCGATCGCGTTCTCGGGGTCGCCATGCCTAGCCCGTACTCGTCCGAGCACAGCCTCGACGACGCCCTGGCCATGGCCGACCTGCTCGGCATCGAGGTGCGCAGGGCCCCCATCACGCCCATCTTCGAAGCCTACCTCGAAAGCTTCCGCAGCATGCTCGGTGAGCGTGACGACTACGGCCTCGCTCAACAGAATATCCAGTCCCGCATCCGGGGTGCGCTCCTGATGGCCATCTCCAACACCGAGGGTCGTCTCGTTCTCGCCACCGGCAACAAGAGCGAGCTCTCCGTCGGCTACTGCACCCTCTATGGCGACACCGTCGGCGGTCTCGCCGTGCTGGGAGACGTCTATAAACACGACGTCTACGCCCTGGCGCGGCACGCCAACCGGGGCGGCCGGCGCATCCCCCAGAACACCCTCGACAAGCCGCCGTCGGCCGAGCTCGCCCCAAACCAACTCGACAGCGACGACCTCCCCGAATACGACATCCTCGACGACATTCTCGAACAGGCCGTCGAAGGCGGCCGTGGCCCATCGAGCATCGTTGCACCCCCGGGTGTCAGCGAGAAGGTGGTCCGCGACGTCGTCTCCCGCCTCGACCGCAACGAATACAAGCGCCGTCAGTCCCCTCTCGTCCTCCGCACCTCGACCAAGGCCTTCGGCTCCGGCCGTCGCCTCCCCATCGTCCACCGCTACGAAGGCACGGACTGACTCGTCCCCTGCTTGTTCCGCCAGGAGTGGGCGCGGCGGCCCCACCGTCCTCGCTCACGACGCAACCCGACTCGAAAGTCAGGCTTCGGCTGCGACCGCCCGAACGTTCTCGGCGCGCGCGCCGCGAGGTCCTTCCTGGACCACGTATTCGACCACGTCTCCTTCGGAGAGCGCATCGTAGTCGGTCGCGCCGAGGCCGGAGCGATGGAAGAACACTTCCTTGCCATCGTCGCCACGCACGAAGCCGAAGCCGCGATCACGGACCAGCTTCTTGATTCGCCCCTTCACTTTCGGCCCACTCGGAACGGTGGGCGCACGCCGGGCACCGCCGCGTCGTCGGCCGCGGCCACGGCCGCGACCTGCACTGAAGCGGTCGGTCAGGACGAACTCTTCCCGGAACAGTTTCAGCGGTGCGACCAGATCCTGCAGGCCGTCGGTCTCGGGACTCAGTAGAACTTCCTCGTCACCCGCATCCACGACGGAGTACCGCAGCCCCGTGTTCCTGTGGGTCACACGGGATCCAGATTCGACGTCTTCCATCGACAGCATGCGGCTGGACCTCACAGGGCTACAGGTTATTCTCGGACCGCGCGCGTCCTCGGACAGGAGGAGAAACGCAACGAGGGCCGCAGGTTAGAGGATTTCAACGGAGCGGTCAAATCGCTATTCTGAACACTCCGATGAGAGGGATCCTGCTGGTGATCAACACATCGAACCGACGTCCGGGGGGCGCGGCAGCGCTTCTGGCGATGCTCTGTGCCGGGCTGGTCCCATTCGCGACGGACGCCGCTGCGGCGAAACTCCGCATCGGAACCAGTGGTGACTATCCGCCCTACAGCGAGGCCGTCGACGAGGCCCCCGTCCCCTACCAGGGCTTCGACATCGCGCTGGCGTTGGCCTACGCCCGCGATCGCGGACACCGCATCGAGTTTGTGCGCTTTCGCTGGTCCAAGCTTCGGGACGACCTCGCCAGCAAGAAATTCGACATCGCGATGTCTGGCGTGACCGTCCGCCCACTCCGGTCGGTCGTTGGTCGCTTCACCGTTCCGCTGCTCGAGACCGGAGCCGTCGTTCTCACCCGCGCGGTCGAGCGCTTCGAAAGCATCCACGACCTCGATCGCCGCAAGACCCGGATCGGCGTGAATGCAGGCGGCCATCTGGAGCAGGTTGCCCGCGAGCACTTCCACAGCGCGACACTGGTATTCATCCGCGAGAACTCGGCCGTTCTCGAGGCCCTGGTCGGCTACACCATCGACGCTGCTGTCACCGATTCGATCGAGGCGCCGCTTTGGCAGGCCGCCGACCCAGAGCTCGGCGTAATCGGACCGTTCACGCGCGATCGCAAGGCCTACCTGGTGCGCGCCGATCGGCCGGAGCTGGCCCGTGACCTCGACCAGTGGCTGCTGCAACGGGAGGCAGACGGAACCCTCGGCAAGCTGCGCAGACAGTACTTCGGTCCCCTCAAGGACCGGGCGCCGACCACGGCGCTCGTCGCACTCGTCGCCGCACTCGACGAACGGCTCAGCCTGATGCCCTGGGTAGTGGCCGCCAAACGGGAGCACGGGCTGCCGATCACGTCACGACGACGCGAGAAGGTCGTACTGGCGACCGCCATGACCGACATCCGCGCGGCCGAAGAGCAAGCCGGCCGGGCAGCGTGGCCCGAGCCGGGTGTCCGCGCTCTGTTCGAAGCCCAGATCTCGGCCGCAAAGCAGGTTCAACTCGCGGCGGGTCGAGACCCGGAATTCGAGCCCGAAACACCGCTTCCCCAGCTGGACCGCGCGTTGCGACCCGCGATTCTGCGGATTGGCGATCGCATCAGCTGGCTCCTCACCGAGCTTCCCGACGACCTGGATCCGTTGTGGGTGAAGAAAACGGTTCGCCGCGGGCTGCGCAGCCGCTATCTGTCGCCGACGTCGGTCAACGGAATCGCAGACGCGCTCTCGGATCTCGTCAAAGCGGGCCGCGAGCAGCCCGCCGCCCAGGGGCACGCGGCCGGGCCGTCAGCGAACGAAGCACCGAGTCAGCAGTCCGGCGAGGACGGGCAGAACGAGGCAGGCGGCGAATCGCATCAGCGCGAACCGCCAGCCCAGGATGGGAACCTCCCAGGCGACCAGCCGGTGGATGGCCAGTAGGGCCCAGCTCGCCAGAAACGCAACGACCGGACCCGAGCCGGCACCGGACCGGATCATGACCGCGGCGATCGGCATCGAGACGAAGGGACCGGCGGGCGTGATCATGCCAGCCCCGGTCGCGATCACGAGTCCCCGGAGACCGGCGTCCCTGCCCAGGAATTCACGCACCCACTCCGTGGGAACGAGCACTTCAGCGAAGCCCGCAGCCAGGAAGCTGATCGCGATGATGAGCGAAAAGCGCAGCAGCAGCCGCCAGCCGCCGGACAGGCCGCTGCGCAGCAGCTCTTCGCCACCCTGCATCCACGCGAGCCCCGCCAGTACACCCAGAAGCACCAACATGAAGATCACGGTGCCGTCGATCACACTCGTCCTCCGGGCCGTCGTCACATCACTCACGGTCAGAAACTTAACACTTAGTAGTACGTGCACCGCGTGCGATGTCGCGGGCGACTCTTGATGCTCGGCGACTGCCCCCAGCTCCAGAGGCGGTAGTCGAGTTCCTGGGCGGTCGTGCTCCCGCCGGCAGCCTTGATCTCGGCAACGAGGCGTTCGACGGCGTGGACTCCCAGCGCCCGGATCTCGATCTCTTCGGGGCTCCCGGGTTCGATCAGATCCTCGCGATCGATCCGGGCAGCGAGGCCCTCGTCATAGCTGAGAACGCCTTCGCAACGCAGTACGTGGGGAACGAGGTTGTCGGCGAATAGTGTCAAGCGATCGAGATCATCGAAGCGCCCCGGGCCCCGGGCTCCGAAAGCGGCGGATAGATCGGCGGCGGTCAGCTGGGCGCGCTTGTAGAAGAAGACTTCGAAGTCGTCGTAGCGAGCAACGTCCTGGTACAGGGGCATCTCGCCGAGGATGCGGACCAGGTTCGCGGCCGAACCCGCTGCGGCTTCGATCGGGCCTTCGAAACGACCTCCATAACCGTCCAACAGGAAGCGGCCGAGATGGTTCAGGGCGCGGGCAAACAGCAACATCAGCTCTTCGATCTCGGAAGTCTGTGGTTGCGCGAAGGTCTCGTGGCACCGTGTCGCATCGAGTTCGGCAAGGGCCTCGGCCATCCACGGACCGGATTCGTGGAAGTGCCGCGTCAGTGCAGTGGAAATCGTGAAATAGCCCGAGAGGCCGTCGGGCTTGTGCAGATGGGGAAACCAACCTGAGCCGAAATTGATGGCATCCAGTGTCAGAATGAAGGCAAGGGTGTCGGCGTCGCTGCCGGAAAAATGATGAGCCGGGTCCAATACGGTCGGGCTGGTGTGCTTGCGCGACAAGTCGCCCGCCAGTTTCCGCAACGAATCGTATTCGAGGCGGACGTGCCGGGCGTTCTGGGCGACGCGCGCGCAGCTCGAGCGGATCTGATCGAGCAGGTCGAGGCTCATGCAGCGCCGATTACGGTCAGTGCTCCGGGCAGGACCTCGATGCGGGCGGGAAGCGTGCCGACGGGCTCGCCGTCGACTTCGAGCCAGACGGTCTGGGGCTCGGCCTCCGCTTCGAGGATGCGGCCCCGGTAGGCGCCGACGGCAGGATCGTCCAGATGAGCGCCGCTGTAGAGATCGCGGAGCTTTCCAACGAGTTGGAGGCGAGTGAGTTCGCGAATCACGATCAGGTCGAGCTTTCCGTCATCGATGACCGCATTCGGCGCCAGGTGCATGCCGCCGCCGAACCACTGGCCGTTCGCACTAGACGCCATCACCAGGGGCCCAGCGAAGACGGTCTCGCCGTCGAGGCGAAGCGTGACGGGCTGGCAACGATAGCGGGCAACGCCACGCAGGGTGCCGACGAGGAACGAGAGCCTTCCAGCCAGCGGCTTGCTTGCGCGGTTGACCAGGTCGACCACGAGTCCCGACAGGCCGAAGCTGACTTCATTCGCGAACCAGGCTTGGACTTCGCAGCCGTCGGGACCCCGACAGACGACGCGGCCGGCGTCGACCAGCCGAGGCTTGCCGTTGCGAAGCACGTCGATGGCGCCATCGAGGTCCACCGGAATGCCCAGGCTGCGCACGAAGTCGTTTCCCGTTCCGAGCGGAAGTAGACCGAGCTCGGCGTATCCCCCGAGTCCGCCCGACAGAATTCCCGACACGACCTCGTTCAGGGTGCCGTCTCCGCCGGCGACGATGATCCGCTCGACCCCCGAGCGAACCGCTTCCCGGGCGATCCTCACGGCGTCCCGGCGACCTTCAGTGATCTCGCACTCGAGCGTCCCCAGGGCTTCCCGGAGCCGGGCTTCGATCTCGCTCCAACGGCGACCGGTGGCACCACCCTGGCTGCGGAGGTTGGCAATCACGAGGGTTCGGGACACGATGGACCGGATTCTAACCTGCCCGAGCGCGAAGCTCAGCCACTCGCACGGCCGGCTCAAACCCACAAATGGGATGACCGATAAGGCCAACGGATGCTGCTCTACTCCATCGCTCTCGAGTTCACGATGCTTTTCGCCTTCTGGCTGGCATTGGCCGTATGGCAGCGAGACCGCTCGTCTCCGGGCCGGATCACGTTCATCGCCTTGTGCTTGAGCGCCATCTGCTGGTGCCTGGGCAGCATCCTGCATGCGCGCGGTCTCGGAAGCGAATGGGTCGCCGATCGGATCCGGATACTCGGAATGCTCGGCTGTGGCCCGCTGTGGCTCGGGGTCGCGGGGCACGCCGCCCGCAACGAGCTCGCCCGGCGCGTGCCCTGGTTCCCGCTGATCCTGCTGGCGCCCTGTGCGGGCCTCTACGGTCTGCTCTACAGCGATCGTTGGTCCGGCCTCTTCATCGCCACGGTCCCGGGTGGAGCCAATCAGCTCGGCTCGCTCTTCTGGGTCTTCAACGTTTACATCTACGCGATCGTTGCGACCGGCTGCGGGCTGATGATCCACTCGGCGCTTCGCAACCGGGGCCATGGACCGTGGATCCGCCGCCTGCTGGTGGGCTGCGCGCCGCTGGCGCCCATGATCGGAAACGTGCTCTTCCTGATGGGGGACCGCGGCAACGATCCGGAGCTGACGCCCATCCTCTTGGTCATCACGATGATCGCCGTCCGCGGCGAGCTGATCTCGGGAACCTTCTTCCAGGTCCTCCCCGTGTCGCAGCACGACCTGATGCAGCAGCTGCCCATCGGGGTGGTGTTGACCGACACCGCCGGAGTGGTGATCGGCGTCAACCCAGCAGCCGAACGACGGATCGGTGTGATCGAAGCCCACGCGATCGGCCGCAACCTCGAGTCCGTCGTCGCCGATTCGGGCCCGGAGGTGCGCCTGGAGATCTCGCCCATCCTCGCTGGGGGACGGGAGGCGGGTCAGCTCGTCCTCATCGATCCGCCGAGCAAGAACTCGCGCAGCTAGCCCTGTCGCTTGCGGAGCAGATTCAGAGCGGACCCGGCCCGGATCCACTCGATCTGCTCGTCGGACAGCGAGTGATTCGCCTGGACCTCATCCTCGCTCCCGTCCTCGTGGTGAAAGACGACGCGCACCGGGTGACTGGGCGACAGACCCGCGAGACCGGTGATGCTCACCCGGTCGCCTTGCTGGACCTTCTCGTAGTCCGCCGGATCGGCAAACGTGAGCGGTAGGACACCCTGCTTTTTGAGATTTGACTCGTGGATCCGGGCAAAGCTCCGCGCCAGCACCAGCACACAGCCGAGCAACCTGGGAGACATCGCCGCGTGCTCACGGCTCGATCCTTCACCGTAGTTCTCATCACCGACCACGACCCAGCCGAGACCCTCGGCCTTGTAGTGCCGGGCGACCTTCGCAAACTCGATCTCGCCCTCGCCGGACAGAAGATCCTTACCCCTGCCGGTCTCGTCGGTGAAGGCGTTGACGGCACCCATGAACATGTTGTCACTGATGTTCTCCAGGTGTCCCCGGAAGCGAAGCCACGGGCCCGCCGGAGAGATGTGGTCCGTCGTGCACTTGCCCTTGGCCTTGAGCAGCAGGGGGGCGCGTTCGTAGTCGTGGCCGTCCCAGGCCGCGAAGGGCTCCAACACCTGGAGACGCTCGCTTTCCAGCGCGACCTCGATCTCGACAGCGCTGCGCTCGTCCGGAGGCGGCACGAATCCTTCATGGCTCTCCACGAATCCCTGGCTGGGGATCTCCGGCGCCGGGGCGGGTGGATCGAGCTTGAAACGCGTGCCGTCGTCCGCCTCGATCTCGTCGCTGAGCGGGTTGAACGAGAGGCGACCCGCCAGCGCGTAGGCCACGACGATCTCGGGACTGCTGATGAACGAACACGTCGTCGACATACCGTCGTTGCGGCGGCGGAAGTTGCGGTTGTACGAGGAGAGGATCGAGTTCGACTCGCCCTCCCGGACGTCGTCGCGCTTCCACTGCCCGATGCATGGCCCGCAGGCATTCGCCAGAACGATGCCGCCGATGGCGTCGAAGTCCTCCATCTGACCGTCGCGCAGGATCGTCTGGTGAATCTGCTCCGAGCCCGGCGTCACCCAGAGGGTGGTCTTCGCCCGCACGCCATGTTTCTTTCCCTGACGCGCCACGTCGGCCGCGCGCTCCAGGTCCTCGTAGGAGGAGTTGGTGCAGCTGCCGATCAGACAGGCGGTGAGGTTGTCCGGATAGCCGTTCTCCTTCACATCGGCCGCCATCTGCGACGCGGGTCGCGCCAGGTCTGGCGTGTGAGGACCCACGATGTGGGGCTCGAGCGTGGACAGGTCGATCTCGACCACTTCGTCAAAAAAGTTTTCCGGATTCGCCTCCACCTCGGGATCTGCGCACAGCAACGCGGCGTGCTGCTGGGCGAGGTCCGCGATCTGTTCGCGACCGGTGGCCTTGAGGTAGGTCGCCATGCGCTCGTCGAACGGGAAGATCGACGTCGTCGCGCCCAGCTCGGCGCCCATGTTCGTGATCGTGCCCTTTCCGGTGCAGCTGATCGCACGCGTTCCCGGTCCGAAGTATTCGATCACCCGGTTGGTGCCGCCCTGCACGGTCAAGACCTCCAGCACCTTGAGGATCACGTCCTTGGGCGCCGTCCAGCCGGACAGGGATCCGGTCAGGTGCACGCCGATGATCCGCGGGTAGAGCACCTCCCAGGCGAAGCCCGACATCACGTCGACGGCGTCGGCGCCACCGACGCCGCACGCGAACATGCCGAGCCCACCGGCGTTGGGTGTGTGGGAGTCGGTTCCGATCATCATGCCACCTGGGAACGCGTACTTCTCGAGTACCACCTGGTGGATGATGCCGGCGCCGGGGCCCCAGAAGCCGATCCCGTAGCGCGCCGAGGCGCTGCGCAGGAAGTCATAGACCTCGTTGTTGGTCTCGCTGGCCATGCGCAGATCGTCTTCGGCGCCGCGATGGGCCAGGATCAGGTGGTCGCAATGCACCGTGGTCGGCACGGTGGTTTCGTCCTTGCCCGACAGCATGAACTGGAGCAGTGCCATCTGGGCCGTCGCGTCCTGCATGGCGACGCGGTCGGGGCGTGTGTCCACGTAGCTCTTGCCGACCTCGAGCTCTGCCGTTTCGGGGAGCTGGAGATGACCGAGAAACACCTTTTCGGCATAGCTGAGCGGTCGGTCGAGACGGCCACGGATGATCTCCACGTTGCGCTCGAGACGCTCGTACACGCTTCGTACCAGCTGCGGGTTGGTTTCAATTGCGGACATGGGCTCCTCGTGGGCGCCCCGGAGACTAGCGCTTCTCCGCCAGCGTCGTCTTCAGCTCCGCTAGCAGATGCGCCGACGAGTGCGCGGCCTTTCGGAAGTCGTCGAGATCCAGGCTCTCGTTTTCGCCATGCGCGTTGCAAGGCGGGTCCTCGAGTCCCAGCAGCAGTTCGGGGATTCCTCCCATTGCGTCACTGAACGGCCCGACGAAGGGGATCGTCGCGCCGCAGCCAATCAACACGGCATCACAGCCGAAACCGGCGCTCAGGGCCCGCTGCGCGGCGCCCAGGACCTCGGTCTCGGAACCCCGCTTCCAACCGGGGACAGCGGCAGTGACCTCGGCCCGAACCCGGACGCCGGCCGGTGGCGCCTGCTCGAGCTGGCGCACCACACAGGCTGCGACGCGATTCGCGTCCTGACCCGGCGCGAGACGCACGCTCACTCGTGCGCGCGCTTCGGCCACGAGCTGGTTGGTCGCCTCGGCCAGCGGCATCGCTTCTAGCGCAACCACCGACAGCGAAGGCCTCAGCCACAAGCGCTCATAGACCGAGCCATCCTCCGCGCCGCGCAGCTCGACGCCGTCTCGCATGCCGGCGTCGCGGCGGAAGACCTCGGCATCGAAGGGGAGCGCGGCCAGTCGCGCCCGTTCCGACGCATCGATGACGGGTACGTCGTCCTCGAGTCCGAGGACGGCGGGCGCTCCCGAAGCGTCGAACAGCTGCCCGAGAATCCGGCTCAGCGCGCTGGCCGCATCGGGAACGGGTCCGCCCCACATCCCGCTGTGAATCGGATGGTCGAGGGCCGTCACGGTGAGGTCGATCTGGACGATGCCGCGCAGGCTGGTGGTGATCGACGGAACCCCCGTCGCGAGATTCGCCGTGTCCGACAGCACCAGCACGTCGGCGTCGAGGCGTTCTCGGTGCTCGCGCAGAAAGTCGAGCAGGTGAGCGGACCCGGTCTCCTCCTCGCCTTCGACGATCAGCGTGACGTTCAGAGGCGGTCCGCCGGCGGCCTCGATCCAGGCCCGCACAGCAGCCACGTGCAGCATCAGACCGGCCTTGTCATCGACGACGCCGCGACCGTAGAGTCGGCCGTCGTCCCGAAGCGTCGGTTCGAACGCGGGCGTCACCCAATGATCGGCGCGCCCCGGCGGCTGAACGTCGTGGTGAGCGTAGATCAGAACCGTCGGCGCGCCTTGCGCATCCGGACCACGAGCCGGACACTTGGCCAGCACGTAGGGATGGGCATCCCCCAGCCTCAAGACCTCGACCCCCTCGCAGCCAACCTCCTCGAGCAGCAAGGCCACCGCGTCCGCCGACCGTTCGACCTGCTTCGGATCGAAGCCGGACGCCGACACGCTGGGAATGCGCGACAGCTCCATCAGCTCACGCAACGTGACATCGAACCGATCGTCCAGAGCCCGAATGACTTGCGGGGGTGCACCCATTCGAGCAGCGTAGCAATGCGCTGAAGCACGTCACCGGGAGTGGGTGCGGCGGAGCGGCTGCTCCCTCCCTCCACGAACGAATCACCGTCAACGCGAGAAAATCCGCGTCTTGCTAGAATTTCTCCATGGTTCCCCAATCGAAAACCGTAAAAGGCGACGGAGGCCTCGACATCCACCTGCTCGAATGGAGCCAGCAGGGAGTGCCGCTGCTGCTGCTCCACGGCTTCGGGAACGAGGCTCACATCTGGGACGACTTCGCACCGGAGGTCGCCCCCCACTACCGCACCCTCGCCATGGATCACCGCGGCCACGGCGACTCCGCCTGGGATCCCGACCGCGCCTACGACCTCGACACCCTGTTGCGTGACGTCGAAGCGGTGACGGCCGCTCTGGGAATCGATCGCATGGTGCTGATCGGTCATTCGCTCGGGGGCCGGATCTCGACGCTGTTCGCGGGCGCTCACCCGGAGCGCCTGGCCGGCCTGGTGCTGGTGGACGTTGGACCCGAACTCGACGCGCGCGGAATCATGCGCATCCGCCAGGAGACGGGCGAAAACGTCGACCCGAGCTTCACCGACAGGGAAGCATACGAACGCTTGCTGTCGCTTCACTATCCGGCCGCAACCCCCGGGGCCCTGCAACGCATGGCTCTATACGGACTCCGCCAACGAGACGACGGTCGCTACGTGCTCAAGATGGATCCGGCGCTGCGCGGTGCGTTCGGAGCCCCTGAAACTCCGGAAGCAGCAAGCGAACGCGAGCAGGAGATGATCGAAGCCCAGTGGAAGGCACTCGGACGGGTACAGTGTCCGACGTTGGTCGTGCGTGGAGCCGCATCCGACGTCTTCTCTCCCGAGATCGCCGACCGGATGGTCGATGACGTGCTCACCAACGGGAGGCTCGCCGTGGTCGCCCAAGCCGGTCATTCGGTGATGACGGACAATCCATCGGGGTTCAACGACGCCGTCAGCAGCTTCGTTCTCGAGGCCTAGCCAATCCGGGCGACCGACGACCGACGGGGACGTTCTTGAATATTCAACTCCGTCCGGTCCATAATCATTTCTCGGGGTCGAGGAGTTGAATATTCAAGAACGTCCCCGCTAGCGCTGGCCTAGGATTTTCGGATCGCGGCCAGCGTCTTGACCGTCGCCGGGTACGGGGTCGGCGGGTGCAGGACGATCAGGGACGGCAACACGACCAGATTGCACAGGATCGTGAAGCTGACACCCAAGGTGAGCAGCTGGCCGAGGGTGGCCAGGCCCAAGTGACTCGCGAACCCCAGGGTGCCGAAGCTCGCAATGGTGGTGAGCGCGCTGTAGGCCACGGCCCGTGCCGTGCTGGTGTTCAGCAGATTCTGCTCGCCATCCCACGGAGCCCGGGCCCGATGAACCAGGTGGATTCCGCTGTCGACGCCGATGCCCAGCAGCAACGGCAAAACGATTACGTCGGCGAAGTTGAACGGAATGTCGAGCAACACCGCGGCCGCCACGGTGAAGACGGCGGCCAGCCCCAGGGGCACCAGCACCAGGGCCGTATCGTTGAGATTGCGCCAAAGCAGCAGCAGGATGATCGTGACCACCACGAACGCCGCAAGCAGCGCCTGGCGCATGGCCGTCACCACCGTCCGACCGGATTCCAGAACTTCCGAAGCGCTTCCCGCGATGTCGGGAACGACTTCACGAACGTCGTCCACGAACGAAGCCAGCGCAACGTTGTCGTTCAGATCATCGCGTGGAAAGATCCGGATCCGCACGCGGCCATCCTCGGTCACCATTCGCTCGAGTAGCGCCTCGGGCAGATTTTCCAGGGTGACGTGACCGGCCGACAGGGCCGCTTCCAGCAGCCGCAGCTGGGCCGGAAGCGAACCGAGCATGCTGTCGGCAACCACCTCCAGCGACGCCCGCCGATCGTGAGAGGCCTCCAGACGCTCGAGGTAGTCGCCGAGCGATTCCGACAGACTGCGCGCGCTTCGCCGAACCTCGGGATCGGGATCGGCCGCCAGCAGCTTGCGAAGCTCGACGTGGACGACGCCCAGGGCGTTCCACGTCTCCTCCACCGGCACCGCCTGCTGGAAAGCCTCACCGTTCATGGGCGGCAGGAACATCGCAACGTCCTCGATGATCTCGAGCTTCGCCTCCTGATCCGATGGGATGTAGTCGGACACGGTGACGACCCGCTCGACGACGTCGAGTTTCCGCAGGCGCTCAGCCAGGGCCTCGGCCGATTCGAGGTCGGGCGCCACGGCGTTGAGGCTCCACGGCGAGCTGCCGCCCCGTGCCAGCAGGTCGCTGAAGGCCTTGACCGATTCGCTCGATGGATCGCGCACGTGCAACGGATTGTTGTCGAAGCGCGCTCTCGGCAGCAGCAGGATGCCGGCCAGACCCAGGACGATCGCCGCCCCGCGCACCAGCCTCGGGTGGCGCAGCGGCAGCGCGGCGAGAACGCCGGCCCCGGCGGAGGACGCTGCCAGCGTCCTCGGTCTCGGCGCACGCCCGAGACACAAGAGAGCGGGCAGCAGCGTCAGCGTGCAGAAGAGGCTGACGAACATTCCGAAGCCTGAGATGATCCCGAGCTCCGCGACACCGACGAAATCAGTCGGTGCGAATGCAAAAAAACCGGTCGCAGTCGTGACCGTGCAGAGAAAAATCGAGCTGCCCACGTTCGACGCCGTCGCCGACAGCGCGTCGGCCCTTGCCATCCCACTTTCGAGCAGATCCCGGTATCGCAGGCAGAGATGGATGGCGAAATCGACGCCGAGACCGATGAAAAGCACGGCGAAGGAGACCGAGATCATGTTCAGACGTCCGACCGTCACCGTCGTGACGCCGGCCGTCAGGATCAGGCCCACCATCAGCGTGAGCAGAGTGGACAGCACCAGACGTACCGAGCGCAGCGCCACCAGAAGGATGGCCCCGACGAGGATGAACGAGGCGATACCGGCCGCGCCCGCCTGATCGCGAACCACCTCCAACTCCTCGGCCGAGAGCGCGGCGTCGCCCGTGACGCGAACCTGAAAACCGTTCTCGGGGACGAGCCCCAGCTCCTTGGCGACGGCGCGGATCCGCAGAATCGATCGCTTCGCCGGCTGAAATTCGTTGTGGTGGAGCACCGGCTGGACCAGCAGGAAACGTCGTCGCGCGTCGGCCTCGATCGCCTGGCCGGACAGAACCTCGGCCCACGACAGATGGTACTCGCGCCCTTCAGCCTCTGCGCGCAACGCTTCGTCGAGTCCGTCAAAGATGGTGACGAGCTGGTTACCGGACACGTCTCCCTCGCGCCCGGCGCGAATGCCACGACCCAGCAGGGAAGCCAGGCCGCGCAGGCTGCCATCGCGCGAAAGCTCGCCGACGTAGGGCTGGGCCTCGGCCAACCGATCCGCCAGATCTTCGAGCTCCTCGCGAGACAGGTAGAGGAACGCATGCTCCTCGAAGAAGTCGCCGCCTCCCGGAACGTAGGCCCGAATGATGTCTTCTCGGTGGGCGTT
Organism: Deltaproteobacteria bacterium; assembly: GCA_004356735.1. Classification (GTDB taxonomy): domain Bacteria; phylum Myxococcota_A; class UBA9160; order UBA9160; family SMWR01; genus SMWR01. The sequence goes on from SMWR01000060.1 coordinate 14,993, forward strand.
CAGCTTCGCGGCCAGACTCTTGATGGCCTGGGCGGCCCCTTCGGGCGTCGGCGCATCGACGACGACGAAGATATTCTCGTAGAGCGTGGGGAAGGCGTCGTAGTAGCGGCGCTCGGCTTTCTTGAAGGGAAGTTCCTGGGAGAAGAGTGCTTCGGTGTCGCCGACAATGCCCAGGTGATTGATCGCGCCGCCGAGTGAAACCCCTGTCAGCGCGAGCATGGCGAGTGTCGTCACTTTCGGCCAGCGCACGACCCACCCCACCCAGCGAGCGAACCAAACGCCGATCCGGACTTCGATGTGCTCGTTGACGGGCATGCAACCTCACCTTTCCCAATGACGGTGGGAGGCTTCACTCCCGTCTTGCCGACCCGGCCCGGCCCATCGGCCTGGTACCCGTCGAGGGGGGGACGATCGATGCGAATTCAGCAACCCGACCCCGCGTCGGATGGATAGCAAAGTCGGTCTCCCCGTCCCCGTGGGGTGAGGACGGGGACGGGGAGCGACGATTCTTCGCTATTCTCGCCCCCGCCCCGCCCCCCACTGGGAGTGATCGCGTGATCCATCGAATGACCTTCGAGCGAGGCCGCAGCTTCCTCGCCGTGTTGATCCTGGTGGCCGCCGGACAGGCTTGGGCCGACGCTGGCACGCCCGGCGTGGACGCCGAAAGCGCCGACGTAGACGCCGAAATCGTGCGCACCGTAGAGCGCCTCCACGCGACGATGCTGTCGGTGATGAAGGATTCCGAGGCATTGGGCTATGCCGGGCGTTACAAGCGCCTCGAGCCGGTAGTCCGCAGCCAGTTCGACCTGCCCTTCATGGCCGCGAAGTCGGTGGGCCGCTACTGGAAGACCGCTTCCCAGGCGGAACGGGACCAGCTGGTGAAGACGTTCAGCCGCTTCAGCGTGGCCAACTACGCGGGGCGCTTCGACGGCTGGTCGGGCCAGACCTTCGAAACCCTGGGCGTCGACGCTTCGGCGCGCGGCACGATGCTGGTTCGGACCAAGCTGCTGAATCCCAGTGGCGACGACATCCAGCTCTACTACCGCCTTCGCAACGGCACGGACGGACGCTGGAAGATCATCGACGTCTACCTCAACGGCACGGTCAGCGAGCTGGCGCTGCGTCGCTCTGAATACTCTTCGCTGATCAAGCGGGAGGGCTTCGAGGCGCTCCTGATCGCCCTGAACAAGCGAATCGAGACGCTGGCCGACCAGGCATCCTGACTCTTCGTACGAACGTCCTCGTACGAACGTCGTCAGCGAACGGTCAGCGGTCTGCCCCGGCCGGCGAAGCGCCAGAAGGCGTGCCCGCAGTCGAATTCTCGCGGCGGCGCTTCGCGATGCTGCTCTCGCGCGACTGCACATACGCGCTGCGCAGAGCCGCATACAGATCGACCGAAGACGCCTCCAGCGCCCGAAGCTTGTCTGCCTTCTCGTCGAACACGGTGAAGCCCGTGCCGCCGGACAAGAGAATCTGGTAGCCAAAGCCCATCACATAGGTCAGCGGTTGCATCATCGTGTCGACGATGCTGCCGACGCCATCGCGCGTCGTCGTCGGACCGAGCGCCGGAATGATCAGGTACGGGCCGGCGCCGACGCCATAGAGCGCCAGCGTCTGTCCGAAGTCCGAACTCTTGTGCTCCCAGCCCATCTCGAGGCTGGGCTCGAACAATCCCCCCCAGCCGATGGTCGTGTTCACGATGAACGCACCCAGGGTCTCGGCCGCATCGACGAACTCGCCCTGGAGAAGATGGTTCACCAGGTAGGAAGGCGTGTTGAGGTTCTTTGCCACCCGGCGGACCGCCCGGCGGGCCGGGGTGGGCAGGATGAATCGGTAGCCCTTCCGGAGCGGGCTCAGGAACCAACGGTCGAGTCCCTGGTTGAAGCTGAAGACCACCCGGTTGCTTTTCTCCAGCGGATCATAGACCTCGGGTCCGGCCAGCAAGTCGTCCCAATCCTCCTCGAGCAGGGGGTCGGGCTCGGTCACGGGCTCGGAAATCGGCGACTCGTCTAGCGGGACTCTGGCGCTTTCCCCCGCGGGGGAAACGGCCGTTAGGGGTTCATCCGCGTGTGCGATTCCGCCGATGAACAGCGACAAGATGAGAGTGGGCGCGAGGGCCCCGTTGGAGAACAAGGCTCTCATTGAGGCTCCAAAGTTGGGAATCGCTAGGAGGGGATTGGCTCCACCGCTGGCCAGGAGAATCGGGTGATCGGTGCCCTGGGAGCCACAATGTAGTCCGAATCCGGGCTGCCAACCAGCAACGGCCTGGGGTAAGGTTTCTGCCGCGCCGGCGTCGCGCCAATTCGAGCCCCCAGCTCGGTCCCCCCGAAACGATATGAATGATCGGACAAGACCTCGTGGAGGCGAGAGCGTGGATCTATTCAACAAGTGTCGGGAGTCCGCGAAGCGCACCGACCCGATGCGCGCCGCAGGCATATATCCCTATTACCGAGTGATCTCATCGCCCCAGGACCCGATCGTGAACCACCAGGGCAGCGAGCTGGTGATGCTGGGCTCGAACAACTACCTGGGCCTGACCAACCACCCGGAGGTCAAGGAAGCGGCCTCCATGGCGCTAGCGCTCTACGGCACCGGTTGTGCCGGTTCACGCCTGCTCAACGGCACCCTCGACATCCACGTCCAGCTGGAAAAGCGTATCGCCGAGTTCATGTGCCGCGAGGAGGCCCTTACGTTCTCGACCGGCTTCCAGGTGAACCTGGGCGTCCTCTCGTGTCTGTTGGACCGATCGGACATCGCATTCCTCGACGCCCTCAATCACGCCAGCATCATCGACGGCTGCCGCCTGGGCTTCAGCCGCAACCACAAGTTCCGCCACAACGACATGGCCGACCTGGAGAAGAAGCTCGGAAACGCGGCCGAGGCCAAGGGCAAGCTGATCGTGGTCGATGGGGTGTTCTCGATGGAGGGCGATCTGGCGCCGTTGCCGGAGCTGGTGGCCCTGGCCAAGCGCTTCGGTGCGCGAATGATGGTCGACGACGCCCACGGTCTCGGTGTGTTCGGTGAGCATGGCCGCGGAACACCCGAGCATTTCGGCGTCGAGGCGGACGTGGATCTGGTGATGGGGACGTTCTCGAAGTCGTTGGCCAGCGTCGGCGGCTTCATCGTTGGCGACCACTACGTGATCGAACACATCAAACACAACGCCCGCACCCAGATCTTCTCGGCGGCGCCACCGCCGGCCTCGGCGGCTGCGGCCATCAAGGCGATCGAGATCGTCGAACGCGAGCCGGAGCGTCGCAAGCGCCTGTGGGAGAACACGCAGTACATGCACCGGGAGCTGCTGAACCTGGGCTTCGACACGGGAGGCGCCGAGTCGCCCGTGATCCCGTTGGTGATCGGCGAGGACTTGGACGCCTATCGGATGGCGATGGCGCTCCAGCACGAAGGGGTGTTCGTGAATCCCGTCGTGACGCCGGCGGTTCCGCCGGGGCGTTCGATGATCCGGACGTCGTACATGGCGACCCACACCGGCGAGCACTTGGACAGGGCCTTGGAGGGTTTTGCCAAGGTCGGCCGGGCGATCGGGATCATCTCCTAGGTCTTCGGCGGGCTCGGTTCGTTGCCGGGTCCGGAACCGGGATCGGTGGAGCCGGCG
>SMWR01000061.1 GCA_004356735.1 Deltaproteobacteria bacterium
ATGCGCGAGAGAAATACCTCTCCGAGCAGCACGACCATCGAACCGCAGGCGACCCAGATCACGGGAGCCAACACGCCGATGTTCACAGTGGGCGTCACGGTTGCTCCTCCGCCGGGGTCTCGTTCTCCAGCTCGGCTGCGACTCCAGTCTCGACTTCGGCCACCGACAGATCATCCTCCGCTGGCGGCTCGGAACCCAAGGTTGCGACTTCTCCGGTAGGCGCTGGTTCCGGTTCGGTGACCGGTTCTGGTTCGGCAACCGGTTCCGGTTCGGTGACCGGTTCCGGTTCGGCGACCGCCTCCGGTTCGGCGACCGGTGGCGCAGCTTCTGCGGCCGCGAGAGCAGATCCGCCTCGTCTTTCGATCGTGTTCAGAAGCTCGAGCACCGACGGCTCGATGCGACGCAGGAAGGTCTCGGGATGAACGCCGATCCAGATGATCGGGATCATCATCGCGATCATCACCAGCTTCTCGCGCAGATCCAGGTCGATCAGACCGCGGTTCTCGGCGGTCTCGATCGGTCCGAACATCACCCGTCGGAACATCCAGAGCATATAAGCGGCCGCCAGCACCACCCCCGACGTGGCCAGCACGGCGTAGAAAGGATGGGCCATGTAGGCGCCGAGCAGAATCAAGAATTCACCGACGAATCCATTCAAACCGGGGAGCCCGATGCTCGACATGGTGACCAGACCGAAGAAGGCGGCGAACACCGGCATCGGCCGCGCGATCCCGCCGAAGTCCGAGATCATGCGCGTGTGGCGCCGCTCGTACAGCATACCCACCAACAGGAAGAGCGCCCCGGTGGAAAGCCCGTGGTTCACCATCTGGAGGATGCTGCCATTCAATCCTATGGCGTTGAGGCTGAACATGCCCAGCATCACGAAGCCCAGGTGGGCGACCGACGAGTACGCCACCAGCTTCTTGATGTCGGCCTGGACCATGGCGACCAGCGATCCGTAGATGATGCCGATCACCGACAACGACAAGATGAGCGGCGTGAAATCCACGACCGCTGACGGGAAGAGGGGCAGGGCGAACCTGACGAAGCCGTAGGTGCCCATCTTGAGCAGCACACCGGCCAGTACCACCGAGCCCCCGGTCGGTGCCTCGACGTGGGCGTCTGGCAGCCAGGTGTGGAACGGCACCATCGGAATCTTGATGGCAAACGCCAGGGCAAAGGCCGCGAACAGCCAGGACTGATTCTTCCACCACACATCGCCGTCGGTGGGCACCACCACGTCCAGCAACGCCTTTGCTTCGAGGCCAGGCGGCGAAATCAGGTCGAGGTTCAACACGCCGAACTGCTCCAAGCCCATGGAGTAGAGCACGAGGATGGCCACCAGCATCAGCAGCGAGCCGAACATGGTGAAGAGGAAGAACTTCACCGCGGCGTAGATCCTGCGCGGTCCACCCCAGATTCCGATGATGAAGTACATCGGAATCAGCATCACTTCCCAGAAGACGTAGAACTGGAAGACATTGAGTGAAACGAACGCGCCCAGCATGCCCGTCTCGAGGAAGAGCATGAAGAAGATGTAGCTCTTGACGCGCTTGCCGATGTCGGTCCACGATGCCAACAGCACGATGGGCATCAGGAACGTCGTCAGCAGCACCAGGAAGAGGCTGATCCCGTCGAGGCCCACGAAGTAGTTGATGCCGAAATCGGGGAGCCACGTCCCGTACTCGACGAACTGCATGCCGGGATTGGTGGCATCGAAGCGCGTAAAGAGGAGCAGCGAAATGAGGAACGTGATGCCGGTGCCCGCGAGACCCACGCTCCGCCACACCACGTCGGGCAATCCCTCACGGTCCAGCATTCGGGCCAGGGCAGCCGTCGCCAGCAAGACGACACCGATCCCGAATGGAAGGAAGGTGACAAGGCTGAGCAGGTTCTGGTCGAAGATGCCTTGGCCGCCCATCGTCACCTACCGCAGCAGCCAGCCGACGATTGCCACCGCGCCGACGATCATCAAGAAGACGTAGCCCTGGGTGAGACCGCTCTGGAGATATTTGAGCGCCCCGGACGCAAGTGAGCGCACGGCATTGGCACTGCCGTTGATGGCGACGCCGTCGATCACACGGGTATCGATGACCTGATAGAGCACCGTGTCCGACAACGCGACCGTGGGCCGCACGATCAAGGCATCATAGACCTCGTCCACGTAGTACTTGTTGAACACCAGCTTGTAGAGGCCCGACAGCAACTGTGCCATCTTTTCGGGGAGGTCGGGGTTCCTGACGTACAGGAAGAGCGCCACCAGCACACCGGACGCCGCAATCCCGACGGTACCGAGGGCCATCAGATACTCAGTGCTGTGTTCGAGTGCGTGGGGCGCGGCTTCGGGCAGCACCGGAGCCAACCAGCTGGCAAGGCTGTTCGAGTCCCCCACGCTGAGCCAATCCCCGTAGATCTGGGGCACGCCCATGATGCCGCCAACGATGGAGAGGAATGCCAGGACGGCCAGTGGGTAGAACACGCTGGCGCCCGGCTCGTGGATCTGACCACGGACGTCTGCCGCTGCGCGCAGCTTTCCGAGGAAGACCATGAAGAAGAGTCGCGCCATGTAGAAGGCAGTGATTCCGGCCGTGGCGAAGCCCATCCAATAGAGCCACTGATGGCCGGGCACGTCGGAAACCCAGACCGCCACCAGGATTTCGTCCTTGGAGAAGAAGCCCGAGAAACCGGGAAAGCCGATGATCGCCAGGGTTCCGGCGAGGAACACCCACTTCGTTCGAGGCAACTTCTTCCAGAGTCCACCCATCTTCTCGATATTCTGCTCGTGGTGCATGGCCAGGATCACGGCACCGGCGCCGAGAAAGAGCAGGGCCTTGAAGAAGGCGTGGGTCCCGAGATGGAACATGGCGGCCGTGTAGCCGCCGCAGCCCGCGGCCAGGAACATGTACCCGAGCTGGCTCACCGTCGAATACGCCAGCACCTTCTTGATGTCGGTCTGGGTGACGGCAATGGTCGCCGCGAACACGGCAGTCAGCCCTCCGGTCCAGGCGACCACGGCCGAGGCCTCGGGCGCCACCGCGTACAGGAAGCTCATGCGGCAGACCATGTAGACGCCGGCCGTCACCATGGTGGCGGCGTGGATCAGGGCCGAGACCGGCGTCGGGCCCGCCATGGCATCGGGCAGCCAGACGTAGAGCGGGAGCTGGGCCGACTTGCCGCAGGCACCGATGAAGAAGCAGACGCCCACTACGTTCACCAAACGATATTGGGTTCCCAGGATCGTAACCGTGGCGTCCACGATCTTGTCGAAGTTGGCCTCGATCTCGCGGAACGTGACCGTGGGCGTGCCGGCATCGGAGAGTGCCGCGAACAGGGCGAAGAGACCCAAGAGGAAAGCGAAGTCGCCGATGCGGTTCACGACGAACGCCTTGCTACCGCAGTAGGCGTTGTCACTATCGCTGTACCAGAATCCGATCAGCAGGTAGGAGCAGAGCCCGACGCCCTCCCAGCCCAGGAACATGAGCGGGAGATTGTCGGCCAGGACGAGCACCAGCATCGAGAAGGTGAAGAGGTTCAGGTAGCAGAAGAAGCGCTGGAACCCCTTGTCGTCCCGCTGGTCGTCGTCCATGTAGCCGATCGAGTAGACGTGAATCAAGAAGCCCACGCCGGTCACGACCAAGATCATCAAGGCGCTGATGGGATCGAGGGCAAACGCCACGTTCGCGCTGATCACCTGGTCGCCCACGCCCGAGCCGATCCAGGTGTAGACGTCGTCCACCAGCAGCCGCTGGTCTTCCGGCATGCCGATCAGGGCACCGAAGGCCGCGCAGGAAGCCAAGAATGCCAGAAAGACGGTGCCGCAGGAAAGGCCGATCACGAACCAGCGCGGAGTCGAGCGCCGCACGATGCCGATCATCAGGCCGTGATAGACCGCTGCAATCAGCGGCAGCACCGGAATCCAGTGCAGCCACGAGATGGCCGTCGGCGTCACCATCTCAGCAGGCTCACTTCCTCGAGGTTCACGGAATCCCGGTTCCGGATCATGGAGATGATGATGCCGAGCCCCACGGCGACTTCGGCCGCAGCCACTGTGATCACCATCAGAACGAAGATCTGCCCGTCGAGCGCAGGGGCCTCGGCCGTCCCGGGCCACAGGCGGTTGAAGCCGATGAACGCCAGATTCACGGCGTTGAGCATCAGCTCGATCGACATGAGCACCACGATCAGGTTGCGGCGGGTGGCCGCACCGATCATTCCGATCACGAAGAGAATGCTCGATAGGCCGATGACGTGTTCGATGGGGACCACTAATCGATATTCCGTTTCGCGAGGATGAGTGCGCCCACGATGGCGGACAACAGCAACAGCGACGCCATCTCGACCAACAGCACGTAGTCGGTATAGAGAAGAATACCGAGCTGCCGATAGCCGCCGTAGCCCTCGGGCACCACCGGAACCTCCGGGAGTCCGGGCCCCACGAGCTTCAGCAACTGGATCAGGACGAAGACGCCGAGCAGGCCGGCCCCGAACTTGACGAGCCACTGGCGGCCGGGCGCGAAGTCATCCTCTCTCAGGTTCAGCAACATGATCACGAACAGGAAGAGCACCACGATGGCGCCGGCATAGACCATGATCTGGATGACCGCGATCAGGTAGGCCTCGAGCAATACGTAGATGGCGGCGAGGGCGATCATGGTGACGACGAGCGATAGGGACGCGGCCACCGTGTTGCGCACGTTCAGCACCATGCCCAGGGCCGAAACGACTGCCATGACCGCGAAGATGTAAAAAAGAATGGCGGAAACTTCCATGACCCTAACCCCGCACCAGCAGCATCACTGCGCCCGTGATCAGGATGTTTGCGATCGAGAGGGGCAGCAGGCCCTTCCAGCAGAGATTCATGACCTGGTCGTAGCGGAAGCGCGGCAACGTCCAGCGCAGCAACATCTGAAGCCAGATCATGACGATCAGCTTCAGCATGAAGGTCATGAAGTGGAGGATTACGCACAGGCCCGTTGCGAAGCCCTCCCCCATGAAACTGCCGATGCCACCGATGATGGTCGCCTGGTCGAGGAAGGGAATGGCCCAGCCGCCCAGGAAGATCGTCGAGACAACGCCCGCGATCACAATGACCTCGATGAACTCCGACATGTAGAAGAGGCCGAAGCGCATGCCCGAATACTCGAGGAAGTAGCCAGCGATGAGTTCTGACTCACCCTCGGGCGCGTCGAAGGGGGGCCGCTTGTTCTCGGCCATCATGGCCGTCAGGAACATCACGAAGCCCAGCGGCTGGTAGAAGATCCCCCAGGCGGGCAGTCGCACCCAGTCGAGGAACGCGGGAACCGTTCCGCCAAAGACCTCGATGAAGCCGAAAACCCGCAGGGTGGTGTCCTGGGCCATCACCATGTCCGTGAGCTTCAGGGTCTCGAACACCATGAAGATGCCGACCACCGACAGACCCAAGGTGACCTCGTACGAGATCATCTGGGCCGACGCGCGCAATCCGCCGAGCAACGACCAGTTGTTGTTGCTGGCCCAGCCCGCCATGATCGCGCCATAGGTCGCGATCGAACCGATGGCGAAGATGTAGAGGAGGCCCCAGTCCGGGTCCGCCGCCACCATCTTGATGGTGGTGTCGCCAAAGCTGTAGATGCCGCCCCAGGGAATCACACCGAAAGCGATGATGGCGGGGAGTGCGGCGATCAATGGCGCCAGCATGTGCATCATGCGGTTTGCGCCCTGGGGAACCACGTCCTCCTTGGTCATGAGCTTCAACACGTCGGCCATGGGGTGGAGCAGACCCAGCACGGTGATGCCGCCGATGTCGGCGCGGTTGGCCCCGATCCGGTCCTGCATCAGGGCGCTCTGCTTGCGCTCGATCCAGGTGATGATGGGCGCCAGCCCAGCCACAATCACCAGGATGATGAAGAGCGTCTTGCAGATCTCTTCGATCGGCATGGCGACTACGCTCGCTCGCCTGGAAGCGGCCGTCCCTGATCACCGACTACGCGCAGATGGACGCCGGCGAAAGCGGAAACCCGCTCCGACATCCATTCGGAGATCTTGGCGGGATCGTAACCGTCTTCGAAGCCCTCCAGACCGAGAGCCTGGCCCATCAAGGTCAGAACCTCGCCGTCGCTCCAGGCCTCCCAGGCAGGCTCGACGGCGGGCTCGACGCGTTGAACGCGACCCGCGTGGTTCGTGAGCGTCCCGTACTTCTCGGCGGCATGACGCACGGGGATGACGACATCGGCCACCTTGTGGAGCGCCGACTGCTGAACGTCGAGTACGATCAGCAGATCCAGCCCCTCGAGTGCCTCGGTTCCACCGAGATGACTCTCGTCGAGAAGGTCGTGGCCCAGAACGATGGCCGCCTTCGCCCGCCCATCGCGAATCCGGTCGAGAACGGGTCCAGCCGGTCCGAAACCCAGCGCCCGGGCGCCGGCCGCGTTGGCGGCCTTGTCCGCCTTGATCAGGAGCGCGTCGGATTTGCCCTGCACCACGGCCACACCGTCGGCGCCCGCGCCCAGACCGTCGCTCAAGCGCCGCAGGGTGAACAGGTCCTCGTTGGTCGCGTGGGCCGACGCCAGCACCACGACCGAATCCGCCCCATGCTCCTCAATCATGCTCCGCAGCCGCTTCGCCGCCTCGCGGACCGCGGCCTCATACCCCGTGTTCTCGAGGCGTCCTGCCTCGCCGCGCACGCCAGCTTCCTTCAGCCGGGCGCCGCCCCCGATCTGCTTGTAAGACATGCGGCCGCTGTCGCAGATCCAGGTGTCGTTCACATCGTCGTTGCGGCGCGGTACGTAGCGATAGACCTTGTTGTTGGCCACGCCAATGTGCACGTTGCAGCCGTTCGAGCAGCCGGTACAAATGCCGGGCGCGTCCTCCAGAAACCAGACCCGGATCTTGAAACGGAAGTCCTGGGTCGTGAGCGCGCCGACGGGACAGATATCGGCAACATTCATGGAGTAGTCGTTCTCCAGCGGGAAATCGGGATGGACGTCAATCACCGAGGCGTCGCCGCGGTTGAAGACGCGCAGCTCCCCAGTGCCCGGTATCTCGCTGCAAAAACGCACGCAACGCCGACACAGGATGCAGCGCTCCTGGTCGAACTTGATGGTGGAGCCCAAGTCGACGTTCTTCTTGAGCGCCCGCCTCGGCTCGCGAGTGCGCGATGCCTCGACTCCGTACTCGTACGCGTAGTCCTGGAGCTTGCACTCGCCCGCCTGGTCACAGATCGGGCAATCGAGCGGATGGTTCACCAGCAGCAGCTCCATCACGCCCTCGCGTGCCTTGCGCACGCGCTCGGTATCCGTGCGGATCGCCATGCCTTCCTGCACCGACGTGTTGCACGCGATCTGGAGCTTCGGAATTCCCTCGACTTCGACCTGGCAGAGGCGACAGGAACCATCGATCGAAAGCTTCGGGTGCCAACAGTAGTGCGGAATGTCGACGCCGTTCATCAGAAGACCGACGTCGTCCAGGGCCTGCAGGATGGTGCGGCCATCGGGAACTTCAATGATCTCGCCGTCGACGGTGATGCGCGGCATCTACAGCTCGAAGCTCCCGGGGAAGGGGCACTTCTTCCCGCGGATGTGTGCCTCGAAGTCTTCGCGAAAGTGTCGCAGCAGACCTTGGATCGGCCAGGCTGCCGCGTCGGAGAAGGCACAGATCGTCTGTCCTTCCATCTTGCCGGCCACGTCGAGCAGAATGTCCAGGTCCGACTGTTCACCGGCCCCGCGCTCGATGCGCTCAACGATGCTGTTCATCCAGCCCGTGCCCTCGCGACATTGGGTGCACTGACCGCACGACTCGTCGCGGAAAAAATAGCTGATGACGCAGGCCACACGAACCATGCAGGTCGTGTCGTCCATCACCATGATGCCGCCGGTGCCGAGCATGGTCTTGCGCTCGCGCAGGAACTCGTTGGCCATGGGTACATCGAGCTGGTTGGCGGGAAGGATGGGCATGGACATGCCACCAGGGATCACTCCCTTGACCGGGCGATCCTCCAACAGACCCGCTGCATGCTCGAAGATGATCTCGTCGAGTGGCGTCCCCAGAGGCAGCTCGAACAGACCCGGTCGCTGCACCTGGCCGGACACACCAAAGAGGGTCGTGCCCGGACTCTTCTCGGTGCCGAAGCCGCGAAACCAGTCGGCGCCCTTGCACACGATGTGGGGCACGTGGGAGAAGGTCTCGACGTTGTTCACCGTGGTCGGCATCCCGAAGGCGCCGTACTGGGCCGGGAAGGGCGGCTTCTTGCGAGGCAGCCCCTTCTTGCCCTCCAGGGATTCGAGCAACCCGGTCTCTTCGCCGCAAATGTAGGCGCCGGCGCCCCGGGTGACGACGATTTCGTGGGCGAAGTCCTTGCCCATCACCTTGGCGCCGAGGTAGCCGCGCTCCCGGGCCTCCGCGACGGCCCGGTCGACCTGGTCGGCCGGAAAGGCGTACTCGCCCCGAATGTAGATGAACGTCTTCTCGGCCCCGGTCGCCCAGGCCGCGATCAGGATGCCCTCGACGATCTGGTGCGGCGCGCGCTCGAGCAGGATCCGGTCCTTGAAGGAGCCGGGCTCGGATTCGTCGGCGTTGCAGACCAGGTATTTCGGCCTGTCCGAGTCCGTCGGCATGAACGACCACTTCATGCCCGCCGAGAAACCGGCCCCCCCCCGGCCCTGGAGCCCCGAGCTCTTGAGCAGCTCGATCAGGTCCTCCGGGCTCGTGTCGAGCGCCTGACGCAGGCCCCGATAGCCACCCCGAGCCTCGTAGCCCGACAGGGTTCCGAAGCCGTCGTCGCCAAAGTGCTCACTGAGATAGCCGGTGACGTACGGGACCTTGAGCATCCAGAGCCTCTTCTACTCCAGCCCGTCGAGGATGGTCTTGGCCTTCTCGAAATCGAGATCCTCGAAGTAGGTATCGTCCACGCGCATCATCGGCGCGTAGGCGCAGGCGCCCAGGCACTCCTCGTGACCCAGGACGAGCTTTCCATCGGGCGTCGCCTCGCCCGCGCGGACACCGAAGTGCGACTCGAGACGGCGCAAGAGCGACCGTGCGCCGCGCAGCGAGCACGGCAGATTGGTGCACACGTGGGCGTGGTGGCGCGGCTGGGGCCGGTCGTAGAACAGGTTGTAGAAGGAGACAACCTCCATCACGTCGATGGGGTTGATCTCGAAGATCTCGGCCAGCTCCTTCGCCACGTCGGTCGAGACGTAGCCGTGGTCCTTGTGGACCAGATGCAGTGCCGGCAGCAGCGCGCCGCGACGCTGGGGGAAATTTCCGATCTCCGCGTCAATCTTTGAACGCGTTTCGTCCGAAATTACCACTCAAGGCCGCCCTTCAGCCACTCGTAGAGAAGGCCCACGGCGAGCGGCAGGGTGAAGACCAAGATCGCCCAGTAGCCGAACCAGGACAGCTCAGCAAAGACGGCAGCCCAGGGATAGAAGAAGATCGCCTCGACGTCGAAGATGACAAAGAGGATGGCGACCATATAGAACTTCACCGCGTAGCGCTGGCGCGGCGACACGATCTGCTTCTCACCGCACTCGAAGGGCTCCTGCTTCTCGCTGAACTCGCGCCGCGGTCCCAACAGCAGGTGCACGCCGAGCATCCCACACACGAGGACGATACCGACGATGAGAATGACGAGGATGCCCGTAAAGTCAGCGAGCATCGGGACATGACCTCCGCGTGCGGCACGTGCTTGGGATCGGGCAGCTCGGGATCGGGCAAATAGCCGAATCGGCTACGAAAACCGCGCGGAAGGTAACGGCGGCCCCCAGGAGCGTCAACAAAACCGCGGACGTTCTGGACGCGTTTCTTGGACGGCTACAATGCCCCACGTGGCGATCCCCGTCGGAGTCTTGGGTGCTGGAAGCTTCGGTACGTGCCTGGCCATGCTTTGCGCGCGCGAGCACGACGTGCGCCTCTGGGCACGCGACCCCGAGATCGCCGACGCCATCAACCGGGACCGACGCAACCCGCGTTATTTGACCGACATGCACATTCCCGAGCGGGTTCGCGCCACCGCAAACCTTGAGGAAGCCCTGGAAGGTCGGGAGATGGTGGTCTGCGCCATTCCGAGCCACGGCGTGCGCGACGTGATCGGTCGGGCATCCCGGTTTCTTCCGGAGGGGGCCATCCTGGTTTCTACCGTGAAGGGAATCGAGCTCGAATCCTGGAAGCGGATGGACCAGGTGTTCGAAGACGTTCTCGACCCGAAACACCATCCTCGCCTCACCTTTCTGTCGGGCCCGTCGTTTGCCAAGGAGGTCGCAAACCAGTGCCCAACGGCAGTCACGGTCGCGGCCCGGGAGGAGAGCTACGCGATTTCCGTTCAGGAATCGCTGTCCTGTCCCTGGTTTCGCATCTATTCCAGCTCCGACGTGATCGGTGTCGAGCTCGGGGGCGCGCTCAAGAACGTGGTCGCCATCGCCGTCGGTATCTGTGATGGTCTGGGCCTGGGCCAGAACGCGCGGGCGGGGGTGATGACCCGTGGGCTACGGGAGATCACGCGTCTCGGAACGCGGATGGGTGCGGATCCCCTGACGTTTCCGGGCCTGGCGGGCATGGGCGACCTGGTGCTGACCTGCACCGGTAACCTGTCCCGGAACCGTAGCGTGGGCCTGGCGCTGGCCCGGGGCGAGACGCTGGCGGACATCGTGGCCGGCATGAACGAGGTGGCCGAAGGCATCCGGACCACGACGGCTGCCTGCGCCCTAGCGGAGCTGCACGCGGTCGAGATGCCGATTGCCCAGTCCGTCCGGCAGGTTCTGGATGGCGAGCTGGAGCCGAGGGAAGCTGTGGAAAAGCTGCTCAGCCGACAGCTTCGCAATGAGAACGAATAAGCGAACACGTTCTCATTCAAGCCCGAACAATCCCGACAACCGAGACCTCCGCGCAGTTCACCGCTTCGGCGAACTGAAAGCGGCCTCAAGGGGCAGCCGCTGCCCCTTGAGGCCGCCGGGCGCCCGCGATAGCCTTCGAGTTGTCGAAACTGAAAATCATTTTCAATCACCTGCCCGCTCCCTCCCAACTGACATGAGTCACCCCGCCGAACCGATCCATCGCGACGCCATCTCCCCCGATCGTGTCCCGCGCGCCCGGGAAGACCACGTCGCAGAGGCCCCGGTCTCGCTGGCGAGCCTCGAGGTCGGCGCCACTGCACGAGTCGTGTCGGTCGACGCTGAGGGTCCGGCGGGTCGCCGGCTCCAAGACCTCGGCTTCGTACCCGGGACCCTCGTCGAAGTCCGGCGACGGGCGCCGTTGGGCGACCCGGTGGAATTCGAGCTCCGTGGCACACACCTGTGCCTGCGACGCGGGGAGGCCGCCCGCATCCGGGTGCGCCGAGCGTGAGCGCCGCCTCCGGCGCGGGCGTCCTCCGCCTGGGTCTGATCGGCAGTCCGAACTCCGGCAAGACGACCCTCTTCAACGCCCTGACCGGCTTGCGCGCGAAGGTCGGGAACTATCCAGGCGTCACCGTCGAACGACTCGAGGGTGAGCTGCACCTCGACGGTCGGCGTGCCGTCGTGATCGACCTGCCCGGGACCTACAGCCTCGACCCGATCAGCCCAGACGAACAGGTCGTCCATCGTTTGCTGGCCGGTGAGATCGACACGCCGCCGGAAGCACTGGTGATGGTGGTCGATGCCTGCTCACTGGAGCGATCCCTGCTGTTGGTGGCGCAGGTTCTCGAGCGGGACATTCCCAGTTGTCTCGTGTTGACCATGACCGACGAGCTTCACGCGCGCGGTGGACGTCTCGATCTTGCGCGCCTGGAGCGCGCGCTCGGGATTCCGGTTCGCGGTGTCGTCGGTCACCGCGGACTCGGAATCGGCGAGCTGCGAGAACTCCTCCGGCACCCCGAACGCTGGGATCGTCCCCCTATCCGCCCACCCGCGTCGCCCGCCGAGCGTGCAGCCTGGGCCGATTCGGTGCTGGCACACTGTCTGGAGCAGCGACCGGCACGACACGCGGCGACCGAGGCCATCGACCGCGTCGTGCTCCATCCCGTAGCGGGGCCGCTTCTGTTCGCCGCCGTGATGGTGACCTTCTTCCAGCTCATCTTCGCGTGGGCGCTGCCGGCCATGGACTTCATCGATGCGGCAATCGCCGTGATGGCAGACAGCGCGCGGGCCGTACTCCCCGCCGGAATGCTGGCCGACTTCGTCACCAACGGGGTGATCGCCGGCGTGGGCTCCGTGTTGGCCTTCCTGCCCCAGATCGTCTTGCTCTTCACGGCGCTCTATCTGCTCGAGGACGTGGGATACATGGCGCGCGCTGCATTCGTGGTGGACCGCGCGATGGGCCGGATCGGTCTCGAGGGACGTTGCTTCGTCTCGCTGCTCTCTTCCTACGCCTGTGCCATTCCGGGGATCATGGCCACCCGCTCGATTCCGTCGCCGCGCAACCGGCTGGTGACCATCCTGGTCGCACCCCTGATGACGTGCTCGGCCCGACTGCCCCTCTACGCGCTACTGATCGGCGCGTTCGTTCCGGCGACCACGGTCTGGGGCCCGTTGGGTCTCCAGGGCCTCACGCTGCTGGGTCTCTACCTGCTGGGCGCCTTCTCGGCGCTGGCGGTGGCCGCCATCCTCAAGCGGACGCTGCTCTCGGGGGACAGCCTGCCCTTCTACATGGAGCTGCCGTCGTACCGCTGGCCGCCGCCGAAGCTCATCTTCTCCCAGGTCTGGGGCAGTGCTAGCGCCTTCGTGCGGAGGGCGGGCAGCATCATCCTGGTGGCCTCGATGCTGCTCTGGATGCTGCTCTCGTTTCCCCGTTTGACGCCGGCGCCCGGCATCAGCGAGACCGAGGCGGCGCGCCTGCAGCTCGAACAGAGCTTCGCCGGTCGAGCCGGCCACGTCCTCGAGCCCGCCATCGCACCACTGGGCTTCGATTGGAAGATCGGTGTGGGCCTCCTGGCCAGCCTCGCGGCCCGCGAGGTAATCGTGGCGACCCTGGCCCAGATCTACGCCACATCCAACGAGGAGACCTCGCTACGGGCCGCGGTCCGAGCCGACGTCGACCCGGAGACGGGATTGCCAGTCTTCGATCCGCCGACCGTGGCCGCGTTGCTGGTGTTCTTCGTCTTCGCCCTCCAGTGCATGTCGACCCTGGCGATCATGCGCCGCGAGACCAACTCGTGGCGCTGGCCCGCCTTCGCCTTCGGCTACATGCTGGCGCTCGCCTATGGCGCAAGCTTCGCGGCCCACCGGCTCGTCGGCTGGTGGACGCGCAGCGCATGAGGTGCG
>SMWR01000062.1 GCA_004356735.1 Deltaproteobacteria bacterium
AAAGGCGGTCGAATTCTTCGGCGTGGAAGAGGCGGCCCTGGCGATCCATGAGTACGAGGCGGGCGAGGCTTACGGTATGGCCGGGCGCAGCGTACTGGTGGCCGTGCTGCGAGATCGCAAGCCGCCGGTGCGGGAAGCACGGGACCGCAACGATCGCGGCGGGCGAGGCGATCAGAGCGACCGCGGTGGCCGGGGGCGCGGTCGAAACGATCGCGGCGATCGGGGCGATCGCGGCGGCCGTGCGGGTCGCGGGCGTGGGGGCCGGGACGACCGGGGCAACCGGGACGACCGGGGCAACCGGGATGACCGGGGCAACCGGGCCGAGAGCCGTGAACGCAATGAGCGGCCGGAGCCCCGGCAGACCACGGAGCCATCGGTAGGGACGGCGTCGGGCGAGCTGGGCGAGCTGGGCGAGTTCCTGTGCGGTGTGATCGAAAAGATGGATCTGGGCCCGTTCGAGATCTCCGAGAAGGAAGAGGACGGTCTGGTGGTCGTGCAGGTTCGAGGCAGCGCGGCGCCGCGCATGGCGGGGGATGACGGCCGGGCGGTGGATGCGCTCCAGCTGCTCGCGAACCAAGCCGCGGGCCAATTGAGCGACGATCCGGTGCGTGTCGTGATCGACGTCGAGGGCAATTCCGACGCCCGCGAAGATCGACTCGCCGGGCTGGCGGAGAAGGTGGCCCGGCGCGCACGGGAGAGCGGGCGCTCGGTACGCCTGGATGCGATGAACGGCCGGGATCGGCGCATCATCCACCTGGCGCTGCGCGATGAGGCCGACATCGCGACCATGAGCACGGGCGAAGGACGGTACCGCCAAGTCGTTATCGTGCCGGAGGGAGCTCCCGAGTACGAGGCGGCGCGGCAAGAGTCGGATGCCGCTTCGAGGGCCAGCGACGACTAGGCCGTCCGCCGAGGTCGGACAGCGTCCATCCTGTTCCACGTGGAACATCCACAGCTGCTGATATTGAAGGGCCGGAGCCGCTGCTCCGGCCCGGTTCATTTGCAGCGTTCCACGTGGAACGGGAACGCTCTAGCTCAGGGAGCACTACGGTGGCCGAGGATCTGAAAGCCCGGCAGCGACTGAAGCGAGGTCTGGACGAGTTGGGGTGGGCGGCGGAGCGGGGTCAGATCGACCAGCTGTTGAGCTTGGCTGAGCTACTCGAGGCGTGGGGCCAGCGGATCAACCTGACCGGCCATCAGAGCCAAGCTGAAATCGTGTCCCGTCTGTTGTTGGAGGCCGTGGCTCTCCTGACTGCGGCGCCCGCCTTCGAGAGTCTGGTCGACCTGGGCTCCGGAGCTGGCTTCCCAGGATTGCCGGTTGCGATCCTACTGCCGGATGTTCAGGTGACCCTGGTGGATTCGCGCCAGCGCCGGCACCACTTCCAGAGGGCGGCGATCCGCGAGCTGGGTTTGGAGAACGTCCGGACCGAGCTGGGGCGTGTCGAGGAACTCGCCGCGGTGGAGCACCACGCAGGGGTCGCACAGGCGATGGCAAAGCCGAACCAAGTCGTCGCTTGGATGCTGCCCTGGGTGCGACCCAGCGGCTGGCTGTTGGTTCCCGGTGCCGAGAACCCACCCCGAATCGAAGCGAAGCCTGGGATTCGATTCGAAACCATCAGACGCTATCGGCTACCCGGTAATGGAGCTGCCAGAACGCTCTGGATCGGCCAGAAAGTCTAGCAAGAAGACGGATCCAGAGACTTCGTTCCACGTGGAACGCGGATTACAGCAATCCCACTCCAGCCCAGCTTGGAATGTCGACAGCCGAATGTCGACACCCTTTTGGAACTATGATATTCAAGTAAGGAAACCCCCATATCCCCCTGGGGAATACTTACAACCACCTCCCGCGGAGCCCTGGCCATGGCACCTACGTGTCGTGTATTTGCGGTCGTGAACCAAAAGGGCGGGGTCGGCAAGACCACCACTGCGGTGAACCTGGCGACGGCTTTCGCGGTCTCCGAGCGCCCGACGCTGCTACTGGATTTCGATCCCCAGGCCAACGCGTCCAGTGCCTTCGGCGGGGCGCACGACGGTCTTCAAGTCTACGACGCGCTGAGTGGCCGCAGCGTCATGAAGGACGTCGTGCAGCCCACGGAGCTGCGTTACCTGCATCTGGTTCCTTCCGGGCGCGACCTCTACGGCGCTGAGATCGAACTCGTGGCTGCGACGGATCGCGAGCGCTGCCTCGAGCGCGCGCTCGCCGATGTTCGGGATAGCTACGAGATCCTGCTGATCGACTGCCCGCCTTCGTTGGGACTGCTCACCGTCAACGCACTCGCTGCCGCCGACGCGGTGATCGTTCCGCTCCAATGCGAGTACTACGCACTCGAAGGTCTCGCAGGCCTGATGGAAACCATCGAGATCGTGCGCGGTCATCTCAATCCGAGGCTGGTGCTCGAGGGAATCGTGCTGACCATGGCCGATCTCCGGAACAATCTGGCGCGCCAGGTCGAGCAGGAAGTGCGACGCCATTTCAGCGAGCGCGTCTTCCGCACGGTGATTCCGCGCAATGTGCGTTTGAGTGAAGCGCCCTCCCACGGCAAACCGGCGATTCTCTATGACGCAGATTCGAAGGGCTCGCGCAGCTATCTCGAACTCGCCGAGGAAATTCTGCAACGCATTGAGCGGCCGGTTCCGCCGCTCGAACCCCCGGCGGTGAGCGTCGCCGCACTCACACCCGCCAGCAGGCAGGGAGAGACAGGAGAAGTCCGATGAGCACACGACCCCGCGCACTGGGACGAGGAATCGGGGCGCTGCTCCCGAGCGCGCCTGCGCCGACGAGAGAGGCACCGGCCGCGGCGGC
Source organism: Deltaproteobacteria bacterium (assembly GCA_004356735.1). Taxonomy (GTDB): domain Bacteria; phylum Myxococcota_A; class UBA9160; order UBA9160; family SMWR01; genus SMWR01. The sequence continues at coordinate 2,807 of SMWR01000062.1, forward strand.
GACGGAGATCTCCGTCGACGTGATCGACCCCAATCCGGACCAGCCGCGTCGCGTTTTCGACGCCGAGCAGCTGCAGCAGCTGGCGGATTCGATCCGTCAGCACGGCGTGCTCCAGCCCGTGGTCGTACAGCAGGTCGGCGATCGTTATCAGCTGGTCGTCGGTGAGCGGCGCTGGCGGGCCACCCAACTGGCAGGTCTCCCGACGATTCCCGTTGTCGTTGCCGACGTCGACCCCAGTGACCGGCTCGAGCTCGCGCTGATCGAGAACGTGCAGCGCCACGACCTCAATCCGATCGAGCTGGCCCATGCCTTCAGCACCCTGGCCAGCGGCGGCAAGACCCAGGAGGAGATCGGCAAGCGCGTCAGTCTGGACCGCTCGACCGTCGCAAATCACATTCGGTTGCTGGAGCTGCCGCGAGAGCTGCAGGACGACGTCGAGGTGGGGCGCCTCAGCGTGGGACACGCCAAGGCGCTGTTGCAGGTGAACAACACCGAACGTCGCCGACATCTGCGCGACCGCGTCGTGAAGGACGGACTCTCGGTCCGGGCTGCCGAGCAGCTGGCCCGCCCGCCCGCCGCCAATCGTCCGCAACGACAACAGAAGGCCCGCGTAGCGCATGATCCCAATCTCCAGCGCGTGGTCGACCTGCTCCGCCAGCGCTTTCAGACCCGGATTCGCATCCAGGGAAACGCATCCCGGGGCCGTATCGAGATCGAGTACTTCGGGGACGAGGATCTGGACAGGATCACCCGCATGCTGCTTGGCGATGAGTAGGGGCGGAAGGATGGGTGAGGGAGTGATGGGCCCGCCAGGCGCGTCCGATCCCGTGTCATCCGCAACCGATGGCCGCCCCCCCCGGCCCCGAGCCGTGGTCCGTTGCGGGGCGGAATTCGACGGGTTGCTGGTGATCCATGGCGAGGTACGGATAGACGGCCGCGTCCGCGGCGAGATTCTGGGCGCGGACGTCCTCGAGATCGGGGAGACCGGCGAAGTCGAGGCCTCGATCGAAGCCGACGAAGTCCTGGTGGCGGGCAGCTTTCGGGGTGAGATCCGGGCACACCGCCGGGTCGAGCTTCGCGCGACCGCCCGGGTGCAAGGTTCGATCGAGACACCACGGTTGGTGCTCGAAGAAGGCTCGCTGCTGGATGGACGCTGTCGCGCAGGCAGCGCTCCGAGTGTCGCCCTTGCGGCAGCCGGGAAACCCTCGCAAACCGGGGGTTCCTCGTCTTGAAACTCGCGGCCATTCTGTAAGAATCTCGCCCGTCCCGTGAGCCGACGGCCCGCCGGGTAAGTGCCCAGCGGGCCTAGTTGTTTCGGCGACCCGCCAGTCCAACGCATCGACTCACACACCGGACCATCGCGAAGCCACAGGGCCTGTCGGAAGGCACATGGAGAAAGCCTGCTGACCTGCCCCGGTGGTCCTGTGAAGCATCCAGCGCCCCTATTGCCACAACCGATCGCGGGCACAGGTTGCAAGAGAACCAGACGACGGAACGGACAGCGAGGAAACCCGTGAACCAGCTGAAGCGCCAACAACAGCGTCGCTCCGGCCTGCACCTCAGATGGATCACGCTGACGCTGCTCGCCGGCGATGCGATGGCATCCGAAGGCAGCATCGTCCTGCTTCCGACGAAGGAGAGCGCTCCGCTCCTGATCTCGCTGCTGGTGTTCTTTCTTCTGCTGATCTGGCCGGTCAACAAGCTCTTGATCAAGCCCCTGCTCGACGTGATCGACGCCCGCGAGGATCGTATCGTTGGAACGCGCGCCCGCGCCGAGAAGTTGGCCGCCGACGCCGACAAGGTCATCGAGCGCTACGAGTCGTCGATCCGCATAGCCCACGAGGAGGCCCAGCGTGATCGCAAGCAAGCGCTGACAGTGGCGCGCCGCGAGTCGGTCTCCCACACCGCGGAAGCTCGCGCCGGAGTGGAGCAGGAGATCGAAACCGCACTGGCGCAGATCACGGGCGAGCTGACCCAGGCGCGTTCGACCCTTCGAACCCAGGCGGAGCAGCTCGCCACCGAGGCGGCCTCGACGGTGTTGGGAAGGGATCTGTCATGAGCCACCCGGGCGCGGCGCCGATCGTTCGAGGCCTCGCTGCCGCGGGGCTGCTGATGCTGGCAGCTGGGACGGCACGGGCCGCGAGCGACGCTGGCTTGAGCGACCTCATCTACCCCGCGCTCAACCTTTCCCTGCTGCTGGGCGTGCTTTTCTACTACGCTCGCAAGCCCGTCCAGGCTTTCTTCCAGGACCGACGAGACCGCATTCGCGGTGAGCTCGAGACTGCCGCCGAGCTGCGAAAGCAAGCCGAGGTACGTCACGCTCACTGGCAGCGTCAGCTCATCGATCTCGAGGCCGAGACGGATCGAATCCGTGCCGCCGCGCTCGAGCGCGCCGAGAGCGAACGCGAGAGGATCCTTGACGATGCCCGCGTCGCGGCCGAGCGGATTCGCACCGACGCCCGGGCCGCCATCGAGCAGGAAGTGCGCCGCGCCCGCAATCAGCTGCGCGAAGAGGCCGCCGACCTTTCGTTGAAGCTCGCCTCGGAAATTCTGCGGAGCCAGGTGACCGACAGCGACAACGACCGCCTGGTGGACGAATTCATCCGGAAGATCGAAGAGCCCGCGTCGAACGGCGACGGAATAGGTAGGTAGAGAGCGATGAGATCTCCCGCGGCCGCCCGCCGTTACGCACGAGCCCTGTTCTCGATCGCCAGCGATGAGGGACAGGTCGACCCCATCCGCTCCGAGCTGCTCGCGCTGTCGGCTGCGTTCGCCGACCACGAGGAGCTCCGAGACGCGGTTTTCCGCCCACTCCATCCGGGCGCCGAACGGCGCGCGGTGCTGAAGCAGGTCTGTGAGCATATCGGCACGAGCCCGGTGGTCCAGAATTTCTGCTCGTTCCTGGTGGACCAGCGGCGTGTGGTCGACTTTGAGGCGATCCGTCTTGCCTACGAGGACCTGGCGGACCGGGAGGCTGGGCGCACTCGCGCCCGGGTGACTTCGGCCAGCGCGCTGACAGCCGATCAACGCGGTCGGCTGTGCCGTGCACTGGCGGCCCGAACGGGCAAGCAAGTCGAGCTGGAAGAGAGCGTGGATCCCGCATTGCTCGGAGGCGCCGTTGCCCAGGTGGGCGGCCTCGTCTTCGACGGAAGCTTGCGAACGCAGCTCGAGCAGCTGCGCACGACTTTGACGAGAGGACGATGACCGATGGACATCAAGCCCGGTGAAATCACCGACATCCTGAAGCGTGAGATCAAAGAATACGACCGTGAGATCGATGTCGCAGAGACGGGGACCGTTCTCTCCGTGGGTGACGGCATCGCGCGCGTCTTCGGACTCGAGCAGGCCATGGCTGGCGAGCTGGTGGAATTCCCCGGCGGTCTCAGCGGCATGATCCTCAACCTCGAAGAGGACAACGTGGGTATCGCCGTCATGGGCGAGACCACCCACGTGAAGGAAGGTGAATTGGTGCGCCGCACGGGCCGCATCATCGAGGTGCCGGTTGGCGAGTCGCTGCTGGGCCGCGTGGTGGATGGCCTCGGCAACCCGATCGACGGCAAGGGCCCGATCGAAACCGACGAGAGCCGCCGGGTTGAGATCAAGGCGCCCGGTATCGTGAAGCGCAAGTCGGTGCACCAGCCGCTCCACACCGGCATCAAGGCCATCGACGCCATGACGCCGATCGGCCGCGGTCAGCGGGAGCTCATCATCGGCGACCGCCAGACCGGCAAGACGGCCGTCGCCATCGACACCATCATCAACCAGAAGGACACCGACGTCTTCTGCATCTACGTGGCCACCGGCCAAAAGCAGTCGACGGTGGCGCAGGTGGTCGACAAGCTGAAGCGGTACGGGGCCATGGACTACACGATCGTGGTCACTGCCACGGCCAGTGACCCGGCGCCCCTTCAGTTCATCTCGCCCTACACGGGCTGCACCATGGGCGAGTGGTTCCGCGACAACGGAAAACACGCTCTCATCGTCTATGATGACCTCTCCAAGCAGGCCGTGGCCTACCGGCAGCTCTCGCTGCTGCTGCGCCGTCCGCCGGGACGGGAGGCCTACCCGGGTGATGTCTTCTACATCCACTCGCGGCTGCTCGAGCGCGCTGCCAAGATGAGCGACGAAGCGGGCGGCGGCAGCCTGACGGCGCTCCCCATCATCGAGACCCAGGCCGGCGACGTGTCGGCCTACATCCCCACCAACGTGATTTCGATTACCGACGGCCAGATCTTCCTGGAGACGGATCTCTTCAACGCCGGTATCCGCCCGGCCGTGAACGTCGGCATCTCGGTGTCGCGCGTGGGCGGCGCGGCTCAGACCAAGGCCACCAAGGCGGTGGCCGGGACGCTCAAGCTCAGCCTCGCCCAGTACCGCGAGATGGCCGCTTTCTCGCAATTCGGCAGTGATCTCGACAAGGCCACCCAGGAACAGCTCGCCAATGGCGAACGCCAGACCGAGATGCTCAAGCAGAACCAGTACTCGCCGATGTCCATGGAAGACCAGGTTCTCTCGATCTACTCGTGTACACCCCAGGCCGATCGGGATTCGTGGGTTCGCGGCTACGAGCTCGGCGACTTGCAGCGCTATGAGCGGGAGATGCTCGAGTTCATGCGCAGCAGCCACGGGCACGTGCTTCAAGCGATCCGCGAGAGCGGCAAGCTCGAGGAGGAGGTCGAGCAGAAGCTGATCGCCGGCCTCGACGACTTCAAGACGGTGTTCCAGCCCGCTGCTGGCGGATCGAGCAGCGAAGCCGCCTGACGTGCCGAACCTCAAGGACATCCGCCGACGCATCGACAGCGTCCAGAAGACGCAGAAGATCACTCGCGCCATGCGCATGGTCGCCGGCGCAAAGCTGCGTCGCGCGCAGAGCGCCATCGAATCGGCCCGGCCCTATGCCGACCGGATGCGTGAGACCCTCGCGGAGGTGGCGCGGGCCGAGAAGGATTCAGAGCATCCGCTTCTGCAACTGCACGAATCCGTGCAGACCGTGGAGTTCGTCGTCATCACCTCCGACCGCGGCCTGTGTGGTGCCTTCAACAGCGGCGTGATGAAGCATGCGGCTGCGCTGATTGCGGCGCGCAAGGCCGAGGGCGTGAATGTGCGGATCACGACAGCGGGCAAGAAGGCGCGCGATTATTTCAAGCGCCACAGACCCGACGACCTGGGTGACGACTTTCCTCAGGCCGGCTGGGTCCAATACGGCCAGGCCACTGAGATCGCGCGCAGTCTGGCCCGGCGCTATGAGGACGCTGAAGTCGACGAGGTGGTGCTCGTCTTCAGCGAATTCGTGAGCGTCATGAACCAACTGCCGCGCGACGTTCGACTGTTGCCCTTTGCTTCGGCAGGCGATGCTGAAGGGGAAGCTGACGCGCTCTCCTATGAGATCGAGCCCGACCCCGAGGCCTTGCTCAAGACCCTGGTGCCCCGAGCTCTCGAGGTCGAGATCTACCGGGCGCTGCTCGAGAACCAGGCGGGCGAGCACGCCGCCCGGATGGCGGCCATGGAATCCGCTACCCGCAACACGGAAGAATTCATCGAGAAGCTCACGCTTCAGTACAACCGCGCGCGCCAGGCCGCGATCACCCGGGAACTCGTAGAAATCGTCTCGGGAGCCGAGGCGCTCTAGGGAATGCAAGGAACCGCAAGCGCGGCCCCGCCGCGCGCGCAGCGAGCCGAAGGCGAGCGAAGTCAGAGAAGAAGGAAAAAAGAAATGGATGGAACCGGGAAAATTCTTCAGGTCCTGGGACCCGTGGTCGACGTCGAGTTCGAACCGGGGAACCTGCCCGAGATCCTGACCGCGCTCAGGGTCACGAATCCCGGCATCGACGAGCGCGAGGAAAATCTAGTTCTCGAGGTGGCTCAGCACCTCGGTGAGAATACGGTTCGCACCATCGCCATGGACACCACCGATGGTCTGGTCCGCGGGATGACGGTCAGGAACACGGGCGACGTCATCAAGGTTCCGGTGGGCCCGGCGACGCTGGGCCGCATCATGAACGTGATCGGCGAGCCCGTCGACGAGCGCGGCCCGATCGATTCCAACCTCCACTTCCCGATCCACCGCCCGCCTCCTGAGTTCGTCGACCTGTCGACGACTGTCGAGGTCCTTGAAACGGGCATCAAGGTCGTCGATCTGATCGCGCCCTATCCAAAGGGCGGCAAGGTTGGTCTGTTCGGCGGCGCTGGCGTCGGCAAGACCGTCATCATCATGGAGCTCATCAACAACATTGCCAAGCAACACTCGGGCTACTCGGTGTTCGGAGGGGTGGGTGAGCGCACCCGCGAGGGCAACGACCTCTGGAACGAGATGATGGAGGCCAAGCTCTCGGATGGCACCACGGTGCTCGACAAGACGGCCCTGGTTTACGGCCAGATGAACGAGCCGCCGGGGGCCCGCGCCCGGGTCGGCCTCTCGGCGCTCACCTGTGCCGAATACTTCCGCGACGAAGAGGGCAAGGACGTGCTCCTCTTCATCGACAACATCTTCCGCTTCACCCAGGCGGGCTCGGAGGTGTCGGCACTGCTGGGGCGCATCCCCTCGGCCGTGGGCTACCAGCCGACGCTCTCGACGGAAATGGGCGAGCTCCAGGAGCGGATCACGTCGACCAAGAAGGGCTCGATTACCTCGGTGCAGGCCATCTACGTCCCCGCCGACGACATGACCGACCCGGCGCCGGCCACGGTCTTCACCCACCTGGACGCGACCTCGGTGCTCAGCCGCGACATCGCGTCCCGCGGTATCTACCCCGCCATCGACCCGCTCGACTCCACCAGCCGCATCCTCGATCCCGAGGTGCTCGGCGATGAGCATTACAACGTGGCCCGCGGTGTCCAGCAGGTGCTCCAGTCCTACAAGGAACTCCAGGACATCATCGCCATCCTGGGCATGGACGAGCTCTCGGAAGACGACAAGCTGACGGTGGCCCGGGCCCGGAAGCTCGAGCGCTTCATGTCCCAGCCCTTCCACGTCGCCGAGCAGTTCACGGGCACGCCCGGCGAGTACGTGAGCCTCGAGGAAACGGTGCGGGGTTTCAAGGAGATCTACGAGGGCAAGCACGATGACCTGCCCGAGCAGGCCTTCTACATGGTGGGCACCATCGAAGCGGTCATCGAGAAGGCCAAGGGCCTGGCCTAGGAACGGGCAACGTCCTTGTCCCCATTCGGAACTGTGAACTGTGAACTGTGAACCGGGAACTTGGAACTGAGAGTCGGGAATTGGAACCCAAGGCAGAGGAGATTGGATGCCGACCGAACTGATCATCGTGACGCCGCTGGGCGAGGCCTTTCGGGGCCCGGTCGACAGTGTGGTCCTGCCCGGCAGTGAAGGTGACTTCGGCGTGCTCGAGAAGCACGAGCGCTTCCTGTCACCGCTCAAGGTCGGCGAGGTCGAGATCAAGACCGCCGAGGGCAGCAGCTGGGCCGCGATC
>SMWR01000063.1 GCA_004356735.1 Deltaproteobacteria bacterium
CCCAGCCGCGCTGGTGGCCGCAGACGGGGCTCCGGCGGACGACGAGATCGTCAGGCGGGCCCAGGCAGGTGATCACGATGCATTTCGGATGCTGGTGGAGCGGTATCAGGGGCGCGCCTATGGGCTGGCGCTTCGGGTCCTGCGCGATGAAGAGCAGGCCAAGGACGCCGTCCAGGACGCCTTCCTCAAGGTCTACCGATCGCTGGATCGCTTCGAAGGGCGAGCGGGCTTCTACACCTGGTTGTACCGGATCGTCATGAATCAGTGCCTCGACCGTAAACGCCGTGACAAGTCCGACCGTGAGGTCGAGTGGAACGACGAGTCCGCAGCCGGGGTACTGAACGCTTCGGAGTCGGCGGCATCGCCCGCCGGCCGGGATGCCGACCGGGAGGCGCCGGACGTGGCCATCGAGCGCAGCGAAATCCGTCAGGCGGTGGCGCGAGCCATCGACGCGTTGCCCGAGGACGCTCGCCGGACGATCCAGCTCCGGGAGATCGATGGCCTCAGCTACAAGGAGATCGCCGAGGCGATGGGGATTCCGAAGGGGACTGTAATGAGCCGTCTCCACTACGCACGACAGCGTCTGCGCGAGCTGCTGCAGGAAACGGGAAACGACCCGATGGCGGCAGGCGAAGCCGTTGAGGGAAAGACAGGAGCGGAAACGAACAGATGAGCATTCACGCAAGCGAAGCCACACCGCAGGCACTGGAGCAACTTTGCGCCTATCACGATGGGGAGCTGGGCGGCGTTGCGCGCTGGCTCTTCGAGCGCCGGCTGCGCCGGAGCCCCGAGCTGCAGCAGGAGCTGGAAGAACTCGACCAGATCGGCAAGCTCGTGCGCGCCTCGGAGACGCGAGCGGATGAGGTCGACCTGTGGGATCGTATCCGGCTGAGGCTGCCTGCTGCGGACGCCCAGCGCGCAGAGGAGACGGAAACCGCGTGGTTCGTGACTCCGGCCTGGATGCGGCCGTTGGGTGCTGTGGCGGTGGCGGCGGTCGCCTTGCTGGCGGTGTTCTTCGCAAGCTTGGACACCCCGGCGCCCAGCGGGCGCGTGGTGCGCTGGATGGACAGCGGAGGTCGGTCGGTGATGGTTCTCGACGACGCGGTCGACTCCGACGTGACCATCATCTGGATACTCGATGCTGCGGTGGAAGGTGCCGCGCGAGGAGGTCGAAGTGACGTGGTGTGAGAGGCTTCGGCGGTCCGTGCTGGTGATGCTGCTGATGTCGATGCTGGTTGTCGTGGCCAGCCGCCCGGCGAGCGCTGAGGAGGAGAAGCGGATCGAAGTGACGCTGATGGTGAGCCGGATCTCCGACGGACCCGGCGGCATCGACCCGCGGGCGGGGCGCCTGCATCAGAAGCTGAAGAGCCAGTTTCGGTACGAGAGCCTGAACGTGCTCCAGATCCACTCGCTGACGCTCAGGATCGACCAGGTGGGCACCGAATTGTTGCCCAATGGCAAGAAGGTCCGGATCCGGCCGCTGCAGCTGGACGACGAGGGGGCCCTGCTGGCAGTCGACGTGGAGGGGGCCGTGCGCGGCGACTACAAGCTGCGGAACGGTCACCTGCTGGTCTTCGGGGCCGGCCAGGACGGCGACGGCAAGCTCGTGATCAGTCTCGAGCCGCACTGGTGAGCGGGAGGACACGGGCCCGCTGAGTTCGTCGCGACCCGAGAAAATTCCGATCCGGCTGCCACCTTTCGGTCCGGCCGCCCACAACCTTTCCAGATAGCCAAATATCCCCTTCCCAGGGCGGCCCGATTCGGCGGAAGTCGAATCGGGCCATTCCGGTTTTTGGGGGCTCTTTCACGCAGCGTTGGGCTCTCCCCCCAGTCTCCGACGCCGCTCGCCCTCCGAGCCAGAATTTCTGCCGGCAGTCAGGCGGATGCGCGGCCGCCTCGCAGCAGCGCGCCCGGGAGTTCACCCTCGGGATCGATGACGTCCTTCCCGTCGCGGCGGATCAGGGTGCCGTTCACGATGACGGCGTCGATCCCGATGGCCTCCGAGATCAGGCGGTCAGCGTTGGCCGGCAGGTCGTTGACGCGCTGGAGCGGGCCGCAGGCCACGGTCTCCGGGTCGAAGATCACGACGTCGGCGGCCAGGCCCGGCGCGAGGCGCCCCCGGTCCGTGATGCCGAAGACCTCGGCAGGCCGCGCCGTCAGCATGTGGATGGCTTGGGGCAGGCTGAGGCTCTGCTTCTCCCGCACCCAGTGCCCGAGCAGGTGGGTCGAGAAGCAGGCGTCGCAGAGTTGGCTGGCGTGAGCGCCCGCATCGGAGAGTCCAAGCACGGTGTGCGGGTCGTTCAAAAGCTCGGCCACGTCCTCTTCGTCGGTGTTCATGATGGCGAGCCGGAAGCGCGCCTCGAGCTTCGATTCGAGCGCGATGTCGAGGGCCGCATCCACGGGATGGCAGCCCCGCTCGCTGGCTACTGCCTCGAGCGTTCGCTCCTCCAGGCTCGGGTCGCTGGGGCAGACGGTGATGACGACGCGCTTCCACCACTCGGACAACACGTTCCCGAAGGCCGAGCCTGTGTCCTGCTTGAGACGCGCGCGGAAGTCGGGGTCGGCGTAGATCGCCATCTGTCCGTCCAGCTTCGAGGCCGAAATCTCCTTGAAGAGCTTCATGCTTTCGAAGGGGAAGGGCTCCTTCCATTGGAACTCGAAGTTGAGCGGTCGGCACGAAACCTGGGGCACGACGGCGATGCCTGCGGCCTGCTGCTCGGCTGTAAGCTCCAGCACCTTGCGGTGTCCCTTGGGACCCATGGCGCCGGCCAGCAGCGCTGTCCACGAGAAGGTGCGGCCCGTCTCGCTTGCGATCGCGCCCATCTCGTTCAGGAAGAATCCGCGGCCCGCCGTCGCCTGGATGATGCCGGCGCCCACGTCTTTGAGGGCGTTGGCGATGCTTCGGATCTCGTCGATCTCGGCAAGCCGGCTCGGAACCGGTCGGCCCCCCCAGCCCACGTGGGTCGGGGACTTCGAGGTGGCGAAGCCGATGGCTCCCGCGCGCAGGGCGTCGGCCACGATCTCCCGCATCCGGGCGACTTCTTCATCGGTGGCCGCGCGCTCGGTTGACTCTTCGCCCATCACGAACAGGCGAAGGGGGGTGTGTCCGATCATGGCCGCGATGTTGATTGCGCTGCCGCGCTTCTCGACGGCGTCGAGGTACTGCGGAAAGCTCTCGAAGTCCCAGTGCTCACCGAAGCCTGCGACCAGTGCGTCGAAGCTCATTCCCTCGACCTTCTCGAGAGTGTGCAGGATGAGGTCGCGGTGCTCGGCCCGGGTCGGCGCCACACCAAAGCCGCAGTTGCCCATCACGACGCTGGTGACGCCGTGCCAGGGCGAGACCGTCAGCATGCGATCCCAGAAGATCTGGGCGTCGTAGTGGGTGTGAATGTCGATGAAGCCCGGTGCGACCACCCGGCCGCTGGCGTCGAGGGTCTTCGCGGCGCGTCCCGGGGCATCGCCCACAGCCACGATGCGTCCATCGCGAATCGCGAGGTCTCCTGAAACGGTGGGTCCGCCGCTTCCGTCGATGAGGCTGCCGCCGGTAATCTTGAGATCGTAATCCGTCGCCATCGGCTGGGGGTCTCCGTCTGTCGGGCTGTCTTCGAAGCTTCGATCTTTCGGGTCCGCGGAGCTTCTGTCAAGCTCGGGAGATGCAGTCCGCGTCGGCACTGGTCCGAACCTGGGAGGGGCGCGTCGTGCTGGCCTTGGCGCTGCTGGCCGGGCTTCGGGTGCTCTGCTTCAGCCTGGCGTTTCCGTTCTTCTCGAACGTGGACGAATACCGACACTTCGATGTGGTCTTGAAGTTCTCCCGTGGCTACTGGCCGACGCCCGGGCCCGATGCCTACGAGACCGAGACCGCCGGCTTCGTGGGGCGCTTCGGATCGCCCGAGTACTTGAGGGATCCGTTGACGCCGGCTCAGGTCGAGGTCCCGCCGCCGGCCTGGCTCCAGTCCGACGACTTCGGTCGCAAGCGCGTCGAGTCGACCCGGCGATATCTTTCCGGCCGACACAGTCTCGAAGCAGACCAGCCCCCCGTCTACTACGCGACTGCGGGAGCCTGGATGTCGCTGGGGCGCGGGCTTGGCATCCATGGACTCCGCCTGCTCTATTGGGTGCGGGGACTCGGCGTCGTCGTTGCGATCGGGGTCGTGATCGCCGCTTGGATCTTGTTACGCGACGTCTATCCAGACAATCGCTTCCTGCGCCTGGGAACGCCGCTGTTGTTGGCGTCGTTTCCACAGGACGCTCTCTACTACATCACGGCTGACGCCTTCTCACCGCTGCTGGGTGCCCTGGGATTGTTGCTGGTGCTGCGGCTGATGGTCCGTCCGGACGCCGGGCTCGGCGCCTACGCCGCGGCCGGCGCAATGCTGGCCGCGGCATTCCTCAACAAGTATCCGAACGTGGCGGTGCTGGTGGCGTGCGCGGTTCCGACCATCGTGAGCCTGCGCCGGGGCGAAGCGGGGCGGCTCGGTCGGTGGGCCGTGCTCTGGGCGGTCGCGCTCACACCGGGCGCACTCTGGATGGGACGCAATCTCCTGCGCGTCGGCGACCTCACGGGCACGGCGTTCAAGATCGAGCGCCTGGGATGGGGACGAAAGGGCGTCGGCGAGCTGTTCGACCATCCTCTCTTCACACCGGGCGGAGCTTGGACCTTTTTGTCGGACATGATCCCGCGCTTCTGGCGCGGCGAGCTGGTCTGGTACCAGCACGAGCTGGGGTGGGCGGCCGCCGACTGGACCTATGCGCTCACCAGTCTTTTTTTCGTCGGTCTTGCGGCGGTTGCAATCCGGAACGGGGCGCGCCCGATCCAACCGAGGCTCGGGGAGGCCACGGCTCTGCTCGCCGTTGCCGGTGGCGTCGCCGTGCTGGCGGGTCTCAGCCTGCTCTTCGTCTTCGGGGAGGATACGAGTCCGTCCGCCGCCTATCCCTACTTCGTCCAGGGTCGATTGATCTCGGGCGTACTGGTTCCGTTTGCCTGGCTGTACGTTCGAGGCATCGAGGTGGCGACGGCGCGGCTTCCCGGAGCGTTGGCGAACCGTGTCGCCTGGGCGCTTCTACTGGCCGTCGTGCTGCTTGCGTGGATCTCGGAGATCGTGGTTACCCGGCCGGTATTCGCCAGCGCCTACAACGGCTTTCATCTGCCCTGAAGCGCCAGCCTGGGGGGTGGGTTCAGTTGCGGTCGGATGAGATGGGGTCCGCTGCCAAAGGGGCGAGGGCTATGCGGATCTCGAGTACGGGTTTCTCCGCAGCCTGGACCCCGGCCCGGTTGCCGGGGTCGCGATCGTCCAGCCCGTCCAGATCGTGGCAGGTCTCGAACGCGACCCGACCGACCTGCCGATCGCGTGGATCGTGAACCCGGACGGTGCCCAGTCCGTCGAACCCGAGGGAATCGACGGGTCGCGCGTCACGGACCAGGATTTCGACGCTGTGCGGATCCTCCGTGACCTCTACGACCCTTTGGGTTGGCGCCCGTAGCGGGCTCGCCGTCTCGATCATCCCCGATGAATGCTCGCGGCAGCTGTCCGAATTGTTCCGCGCGATCACGCTCCGAG
>SMWR01000064.1 GCA_004356735.1 Deltaproteobacteria bacterium
CACACCCGCCCCAGCGCACGAGCCCGCCGCCTCCGCCGGGACCCAGCCACGACGGTGCCGAATCCGTCCGGCATCGAGGTGGGGATTGCGGCGTTGCGATGCGGCCTCGACGTGGATTCAGGCGTCTGCTCGAGGGATCACTTCGGCCATCAGCGCTTCGAGTTCGTCGCTCGGCTGGCGGAGCTGCGCGACGATGGATCGGGCTCGTGGAGAGAGGCGCTGGTAGCCCCACAGGCAGCGCCGCAGTGTCTCCGTGCGGCTGTTGCGGAGGTGATAAAGGGGCAGGTTCACGTCGAAATAGGAAATGCTGTCGGCGTCCACCAGCAGGTCAGCGCGAAGATCTCCCCCGACTTCGTGGCGACAAACCAGACGGTGGACCTCTCGCGTCAGCGACTCATCTCGAACGCCGCTTTCCTGCAAGATCTCTACCAGCATCTCCGCGCCGTTGCGTGCGTGGGCGGCCTTGAAGGCGTCGTAGTCGTCGAAGTCGGCGCGCTGAACCTTCCGTGTGGACACGGCGCGGTCGATGTCGTGGCCGAGGGCCGCAAGCTGGAGTGGCGCATCGGCGTCGGGATCGAGGCGTAGCAGCCACTCGAGGGTATTGCTGGAGTGCCGCGGATCCTCGGGAACCGACGAGCCGGCGATCACCTCGGCGATTCGCAGCCGTGTTCGCTCGATGGGATCCATCTCGTCCGTCAGGCGGGAGCCCGGGCGTCGCGAGCGGCGGCGACGCGACGGACGGTCTCGATGTTCATGACGGCCGCGATCACCGAGAGTGCGAGGAACGGCAGGTTGACCACCGCTCCCAGGGCAATCACGAGCACTCGCAGATCGCGACCAATGCGGAAACCCCTGCCTTCGCCTCGCTCAAAGCGCGTCTTCATGAGACTGTCGTGCTTGTCGGCGGTGTAGCTGACCATGAAGGATCCGGTGATCGCCAGAAACCCCACCCCGAGGACGAGGGCGGACCCCTGGGTCGCAAACACGTGCCAGCTGAGGCCGAAGAGCAGGAAGGCGTCGGAGTAGCGGTCGAGCACCGCGTCGAACCAGCCCCCAAAGGCGCTCTCTCGGCACTGGAGGCGCGCCACCTCGCCGTCGCAGCCATCCACCACCGAAGCGAGCTGGGCCAACAGACCGCCGAGGGCCAGGGTGAGAGTTCCGCCGACGGCAAACAGAGCGGCGGCGATCAGCGAGAGTGCGAAACAGAAAACGGAGATCTGATTGGGCGTCACCGAGCGGGTGACGAGCCGACGGGTAATGCGCGTCGAGAGCGGTCGATTCAGGTAGCGGGAGATGGGTCCATCGCCGAGCTTCGGCAGTCGCTCGATCAGCGCTCTCTCGGCACGCCTCACCGCACCCCGATCGTCCACGTCGATCCAGAAGGCATCGCCGATGTCGTGGACCTGCACCTTGCGCGACTCGGCCAGCACCCGGATGCCACCCGACAGCGTCTCGTCGTCGTCACGTTCTCGGGAACGCTCGAGCGCCGCGAAGAGGGCGGGGGAGCAGACGAAGCAGCCCGTATCGAAGGCGTTGTAGTCCTCGAGTTGCTTACCGATGCTCTTGAGCCGACCGCCTTCGGTCCGCACCCGGGTTACGTCGGCGAGGTCCACCAGGGGGTTGCGCAGATTGAAGTCGACCGCGAGGCGCACGGTCCCCTCTTTCAGCGGTGAGGCGAGCAGCTCGGGAAGTAACCGCGGGCCCAGCAGGTGATCGGCCATCAGCAGCACGAACGGCTCATCCCCGATGGCTTCCCGCGCCTTCAGGACCGAGATGCCGTTGCCCGCACTCCAGTCTTCGTTGACCACATGGGTGAGGGTGATCTCTCTGCGAATCGTCAAGCGATCGAGGAACTTCCGGATGCGCACACCGTCGTAGCCCGTGACCACGATGAAGTTCTCGAGCCCGGACCTTTTCGCAGTGACGATGGCGCGCTCGATCAGCGGAAGACCCAGCAAGCGGAAGAGGGGCTTGGGCGAGCCATCGCCCGCCAGGCGACTTCCGCGCCCAGCGGCGATCACCACGCAATGGCGTACCGCTTCAGACATCCCGCCGTCCGGCGATGAAATCCTCCGTACGGGTGTAGGCCTCGTCATCGGTGAACTGCTCGGGGGGGTGCTTCATGAAGTAGGAGGACGGTGACAGCAGCGGTCCTCCCACGCCCCGATCGAGCGCGAGCTTTGCGCAGCGGATGGCGTCGATCGACACGCCCGCCGAGTTGGGCGAGTCCTCCACCGAGAGCCGCAGCTCGAGATTCATGGGGACGTCTCCAAAGAGCCTCCCCTCCATCCGCAAGAAGCAGACCTTGTTGTCGTTCTGCCACGCCACGTAGTCGCTGGGCCCCACGTGGATGTTGTCGTCGGCAATGCGCTGGCCCGTCACCGATTGCACGGCCTCGGTCTTCGATTCCTTCTTGGACGCCAGGCGGTCTCGGTTCAGCATATTGAGGAAGTCGGTGTTGCCGCCCGTGTTGAGCTGGTAGGTGCGCTCCAGCTTGACGCCGCGCTTGCGAAACAGGTCGGTGAGCATGCGATGGGTGATGGTGGCACCGAGCTGGGCCTTGATGTCGTCTCCCACGATGGGAAGGCCCCTCTCCTGGAAGCGCTGCGCAAAGTCGGGGTCACTGGCGATGAAGACAGGGATACAATTGACGAGCGCCACGCCGGCCTCGAGCGCGCACTCGGCGTAGAAGCGGGCGGCCTCCTCAGAGCCCACCGGGAGATAGTTGAGGAGCACCTCGGCCTGCGATTGCTCCAAGGCGAGAACGACCTCCTCGTGGGTGGCTTCGGGGGCATCCGAGGGCAGGAAGGTGCGGGCATCGGGGTACTGCTGCATGTGCTCTGCCACGCCATCGAGAATCCGCCCCATCTGGACCTGCACCCTCGCCTTGGGGAGTTTCTCGCAGAACACCGTCGTGCAGTTGGGCGGCTCGAAGATGGCTTCGTTCACATCCTTCCCCACCTTGCGTACGTCGATGTCGAAGGCGGCCACCACCTCGATGTCGGAGGGGCCGTAGCCACCGATCTCCCAGTGCATCAGTCCGATGGCATCCTCGGGGCGCTTGTCCCGGTAGTACTCGAATCCCTGAACGAGCGAGCTGGCACAGTTCCCCACTCCTACGATGGCGATTCGGATGTTTTCCACTGGGTTCTCCTTTTAGAATAACTTCGAGCACCTAGCAGAACCGATGCGAGGGAATTCCACCACGGAGATCCCCGGGCACTGACTCGCAGACGATCGTCGTTGTAGGCCAAACACCACGACCGATCGTGCGGGCTCGCAGGGAGGGGTGGCGGTGCGGATCGTTGATACTCGATCGGGGTGGTGGTGTCGATGCGGTCGCCTGCCCCTGGCAAGGCCTCGACGGCCCGAACGACAGCGCCTACGGCGAGGCAATCCGCCTCGAGATCAACCCGGGTGTCGCGGACGAGGGCCTCGAGAGTGTCGGCTCGACGCAGACCGGGCCTCGGGTGCCTGAGCCAGCCAGCCCAGACGGAGCCCACTTTCGGTCTGTTTGCGCCCCGTGGCTGGTTCTGGGGGTGCTGATAGACTGCGGCCCGCGGTCGGATCCATTGCCATGACGAAGCTCGACCAGTACGAATCGGCCTTCCGGTCGGCCGACAAGGCCGTCTACGCCTACGAGCGCATCGAGCCGCGCGAGATCCTGCTGGTGAGCGACGTCGGCGGCGAGGTTGCCGAGAGGCTGCTGGACCGCAGCCGTAGCTTCCTGTCCGTGCTCGCGGGCGACCAACATCGCTGGCAACGTCTCGACGGGGACGGCTTCGACAGCGTTGGATCGTTGCTGGAGGCGGTAGAGAGCCGCGAGCCCGATCTCATCGTCACCTACCGCCATCTCCACTCCAACGCCTGGCAATGGCCGTACAGCCTGGGCGAACACCTGGACGTTCTGACGCAGGTGACCGCTGTGCCCGTGATCGTGTTGCCCCACCCGGAGGCGGGCTGGGCGTTGCCGCACAGCCTGCAGAACACCGATCGGGTGATGGCCATCACCGACCACCTGAGCGGCGACGACCGGCTCGTCAACTGGGCGTTGCGCTTCACCGAGCCGGGCGGCGCCTGCTGGTTGACCCACGTGGAAAGCGGCGCCGATTTCGATCGGTTGCTGGACGTCATCGCCAAGATTCCCGAGATCGAGACCGAGACCGCCCGGGTCCTGATCCAGGCCCGGCTGTTGATGGAGGCGACCGACTACATCGAGTTCTGTCGCAAGGCCATCGAGGCCCAGGGCCTCGACGTCCGCCTCGAACCGCGGGTCAGCATGGGCCATCGGCTCTCCGAATACCGACGCCTGGTGGAGGAGCACCGGATCGATCTGCTCGTCATGAACACCCTGGACGGCGAGCAGCTGGCCATGCACGGACACGCGTACCCCCTGGCCATCGAGCTGCGCCAGATTCCCCTGTTGATGCTGTGATGATCGCGACCCCGGTCTCGAGCCTTCTGCTCGCCGCCGGGCCGGGCGTTCCCTTTGGCGTCACCGCGCTCTTTGCAGCCTTGCTGGTGGCGATGATTGTTTGCCTGGCGCTGGAGGAGAAGCTTCAGGCCAAGAAGTCGGTGATCGTGGGCTCATTCGCCGTCGTCTGCCTGCTACTCGGCGGATGGCTGGAGCTGCTGCCCTTCCGCGACATGGTGCTCCACGCGGGCGAGCTCGACATCGAGTTTCCGATCTACATCCCGGCCATCGATTGGGGCGTCATGGCGATCATCCTGGGCTCGTCGCTGTTCGTGGACATCACGTCGAAGTCGGGTCTTTTTACGTGGATCGCCATCCGTCTCACCAAGTTGTCGGGCGGTGACCCGCTGCGCCTGCTCGTCTTCTACGGCGTCATGACCGTGGTCTTCTCGGCCGTGCTCAACAACGTGACGGCCATGATCATCGTGGGGTCGCTGACGGGCGTCTCCCTCAAACGTCTGGGAATCGAGGACAAGCTGCTGGGCTTTCTGCTGATCGAGGGACTCCTCACCAACGTCGGGGGCTTGCTCACCTTGATCAGCTCGGTTCCCAACATCATCGTGGGCCGCGCCGCCGGCATTTCATTCATGACCTTCCTGGTGAAGGCCGCGCCCTACGTCGTCGTGGCCACCGGGTTCACGCTGGCGCTGGGGGCCCGATTCTTCGGAATCCGGCGACTCCAAGACGCCGAGGCGATCGCCGAGGCCGGGCAGCGGGTGTCCGGCTTCGACGAGAACGACGGGATCGATTCGCGCTTCGCCTTCTGGTTCGGGGCCGTCATGCTGGTGGCCTTCATCGTCACGATTGCCAGCGCATCGATCCCGGGCACGCTGCTGAACCGCCTGGGCATGGGCTACGTGGCACTCTCCTTCGCCGTCGTGATGCTCGTCCGCTATCGCTCGGTGGCCGACCGTTTCTACCAGGCGCTCGACTGGGACCTGCTGGCCTTCTTCGCCGCGCTCTTCGTGGTGATCAATGTGATGGAGCACGCCCAGGTGCTCGAATGGATCGGTCGGGGTCTGCGCCCGATCCTCTTGATGAGGGAGCCGCTGGGCCCGGGACTCCTGCTGCTGGCGTCGGCCGCCGCCAGCTCGGTGACGGACAACATCCCGCTGGCGGCCATGCTCGCCCACATCCTGTCCGCCCAGGGAGTCGCGGGAGATTCGAGCCTCTGGTGGTCGGTGGTCTTCGGCGCGAACCTGGGCGGCAACCTGACACCGATCGGCTCCGCCTCCACGCTGGTGGCCGTCACCATCATCCACAAGCACAAGATTCCGCTCTCGTTTGCCGGCTTCGTGAAGCTGGCCGTCCCCTACGCGTTGGCGCAGTTGGCCTTGGCTGCCGTCTACCTGTGGCTCGCCTTCTGACGAGGCGGCCAGGGACCGCGTGTCCGGCGGCGTCTCCGGGCCCCGATCAATTGCCCAGGTAGCCGGGTTGCTGCGAGATGCTCGTGTGGGTCTTGCTGCGCACGGTATTGAGTCGCTGGCGGTTGGCCTCGGCCGCCTCGGGGTCCACCGCCTGCTGACCGAATCCTGTGTAGAGCACCTTGCGCGTTTTGGTCACCGGCGGCTGGCTCATGTGCTGGGTGCAGCTGAGGTGCACGGTCACGTCGCCGGTCCGGGTCGGCAAGTCGATGGGCTCGAGGTCGAGTCCGGGCTGCACGCACGGGGCCGGCCACACCAGCGCACGGTGGGTTCCCGGCACGACGCGCAGCTGGCCGCAGCTGGCGTCCGCGCCGGTCACCGAGATGCCGACGGTCAGGTTGCAGCACTCGTAGGAGTGACGACCCAGGCTGCAGTCCTTGTGCCAGGGAACGTCGGAGATGCCCTTCACCACGCCGATCGGCTTGATGAGCGCGCCGACGCGAGCGCCCGGCTTTCGCGTCATCGTGTGGCTCACGCCGGGAATGCGGGCGATGCGTTGAAAGCGTTCTTCGTCGATCAATGCGACGGTGACTTCGGAGTAGCGGTCGAAGCCCTCCATGCGGACCAGATGCTCCACGCCGTCCTGGGTGGTGGCGAACCAGGCGCGCGGGTCGCCCTTCTCGAAATGGGGAGCCGCCTTCGGGAAATCGGCCTCCACGGCCGCCATCTCCTCTTCGCTGAAGAGTCCCTGGAGGTGCAGGTAGCCCGCCTGCTCCAGGAAGGCGCGCATCTCCTCGTCGGAATCGTCTGGCGTAAAGCTGCGCCGGATATCGGTGTCGAACTGCACGTCGCCGCGCGCGTGGATCTGGCGTCCGTCGAGGGCCGCGCGCAGCACCAGCCACCAGTTCAGGAAATCCGGGAGACCCCCTTCCGGCATGTCCAACTGTCGGGTGCTCATGAACGCGACGGGCGTGCTCTGGTCGTTCACGATGTCGCTGAGCTGCTCGGACGTCAGGCGCACGCGGGCCGTGCCGTGGTTGCCCGCCTCGACCGATACGCGGTCCTCATGCCAGCAGAGCGTCCAGGGCTCGCCGTCGGTCTCGATGCAGAAGTCCTCGAGTGGCAGCTCGCTTGCGCCGTGGGCGATCTGGGCCTGGTGGCTATCGAGCAGCGGCGGCAAGGTCTCGCGGAAGAACCGGCCGGCTTCTACCGGGGCCTGCTCGGAGTCGACGCGGGTTCGTAGATCGACAGACATGCGGCCGCTCCCGGGCCTGGTGATCAGGCGGAGACCAGACCATATTTCTGCAAGACTCTTCTTGCAACCCCAGAGCCTCGTCAACGGTCTCGCGCCGTTGGCTAGGCTCCTGGTTACGCAGCCCGAAGGAGCCCGCATGAAAGCAGCCGTCTACTACGAGAACGGTCCTCCGAGTGTCCTGAAGTACGAGGACGTTCCCGATCCCGAGTGCCATTCGTCCGGCGTTCTCATCAAGGTGGCGGCTGTCAGTATCGAGGGCGGCGACACGTTGAGCCGCTCGGACGGGCCGTTGGCGTCGAGCCCGCACATCGTGGGCTACCAGGCGGCGGGTGAGATCCTCGAGGTCGGGGCCGAGGTCACGCACCTCGAGGTCGGGCAGAACGTGACGACGGTGAACGCTTTCGGTTCCCACGCCGAGCTGCGCGCGGTTCCGGCGCGCAACGCCTGGCTCGTGCCCGATGGGGCCGACATCCAGCAGGCGGCGGCGGTTCCGGTTCCCTTTGGGACCGCCGACGATTGTCTGTTCGAGTTCGGAAGGCTCCAGGCGGGCGAGACGGTGCTGATTCAGGCGGGGGCGAGCGGCGTCGGCCTGGCGGCCATCCAGCTCGCCAAACGTGCCGGTGCCACCGTGCTTGCCACGGCGTCGAGCGCCGAAAAGCTGGAGCGCTTGGCGCACTTCGGCGTCGACCACGGTATCAACTACGTGGAAGACGATCTCGTGGAAGAGGTGAAGCGCCTCACGGACGGGAAGGGCGCGGACGTGATCGTCGACCCAGTTGGTGGCACGACGCTTCAGAAGAGCATCCATTCGCTCGCCTACCGCGGTCGACTCTCGATGGTGGGCCGCGCGGGGCGCGAAGACGTGAAGCACGACGTTTCGACCCTCATGCACGGAAACCAGACGC
>SMWR01000065.1 GCA_004356735.1 Deltaproteobacteria bacterium
GAGCTGGGCTTCGAGGAGCTCCGCGACTATGTCTGCGCCGCCTGATCAGAACTCGGCGTAGCCTGGAACGCGCGGGAAGGGAATCACGTCGCGAATGTTCGCCATGCCCGTCATGAACTGGATGACGCGTTCGAAGCCGAGCCCGAAGCCGCTGTGGGGCACGGAACCGTAGCGCCGCAGATCGAGATACCACCAGTAGTCGTCCTTCGGCAGACCGCTGTCGGCGAGCCGTCGCTCGAGCAAGTCGAGCCGGTGCTCGCGCTGGGACCCGCCGATGATCTCGCCGACCTTGGGAAGCAGCACGTCCATGGCCCGCACCGTCTTCTCATCGTCGTTCAGGTACATGTAGAACGCCTTGATGCCGGTCGGATAGTCGGTGACGACCACCGGGCGCTTGATGTGTTCCTCGGTGAGGTAGCGTTCGTGTTCGCTCTGGAGATCGACCCCCCACTTCACGGGAAATTCGAAGTCGCGCCCGCTCTTCTGGAGGATCTCAACGGCTTCAGTGTAGGAAATGCGCTCGAACGGAGACTCGACGGTGTGATGGAGCGTCTCCAGCACGGTTTTGTCGATGCGCTGATTGAAGAACTCCAGGTCGTCCTGACACCGGTCGAGCGCGCCGCTGATGATGGCCTTCAGGAAAGCCTCGGCAATCTCCACGTTGCCTTCGAGATCACAGAAAGCCATCTCGGGCTCGACCATCC
This sequence comes from Deltaproteobacteria bacterium, assembly GCA_004356735.1. Lineage (GTDB taxonomy): Bacteria > Myxococcota_A > UBA9160 > UBA9160 > SMWR01 > SMWR01. The sequence goes on from SMWR01000065.1 coordinate 705, forward strand.
AGAACTCGGCCAGGTGCCGGCTCGTATTCGAGTTCTCGGCTCGAAACGTCGGACCGAAGGTGTAGACGTTGGTGAGGGCCAAGGCAGCAATCTCGGCCTCGAGCTGGCCGCTGACCGTCAGGAACGCCTCGCGTCCGAAGAAATCCTCTCCAAAATCGACTCCGCCGTCCGCGGCCACCGGAGGATTGGACGCGTCGAGCGTCGAGACCCTGAACATCTCGCCCGCACCTTCGCAATCCGCGGTGGTGATGATGGGCGAATGCAGGAAGACGAAGTCGCGCTCCTGGAAGAAGTCGTGAATCGCCCGAGCGGCGGCGTTACGAACCCTGAGGATCGCACCCAACGTGTTCGTACGCGGGCGAAGGTGCGCGATGCTGCGCAGGAACTCGAAGGAGTGACGCTTCTTCTGCAGCGGATAGTCGTCGGCGGCATCTCCGACCACCTCGACGCGCCCGGCCTTGAGCTCGAAGCGCTGTCCCTTGCCCGGCGAATCCACCAGCTCTCCCTCGACTTCGACGGCCCATCCCGTACCGACCTTGCGCAGCTCTTCCTCGTAGTTCGGGAGCGAAGGCTCCAACACGACCTGGAGTCCGGCGAAGCAGGACCCATCGGTCACCTCCAGAAACGAGACGCCCTTGGAGTGGCGCGCCGTGCGCACCCAGCCCTGGATCGTGACGCTCCCGCCTCCTGACTCCCGCGCCAGGATGCGTCGGATCGATTCGTTCATCACGGCTTGCGAACCACCATCAGTCGAATCTCGGTCATGTCCTCGATCGCAAAGCGGATGCCCTCTCGACCGAGACCACTGTCCTTCACACCGCCGTAGGGCATGTGGTCGACGCGCCATGAGGGCACGTCGCCGATCACCACGGCGCCGACCTCGAGCTCGTCCCAGGCCTGCTGGGCCTTGTAGAGGTCGCGGGTGAAGATGCCCGCCTGGAGACCAAACACCGAGTCGTTCACCTGCTCCAGGGCCTCGTCGAAATTGCTGTAGCTCGAGAGCACGGCGACCGGACCGAAGGCCTCCTTGCAGACGAGCGCTTCACCGATCGGGACATCCTTGAGGAGCGTGGCTTCGAGCATCGCGCCTTCGCGTTTTCCACCGCACAGCAGTCGCGCGCCCTTCGAGATCGCCTGCTGGATCCAGCCATCGAGGCGGGCCGCTTCCTTCTCGGTGATCATGGGTCCGATGAAGACGTCCGGGTCCTTCGGATCGCCCATCTTGAGTGCGCTCGCCTTCTCCACCAGGCGTCGTTCCATCTCATCGTAGACGCCTTCGTGCACGAGGATGCGCTGGACACCGATACAGCTCTGTCCCGACTGGTAGAACGCACCAAAGACAATGCGCTCGGCAGCGTCCTCCAGGTCCGCATCCGGCTCGACCACTACTGCGGCGTTGCCACCCAGCTCGAGCACAACGGGCTTCTTGCCCGCTCGGGCCTTCAGGTCCCAGCCCACCTCGGGCGACCCGGTGAAGGACAAGAGCTTCAAACGCTCGTCGGTGGTGAAGAGCTCGGCGCCGGTGCGCGGGCAGGGAAGAATCGAGAACGCTCCCTTCGGTAGGTCCGTTTCGGCGAGGACTTCACCGATGATGAGGGCGCCGATCGGCGTCAGGCTGGCGGGTTTGAGCACGAACGGGCAGCCCACCGCCAGGGCCGGCGCCACCTTGTGGGCCGCCAGGTTGAGCGGAAAGTTGAAAGGCGAGATGAAAGAACAAGGCCCGATGGGAACGCGCTTCCACATGCCCGAGTAACCGCGCGCCCGCGGACTGATGTCGAGCGGCAACACCTCGCCCGTGATCCGGACCGACTCCTCGGCCGCGATGCGGAAGGTATCGACCAGCCGCGACACCTCGCCGCGCGAGTCCTTGATCGGCTTGCCGGCCTCGATGCAGAGGGCCATCGCCAGCTCGTCGGCGCGCTCGCTGAAGCGCGCCACACAGTGCTGGAGCACCTGTTGCCGCTCGAAGGCCGCCATCTGGCGCATGGGCTCGGTGGCCTCGACGGCCAGGGCAATGCCCCGGTCGATGGCGTCCGGGTCGGCCAACGCCACGCGCGTCGCAACCTCGCCCGTGTACTTGTCCGTGACCTCGAGATCCTGGTTTGGCGCAACCGGTTCGTTGCCCAGATAGTAGGGGTAGCTCTCTTTCAGCATCGGGCCTGCTCGTTTCGCTCCTCTAGATGGGGCAGACAATGTCACCGAGCCGCTCGGTGAGCTTCTGATTCTCACGATAGTCAATCGGCAGGACCACGAGACTGGGCCCGGCTTCATCAAACGCCTCCTCCAGGGTCGCGACCAGATCTCGACTGCACTCGACCCGGTGGCCGTGCCAACCGAAGGCCCGGGCCAAGGCGACGAAGTCCGGGTTGCCGAAGGAGAGATCCACGTGGCGGCCGAACTGATTCTGCTGCTTCCACTCGATCAGACCGTAGGCATGGTCCTCCCAGACCATCGCGACGATCCTGGCATCGAGACGCTGCGCCGTCTCCATCTCCTGGCAGTTCATCAGGAAGCCGGCGTCGCCACAAATCGCCAGCACGCGCCTGTCGGGGAACACCCGATGGGCCGCGATCGCCCCCGGCAGTGCGAAGCCCATCGAGCAGAATCCGTTGGGGATCAGACAGGTATTGGGCTCGTGGCACTGGTAGTGGCGTGCGATCCACATCTTGTGGGCACCGACGTCCGACAGCACGATGTCAAGCGGCCCCATTACCCGGCGCACGTCCCAGAGAACCTTCTGGGGACGGATGCTGCCCTCGGTGTCATCGTCAGCGTGGAGAGCCAGCTCCTCGAGCATCTCGCGGCGCGCCGCTTTCTGGGATGTCAGATCGAAATGGATTGGCTCCGCCTCCACCCGCTCGTTCAGGGCCCACAGCGCGTGGGCCACGTCCCCGACCACATCCACCTCCACCGGAAAATGGGCGTCAATCTCGGCCGGCTGGAAGTCGACGTTCACGATGCGCGTATTGCGGTCGGGATTCCAGAGCCGCGGAGGGTATTCGACCATGTCGTAGCCGACGCAGATCACGACGTCCGCGGCGTCCATTGCGCACATCATGATGTCCTTGCTCTGCAATCCCACGGTGAACAGACACTGCTCGGAATCCATGTCGACACAGCCCTTGGCCATGAAGGTGCTGACGACGCCGATGCCGGTGAGCTCTGCGAAGCGACGCAGCTGCTTGCTGGCCCGCTTCCGGACACAACCGTTTCCGGCCAGGATGATCGGGCGTCGCGCCGACTGGATGACGGCCAGCGCCCTGTCGAGCGCCTTGTCGCCGGGAACCGGTCGGCGCGTCTTCACGACGGGCAGAGGCGCGCCCACCGCGTCCGCCGCAGCGACGTCTTCCGCCAGCTCGACATGGCAGGCACCCGGCTTCTCGGTCGTCGCCAGCTTGAACGCCTTGCGCAGGATCTCGGGAATGTTGTCGGGGTGGAGCACCGCCTGGGCCCACTTGGTGACCGGATCGAACATGGCCACCACGTCCATGTACTGGTGACTCTCCTTGTGCTGCCGCTGGCTATCGGCCTGACCCGTCAGTACGACCAAGGGAGCGCGATCCATGTTGCTGTCGGCCACACCCGTGATGAGGTTCGTCGCGCCGGGTCCCAGCGTCCCCAGACACACACCGGCTTCGCCCGTGAGTCGCCCGTGGACCTCCGCCATGAAGGCGGCTCCCTGTTCGTGGCGCGTCAACACGAACTCGATGGACGAGTCCTCCAGCGACATCATCAAGTCGGCGTTCTCCTCGCCGGGAACTCCGAAGATCTGACGCACACCCTCGTTCTCGAGGCATCGGACAAAGAGATCAGAAGCCTTCATGGGTTCATTCCGTCCAAGGGCAGACCGGATCGAGACCGCCGTGGTGCAATAGCCTAGCCGAGGAAAATCTCGGGGAGAGGAGCCGAAGCTTTGCTACGCGACGCTGACCACGTCCCCAGACCAAAGCATCCAGAGCTCGAAGCGCGGCGTGTAGTCGAGCGCCAGGGCCTCGCGCAGCGCGCGCTGGTAGACGGCGCCCTGGCTGGCGTAGCGCCGCTTCTTTTCGTCCAGGTCCCGCGGGTCGTTCACCTCATCGGTCTTGAAATCGACCACCACCAGCCGGTCCGTATCCGGATCCCGGTAGACCAGGTCGAGGGAACCCACCACGAAGCCCACCGCGTCGGGCTCGGAACCTTCCGCAGGCGGAAGCAACACCGAAAGCTCCCGGGCGACGCAGCGATCCCCCAGGCCGGACAGTCGGTCGAGCACCGCACCCCGCGAACTTTCGAGCCGGTCAAACACTTCCGTGGCATGGGCAACGGCGGCCTCGCGGCCCGCTTCCTCTGTCAGGGCCGCAACGATTGCGGGCAGCCGCGATCGCCCGAGAGCCAGCGATTCGTCCAGCGACGTTTCCAGATCGAGATCCTCGAGAACACGATGGACTGCCGTGCCCGCAACGCGTCGGGCATCCCGTGTTGCGCCGCGACTCGGCTCGGACGCCGAACGTCGATCGGCCTCTTCCTCCCGATCGAAGTGGGGTGCGTCGTCGGATGCGATCCGCTGGAAGGGAACGGCCATCCGCAACGCTGCGGAACTTCGACGCTGGCGAAGCTTTTCAACCGAGCCGGGCGGCTCGAACACCAGATCGTCGGCGGCGCCTTCATCCGAAGCCACAGTCTCATCCGAGGACGCCAGGGCCAGGAAACGCCAGTGAACGCCATCCTCGTCTTCGAACGACGAGGTCCCGGCGGCAGCGAGATCGGTGGCTCGACCTGGAAGATGCGGCAGGCCGTCTCTCCAGGCGGCGAGCTGTGAAAAGCTCTCGGCGGCCTCCGGCGACTTCCTCTTGGCTTCGTCGTCAAAAGTCGGGCGATCCCAGTTGCCGAGCAGGACCAGCCGGTCGGCGGCGCGTGTCATGGCAACGTAGAGCGTGCGCACGCGCTCCGCGGCCTCGCGCTGGGCGCGATGCTCGAGGATCACGTGAAAACCCGGCGTCGGAGCGCCCAGCAGCGAATACTCGAAGTGGCCGTCGGCACCGAAGACCCGCTCCGCCTCGACAGGCTTGGCGGTCTGGCCGACACGTCGCCCCGTCGTCTTGTGGGTCTGCACGATGTAGGTGTGCTTGAAGTCGAGGCCCTTCGCCTTGTGGATCGTCATCACGCGCACGGCGTCGACGACGGCCTCGCTGGGCCGAGCGCCTTCGGCCTCGGTCTCTTCGAGCACACCGCGGCGCAATCGCCGCAGCAATTCCTGCACGTCGGGAGAGGCCCCGTCGAGCTCGCTGAGGACCTCCCGAAAGAACCGGTCCAGATTCGCTACCCGGAATTCGCCCAGGAATCTCGAGGCTTCGGTCACCTCGAGCAGGCTGAAGCGCCGCAGCTTCTCGACGAAGACGTCGACCGGGTCGGTATCGAATGAGCGTCGAAGCGCA
>SMWR01000066.1 GCA_004356735.1 Deltaproteobacteria bacterium
CCGGCTTCGTCTCCTTCAAGAGCTTCGCGGCCGAGGACGGCGAACGGGTCAGCCTGATCGAATTCGAGAGCCGGGACGCAGCTCACCAGTGGGGCGATCACGCCGAGCACCGGGACGCCCAGAAGCTCGGACGCGAGCGTTTTTTCTCCGAGTACACGATCCAAGTGTACCCACCGCTGCGGACCACCGAATTCCGCAGGGACTGAGTCCGCTCCGACTGCAAGCAGGACGGTCGGATTCGTCGTCGGGCAGCCGATCGGAACGGCATCACCGACGCCGCCCTTCGTACATGAGCGACGGTTTGATGGGTTCGGACCTCGGGGGAAAACACTCGAGGTTCCGGTTTCTTCTTCCCCGTCGGGAACGACGCACGATTGTTTCCGAAAGCCGGATTCGGTGGCGTAAGATGGCCTCCAGGGAGTCCGATGCGAACCAACCAAGAACTCCATCAGACCCATGCCGAGATCGCGCGGCATCTCTGGAATGCCACGGCAGACGGGGACGGTGCGACCCTGCTCGAGTTCTTCGCGCCGAACGTGGAGTGGCACTCCCACGGTCACAATCCCGTCGCCAGGCACATCTACGGCCGCGTCGCGCTGCTCGACTATTTCGCGCTCTCGGCCGATCTCGTCGACGACATGAAGTCCGACCTGCTCGAGATCTACTCCAGTGAGCGCGGCGCCGTGATCCGGTACCGCGTCAGGGCGAGCCGCGGCCCCAAGTGCCTGGACGGCGAGGTCCTGCTCTCACTGACCATCGACAACGGTCTCGTCACGCGAGCCGACGTTGTCCCAGTCGAGCAGAAGATCCACGACGCGTTCTGGATGCTCGAGTAGGGCTCATACTTCGCAGAGACGGTTGCTGGCGCTCTCGGCGACGTTCTCTACAGCGCCGTCCGCATTCGACCGAGGCCAGGGCTGCCCAGGGCTGCTTCGAAGAGAACACTACGGTGGTCCTCGACCCACTCGAAGCCGACCTTCTCGTAGGCGCGAACCGCCGGATCGTTTCCGAGCATGTAGCCGATCTGCGAGCGTGTGAAGCCTTCGTTGCGACCGATCTGCAGGATCTCGTCGAGCAGGCGCCTGATCAGACCTCTGCCGCGGAACGTGGGACGGGTCGCCACCCACTCGACGATCCAGAGACCGTCGGCGTTCGGGTAGCCCGTCGTATCGAAAGCCTTGATCCGCTCGCCGAGTGCCACCATCTCTTTGGGCGTCCACCCGAGCTTGCCGAAAGTCTCGAGCATGGCGAGCTCCAACGACTTCGTACCGTGCGCCGCGTTCTCATAGGCCGAGAGTGCGGCCACCGGTTCAGCGTCGACCTCGAGCACGCGGAAGCGCGAGAAGTGACAGAAGTGGATGCAATCGGTGCTGGCGAGGATCTCGAGCACCTGCAAGCGTTGTGCTTCGTCGCCGGGAAACGCGAGATCCCAGACCCCCTTGGGCAGGTGTGAGCGGGCCGCCTCCTGGATCACCCAGGCGACGAAGGGCGCGTCTTCGAGCCTCGCCGCTCGCGTCTGGATCTGCATCGATCCGACCGGAGGGCTAGCCACCGGCGACCGCGCGAACGCACTCGACCAGGATCGCCAACAGCTGATCCAGATCGTCGTCAGGAATGTTGAGGGACGGCGTCACGTAGACGACGTTGCCCATGGGCCGTAGGTAGGCGCCCCGCTCCAGCGCCAGGTCGTAGACGCGCCAGCCGGCGTCCGCCAGGTAACCGCCTTCACCCGCCAGGTCGAGGGCCCCGATCATGCCCAACGCGCGGGTGTGCACCACGCCAGGCAGCTGTCCCAGTTCGCGGAAGGTCGCCGCGATCCGCTCCGCTCGGGCCCGGGTCCCCTGCAGGATCTGCTCGTCCTCGTAGATGCGCAAAACCTCCAGGGCCACCGCGGCGCCCAGCGGATTCCCGCAGAACGTGTGACCGTAGTAGAAGGCCCGGTTCGCGTCGCCCGTGAAGCCCTCGAAGATCCGCTCGGTGGTGAGCGTCGCCGCCATCGGGAGCATGCCGCCGGTAAAGCCCTTGGCAGTGCAGACGAGGTCGGGGAGCACAGCCGCATGATCGCTGGCCCACATGGGACCCGTGCGCCCATAGCCGGTAAAGACTTCGTCGCACACCAGGAAGACGTCGTAGCGATCACATAGATCACGGGCGTGCCGCAGGTAGGCCGGGTCGTAGCTGCGCATGCCGGCAGCACCCTGCACCACCGGCTCGAGCACCACGCCGGCCAGCGTGTCGACGTTCTCCGTGACCGCACGCTCGAGCGCCTCGAAGGCGCGGTCGTGATCCCGGGGCTCCCGGGGCGGAGGCACCTGGATGCGCTCGAGCAGCACGCCCTCGAACGGCTTGCGAAAGACCTCGACGCCGCCGAGCGCCGTCACGCCCAGGGTCTCGCCGTGGAAGGCTTCTTCCAGCGAAACGAAGCGCTTGCGTTCCGGTCGACCGTTCTGGGCCCAGTACTGGAGGCACAGCTTGATGGCCACTTCGACCGCGGTGGAGCCGTTGTCGCTGAAGAAGACGTGCTCGAGGCCCCCAGGCGCGACCGCGCACAGGGCCTCGGCCAGCTCGCTGGCGTTCTGGTGGGCAATGCCCGCCAGCGCCGTGTGACACAGGGTCTCGGCCTGGCGCTGTAGCGCCGCGACCAGACGCGGGTGCCCGTGCCCCAGCGTGCACGTCCACCAGGAAGCATTGCCGTCCAGGTATTCGCGGCCATCGAAGTCGATCAGGCGCGAGCCCCGGGCTTCGGCGATCACGAGCGGCTCGGCGCGTTCGCGCCAAGCGTGCATCTCCGTGTAGGGATGCCACACCCGCTGTTTGTCGAGTGCAATGATGCGCTCGCGCACTGAACTCTCGTTCCCCGAGACCGGGTCGCCCATGACCGATTCGCTCAAGACAGCTACAGCACGACCTCGGCCACGGCCTGCAGCGCTTCGGGCTGCCCCGCACCGAGGACCATCGACGTCACGGGCGAATCCATCCACGCCTGGCAACGCTCCTGGATCCGCTCCTTCGGACCCACGAGGGCGACCTCGTCGACGAGCGAATCGGGAACCGCCGCCGCGGCCTCGGCCTTCTTGCCGTCGAGGAAGAGGTCTTGAATCTTGACGGCTGCCTCTTCGTAGCCGAGGCGCTTGGCGTAGTCGTTGTAGAAGTTCTTGTCGCGCGCGCCCATGCCCCCGATGTAGAGCGACAGCATCGCCTTGATCGGGGTGCGGCAGGCCGCGACGTCCTCCCCCATGATCGTGGTGATGAAGGGCGCCAGGTCGAAGTTGTCGAGACTCTTATCGACATCTGACTTGGCGAATCCCTTCTCGATGTGGGGCATCAGCACGTCGACTTTCTCGGGATTCATCCAGACCGGGAACACGCCATCGGCGACTTCACCCGCGCAGGCGAGACCGTTGGGGGTGATGGCAGCGGTGTAGATCTTCATGTCTGCGCGCCCGTGGAGGATGCTCTTCAACGGCTTGCCGTGTCCGGTGGCGCCCTCGCTCATGTATGGGATCTCATAGTGGAAGCCCTTGTGCTCGAGCGGGGCTTCACGCGCCAGGATCTTGCGAATGATCGTAATGTACTCGCGGGTGCGGGTAAGCGGCCGGCCGTAGACCACGCCGTGCCAACCTTCCACGACCTGGGGTCCCGACGGACCAATGCCGAGCACGAAGCGACCGCCGGAGAGCGCGTCGAGCGTCATGGCCGTCATCGCCGTCATCGCCGGCGTGCGCGCCGGCAACTGCATGATGGCGGTTCCAATCTTGATGCGGCTGGTGCGCGCCGCGATGAACGAAGCCGGAACGATGGCATCGTTGCCGTAGGCCTCGGCCGTATAGACCACATCGAAGCCGAGGTTCTCGGCCTCCTGGATCAGCTCGTAGGGGATCTTCATCTGGCGGCCGAACTGGCCCGCGGTAAGACCGAGACGCATGGGGGAAACTCCTTTCGGATGGTTCAGAAGGCGTCGTCAGGGGCGCTCCGACGGGGTGTGAGGATATCACGCCTGATCGTCGTCGGGCCGGGCCTCCAGGGGAAGATCGATCACGAACGTGGTACCGCCCTCGGGGTCCGACGAGACCGAGATGCGGCCGCCGTGGCGTTCGATGATGCCGTGGGACAACGAGAGGCCCAGGCCCGTACCAGCGCCGACCGGCTTGGTGGTGAAGAACGGGTCGAAGATCTGATTTTGAACGTCCGCCGGAATTCCGGGGCCATCGTCCTCGAACTCCAGACGCACGCCGTCGGGAGTCGGTCGCGTACGGATCCGGATGGTCCCGTCGCGTTCGATCGCGTCACACGCGTTCATCAGCAGATTGAGGAAGACCTGGTTGAGCTGGCCGGGATAACAGCGCACCCGCGGGATCTTTCCGAAGTCGGTCTCCACGACGATGTTGTTCTTGAAGCGCGGCTCCATCAGTCGCAGGGTGCGCTCGATCTCCTCGTGAAGATCCGCAACCTGCAGGTCCGCATGATCCATCCGTGAGAACGTGCGCAGGTCCTGGACGATCTTCTTGACCCGCGTGGTTCCCTCTCGACTGCGCTCGAGAAGCTTGGTGATGGCCTCCCGCGCGCGCTCGGTATCACCCTGGTTTCCCTGACTCTCGATGAGCTTCTTGATGTACTCATCGAGCAGCTGAAGATTCGCATGGACGAAGCCGATCGGATTGTTCAGCTCGTGGGCCACGCCGGCAACGAGCTGGCCCAGGGACTTCATCTTCTCGGCCTGGGTGAGCTGGGCCTGGGTGGCGCGGAGCTCGGCCGTGCGCTCGTCCACCCGGGCTTCCAGGGTTTCGTTCAGCTTCGCGATCTCGTCGAAGGCCTTGGCGTTCTCGATGGCGATGGAACTCTGGTTGGCCAGGGTGCGCAGCAGCAGGCGGTCGTCCGCCATCAGGCGATCGCCCGTCAGCTTGCGGCCCACCGCGATCACGCCAAGCAGTTCGACGCCGTAGAGGATCGGAACCAGCAGCTCCACTTCGAGCATGTCGAAGACGTCGTGGCACGCTTCGCGGATCTCGACGTCGTGCTCGTCGTCGAAATCGACCCGGGTCAGATCCTCGCGCCGCATCCATAGATGCTTCCAGATCGGATGAATCGATGGAATCTCGACCGCCAGGCCCTCGTCGTCCCAGTCGCCGCGCGACGCGATCGGGCGCAAAACCTTTTTCTCGTCATCGGCCAGCAGCACCATGGCCCGCTCGACGCCCATGGTGTCGGTCAGTGCCAGCAGGATCCGGTCGGCGATCTCGTTGAGCGAGAGCATCGAGACCATCGCTTCCGAGATCTCTCGGACCGCCACGCGATAGGCCGCCCGGTCACGGTCGAAGAAGCGGTCCACCAGAGTCTGCATGCGGTTGCGCACCGGGTTGAACAGCAGAATCGCGACGAAGAGCAGGGCCACCTGGACCGACCGCTGTCCCACGCCGAAACGCTGGACCAGGGTGTCGGCGAAGGTGATGACGAAGGCGAAGGCGCCCGTGATGCCCAGCGTCGCCGCACCGTAGGCGGCCGACGACTTGGCGACGTTGCGCACGTCGAAGAGCTGTCGCCGCAGGATCCCGTAGCCCACCGCAACAGGGAAGACGAAGACCCACAGAAGAGCCACGTAGTAGGGGTAGGGACGCTGCAGGAGCCACTCGGCCGAGAAGATCAGGCCCACGGGCACGAAGCTGATCACGGCGCTCCAGAAGACCACGTCGGCCGCTTCCTTAATGGGCCCTTCGCCGTGCCGCCTGCGCTCGAAGCCGAGGATCAAGAGCGACGCGAGGATCAGGATCATCGTGAAGATGAACGAGGCCCCTATCGCCAGCCCG
>SMWR01000067.1 GCA_004356735.1 Deltaproteobacteria bacterium
CCCATCCAACGGCGAGTCGAAACCAGCACGATCTCGGCGACCCCGCTTGACTTCGATGAGTTTTCGTCTTACTTTCGCTCTTTGGAGGTCGCCCGAGTGAAGACCGATCCCGTCCCCCGCATCGGTCCGCGTCGCGGCGCCGCTTCGAACCCGGCGTGCCGTTTCGACCGGATCCACTACGAGCCTGACCCGGAGCGGGTGCAGCCCGTTCCGGACGAGCCCGACTCGCGGCCCGCCGTTCCCACCCTGTTCTATCGGGACCCGGCGCGCCGGGCCCTCAGCTTCAACCAGAGTCCCGACATCCCGTTCGATGCCAGCATCAATCCGTACCGCGGCTGCGAGCACGGTTGCATCTACTGCTACGCCCGGCCCAGCCACGAATACCTGGGCTTCTCGGCTGGACTCGATTTCGAGACGCGCATCCTGGTGAAGCAAGACCTTCCCGAGCTGCTCCGCCACGAGCTGGGAAGCCGGAGCTGGAAGCCCCAGGTCATCGCCATCGGCAGCGTCACCGACGCCTATCAGCCAATCGAGCGGCGGCTTCGCATCACACGGCGCTGCCTCGAGGTGCTGCTCGATTTTCGGAACCCGGTGGCCATCGTGACCAAGAGCACCCTCGTAACCCGGGACATCGATCTCTTCCGCGAGCTCGCTCGCTTCGACGCGATCCGGATCTACCTCTCCGTCACCACCCTGGACCCCGCGCTGCATCGGGCCATGGAGCCCCGGGCGGCGGCACCCTCACGACGACTGGCCGCCATTGAGGAGCTCGCGAATGCGGGCATCCCCGTCGGCGTGATGATCGCTCCGATCGTGCCGGGACTGACCGACCACGAAGTGCCCTCGATCGTCGAGGCCGCCGCCGCCTCCGGTGCGAAGACCGCGCGCCACATGATGCTCCGTCTGCCCCATGGACTCGCGTCCCTCTTCGAAGACTGGCTCGAACGCCACTATCCCGACCGGAAGAGCAAGGTCATGCAGCGCATCCGCGACATGCGGAACGGAAAGCTCAACGATTCGCGTTTCTACGACCGCATGCACGCCGGAGGATTCTTCGCCGACCAGACTCACGCGCTCTTCGACCTCGCCTGCCGCCGGGCGGGCCTGGTCGACGCCGTCCCCGAGCTTTCAATCGAATCCTTTCGACGTCCGGGCGGCGACCAGCTCGCTCTGTTCGCCTGAGCCGCCGACGCGGACTGCTACGCTCCCAACGCCATGCCTGGGAGCGCCGACGCACTGCGCAACATCCTGCGCCGCATCGATGGCCGCGGTTACAAGGCGTACCGCGACATCCGCGGTTCTTTCGATCTCGATCCCGAGGGACTGACTCTCCACATCGACCACGTGCAGGGCGACCCCTTCGCGGCGCCGTCGAAGCTGCGCTTGCGGATGGCGCGCGACGTCTCGGGAATTCCAGAAGACCTCGACGTGACGCCCGTGCGGCGACTCGCACTCGCGGACCTGCTGGTCCGGCACGCGGCCGAGGCCGCCCAAAGCAGCGGCTCCGGCCGACAGGGCAGCGGCAAGAGCGGCGTCGTGTGGATCGATGTGGGTGGTCAGGAGGTGCTCGAACGCACAGCCTGCGTGGTGACAGACGAATTCGTCGAGCTTCGACTCCAGGCGGGTCTTCCCGCCGCCGGACGCCGCGTGCTCGGCCGCGAGGCAGAGGCGCTGTTGTGCGAGGAGCTGCCGAAGCTCGCAGAGCGGACCTTCCGTTGGGAGAACCTCGACGCAAACGAGGCTTACCGGTTCGTAGAGTGCATCGAGAACCAGGAGCACCTGCGCGATCAGCTCAGCGACGCGGGACTGATCGCCTTCATCGGAGACGGGTCGATCCTTCCGAGGGCGAGCGGCGCAAGCGACCTTCCCCTGCCCGCCTCCGACGCCGTTCCCTTCGTCTCGCCTCCGTCCCTGCGAGTCACGCTGGCGCTGAAGAACCCAGTCGACGGGCCGGGTGGTGATCGCCACGAGATCCGTGGAATGGGAATCCGAACCGGCGTGACACTCGTGGTCGGCGGAGGCTATCACGGCAAGTCGACGCTGCTCCAGGCGATCGAGCGCTGTATCCATCCCCACATTCCCGGCGACGGCCGCGAGGGGGTCGTGAGCAATCGGCAGCTCGCAAAGATCCGGGCCGAAGATGGCCGGCGCGTCGAACAGGTGGATATCTCGGCCTTCATCGACAATCTGCCCCGCGGCCGCAGCACCCGCAACTTCTCGAGCGACGACGCCAGCGGAAGTACCAGTCAGGCCGCCAACATCGTGGAGGCCGTGGAGGCCGGAGCGTCGGGGCTGCTGCTCGACGAGGACACCTGTTCCACCAACTTCATGCTGCGAGACGCGCGCATGCAGGCCCTTGTCCACAAGCAGTACGAGCCCATCACGCCCTTCCTGGAACGCGTGCGCGAGCTTCACGACGAGCTCGGCGTCTCGACCGTGCTCGTGATGGGGGGCTGTGGTGACTACTTCGAAGTGGCTGACACGGTCATCACCCTGCGCGAGTACCTGCCCGAAGAAACCACCGAGGAGGCTCAAAAGATCGCGTCCTCCCTGCCCTCGGGTCGACGCTCCGAGGCCGGATCGCGCTTCGAATCCGTCACCGCGCGGATTCCCCAGGCCCGCAGCTTCGACGCCTCGCGCGGACGCAAAGACGTGAAGATCGACGCCAAGACACTGGATCTCATCCTCTACGGGCGCGACGCCATCGACCTGCGCTGTGTCGAGCAGATCGTCGACGTGTCCCAGACCCGAGCCATCGGCCACGCCATCCACCTGGCGGCGGCGCGCTTCATGGACGGGCAGGCGACGCTGCGCGAGGTGGTCGATGCGCTGGAAGAATTCTTCGATGCTGAAGGCCTTGACGCCCTCGATCCCTTCCACCGGCCCGGACGGCATCCCGGCAATTACGCGCGGCCGCGCGGCCTCGAGATCGCAGCGGCCATCAACCGGCTTCGCAGCGTCCGAATGAAGCAGGTCTCTTCGGAAGCTCGAGCGCCCGGGCCCGATCCTGCGGATCGCTAAAGAAAGGCATCGGCGAAGCGGTGCAAGGCCTCGACCGCATCGGGCGAGCGCCTCCAGGGCGCCACCACCAGCCGATCGACGCCCGCGTCCTGCCAGCGCTTCACGTCGTCGGCGCTCTCGACGGCGGCGCCGTAGGTCACTTCGAGGTCGTCTTCGGCACGACCTGCGTCGCGCAGCAGCTGGTGCAGACGCTTCACTTCGCTCGCGGCCTCTTCGAGAGAGGGCTGGAGTCCGTACCAGCCATCGCCGTGCAGGACCGCACGCCGCAGAGCGGCCTCCGAGCTGCCACCCACATGGATCGGCGGCCACGGCTTCTGGATCGGCTTCGGCTCGAACATCACCGGCTCGAAGTCGAAGAACTCGCCGTGGTGCTCCACGACCTCTTCGGTCCAGAGCTGCTTACAGACCGCGAGGCACTCGTCGAGCCGCCGCCCCCGCGTGCGCGGATCGAACCCGGCCGCCACCCATTCCTCGCGCAGCCAACCGGCGCCGATTCCGATTTCCGCACGCCCCTCGGACAGGATGTCGAGGGTCTGTACCGCGCGCGCCGCCGTGAACGGGTGCCGCAGCCCCATCAGGTAGACGTTGGTTCCCAGCCGGATGCGCTGGGTCCGACCCGCCAGGTGCGTCAGCACCGCGAAGGTGTCGAAGACCGGCGTCGAGGGCGGCACCGGTGGCGCGTCGGCGCCGGGGTGCGGCGAGCCTCCCATGTCAACGGTGAAGCAGAGATGGTCCGCCATCCACACCGACTCGAACCCGAGCCGGTCCGCCTCCACCGCCGCCGTCAGGTGGAAAGCGGGGTTGAGGCGCGCGAGGGGGATCCCGAACTTCACGAGGACATCATTCCGTGTCGGACCGGGCTTTCTAAAGCTACCAGCCCGCCATCTGCGCCGCGCGCTCGCGATGCACCGACGGCGTGCCCATCCAGGCGCGGTCGAACATGGCGCGCTTGAACCAGATCTGGACATCGCACTCCCAGGTGAAGCCGATGCCGCCGTGGGCTTCCACTGCGTCGCGCGCGATCTGCATCGTGCGGTCGGTGATGTGGGCCTTGGCCAACGCCGCCATCCGAGCCGACTCGTCCTGGACGTGATCGAAGACATGGGCCGCATACCAATAGAGACCGCGGGTCGGCTCGATCTCCAGGGCCATGTTGGCGAGCTGGTGCTTCAAGGCCTGGAAGTGCCCGATCGTGACACCAAACTGCTCGCGCTCCTTGGCGTACTGGACACACATGTCGAGCAGGCGCTGGCCGCTGCCGAAGGCGTCGGCCGCCAGCAGCACCAGGGCCGCATCGCGCACGCGCTCGGACGCAGCAGCGCCCTCGGGCAGCACCTCACAGGGTGTGCTGTCGAAGGACACGGTGCAGAGCTGGCGCGCGCGGTCGACCAGATCGTAGTTCTCGGTCGTGATTCCGCTTGCGCCCTTCTCCACCAGCACCAGTCCGGGACCGGCGACGCCGACGATGATCACACCGGCCATGTCGGCGTAGGGCACATAGGCCTTCTGGCCCAAGAGCGTGCTGCCGCCCGCGAGCTTCCACTGCTCGGGCTGCCAGACGTTGTCGCCTTCGGCCAGCGCCACGGTCCCGAGCGCCTCACCCTGGGCCAGTCGTGGCAGCCAGCGCTGCTTCTGCTCTTCGCTGCCGCCGAGGACCAGGGCCAGGCCGGCCAGCGCGTGTCCGAGGAACGGACCGGGTGCGCCAGCGTAGGCCAGGGTCTCGGCCGCCAGGGCCTGATCGAGCATCTCGAGTCCGGCGCCCCCGTACTCTTCAGGAATCTGGAGACCGGCCACGCCCATCTCCACCATCCCCTTCCACAGGGCCGGGTCGTAGCCGTCGGTGCCTTCGAAGATCTCGCGGATCCGGGAAAGCGGACACTCATTCTCGATCAGCTGGGAAACCGTTTCCTGCAGCATCTGCTGCTCTTCGGAGATGTCGAAATTCACTTTCCCGAGCTCCTGTCCGCGTAGTAGTCGCGCGGCAGGCCGAGGCCTCGCTCACCGATCACGTTGCGCTGGATGTTGCCGGTACCGCCGGCCACGGCGATTCCGAGCGAATACATGTACTGGTTGATCCAGCCGCGATTCCCGCCCGTCGGCAGGAGCGTCATCTCCTCATGAGCGATCGGGTCGAGCATGCCGTCATCCCCGAGGAGATCGAGAGCGAGCTTGGAGACCTCGCTGCCGATGTTCGTCGAGTTGATCTTGTTCATGAGGCCGATGATGCCGACGTCCTCGCCCTTCGCGCTCTTGGTGAACTGACGGAGGCCCGAATACTTGTGGCTCAGGATGTAGCCCTCGAGGCCCGCGAGGCGCTGTCGGATGGTGGGATCCTGGAGCGCCGGACGACCGTTGTACTGGCTCGTCTTCGCTAGCGCTACCAGCCCCTTGAAGATCGCCTCGGATTGGGCGGCGTTTCCGATCGAGTTGCGCTCGTGTTTCAGCGTCGTGCGCGAAACGCTCCAGCCCTCGCCCCGCTTGCCGACGATGTGATCGGCCGGTGTGCGCGCATCCTCCAAAAAGACCTGGTTGAAATCCGCGCCGCCCGTCATCTGCTTGAGCGGACTGACCGTGATGGCGTCCTGCTTCATGGGGATCAGCAGATAGGAGATGCCCCCGTGCTTGGGCTGGTCGGGCTCGCTGCGGCACAGACAGAACATCCAGTCTGCCTGCTGGGCCGTGGTCGTCCAGATCTTCTGGCCGTTGATCACCCACTCGTCACCGATGAGTTCGGCCTTGGTCTGGAGGGAAGCGAGGTCACTGCCGGAGCCCGGCTCGCTGTAGCCCTGACACCAGATGATCTCGCCGTTGATCGTCCCCTTGACGAACTTCTCCTTCTGCCATTCCTCACCGCGTTCGAGCAGTGTCGGCACCAGCATCATGCTTCCGATGCCGCGCGCCTCCATCGGCGCGTGGACCTTGGCGAACGCCTCGCGGATGATCTGTCCCTTGATGGCATCAGGCGGTTGTTCGCCGCCGCCGTACTTTCGGGGGATGTTGCGGTTGAGGTAGCCAGCCTCGCTGGCCATCGCGCGGAAGCGTGCTGCGCCTTCGGCCAGGGGCAGCTCGGCCAGCTCACCCTTGGGCGGCCAGTTCGAACTCAACCAGCCACTGACTTCAGCGCGAAAGTCCTCGTATTCCTTGCCATAATCCAGATCCATCCAGGGATTCTCCAGGCTCTCGGGGTTGACTTGGCCGTCAATTATAACGGCGACATTCAGTTCTGGGGCGGAGCGGTCGAATCGCAGAGCATGGCCCTGGATCTCCTCAGCCCTCCGAATCACTTCGCAACTTCGCTGCTCGACGAGCTGGGCGGGCGGGCCTGGCTGATCCGCGACCCCGACGGCAGCGGCCACCTGGTCTCGTCGCCCCGGCTGCAGTCGTTGTCGGATCTGCTGATGCGGCAGGACAGCGACCATGAGGCGATCTTCCTTGCGACCGGTCGCGGCAGCGGGACGCTCTTCGCCGCCGTGATCCACTCGACTCGACGCGGCCAAGCCCAGGGCGGCGTTCGGCATTGCGCCTATGACAGCGTGGAAGACCTGCTGTGCGACGGGCTGCGTCTGGCGCGGACCATGACCCGCAAGAACGCCTTGGCGGGACTCTGGTGGGGTGGCGGCAAGGGGCTCATCGCCCGCGTCCCGGGCGACCGCGCCGACGACGCCGATTTCCGGCGCTGTCTTTATCAGGAGTATGGCGCCTTCGTGACAAGCCTCCGCGGCATCTACGTCGCGGGAGAAGACGCGGGCACGCGACCCGCCGACATGGCCGAGATCTTCCGCGCCACACGCTTTGCCACCTGCATTCCGCCGGAGCGCGGCGGTTCGGGAAACCCTTCGAGGATGACGGCCGAGGGGGTCGTCGCCGCCATGGAGGCGGGCCTTCTCTTCCTCGAGCAGAACGGACTCCACGGCAAGAAGGTCGTCCTCCAGGGAACGGGAAACGTCGGCAGCGCCATGATCCGGCTGCTCCTCGACCGGGGCGTTCGTCAGATCGTGGCCAGTGAGGTCTGCGCCGACCGCCGCGAAGCCCTCCTCGATCGGTGGTCGGGCGCACCGGTCGAGATCCGACAGGTACGCGAAGACGACCCGTCGATCCTGTGGGAGCCGTGCGACGTGCTGTCGCCGTGCGCCATGGGCGGCGTGCTCGGATCCAAGACGATCCCGTCGGTCCAGGCACGCATGATCTGCGGCTCCGCAAATGACCCGCTCGAAAACGAATTGCGTGACGCCGCCGCCCTGGCCCAGCTCGCCATTCTCTACGTCCCGGACTTCGTCGCCAACCGGATGGGAATCGTCTCCTGCGGCAACGAGCAATATGGCTTCATTGAAAACGACCCGCTCGTGCACCGGCATCTGGATCGCGAATGGCCCGGCGGCATCCATCAGACCGTCCTTCGCATTTGCGAAGAATCGCGACGTGAAGCGATCACGCCCCTCGAAGCCACTCTCCGCCTCGCCGACGCACAGGCTCAACAGACCCACCCCATCTGGGGTCACCGGGCCTCGCGCATCATCGAGTCCGTGATCGAAAGCAGCTGGGCATCCGCCGGCTGAACGGCTGAACGCCGGGCGTTCCGCTGCGGAGGCTTCGCCTCCGCCAGAAGGGGGCTGAACGCCGGGCCTCCCACAAGGTCAGGGTCAACGGGTCGGCCAGGCTGTAGCCGGATTCGAAGCCCCGCACGACCGCCTCGGAAAGCAGCGAGTCAGTACACTCGAAGCGCGCCTGGGTCGACGACACGCCGTCGAGGGGGGCCGCCGCCTCGCCTTCGCGGTCCATGGCCTGCTCTCGCGTTCCTCGTGCGTGACTGCCGTGTCCACGTACCGGCAATCGGGCCCACTATGGTACCCATCCATCGGCTCCTACCGAGCGCAACCCAAGACGAATCATGGCGACAGGCGGACGGTTCACAGCCAGCTTCTTCGCGAGACCCTGCCTCGAGGTCGCGCCGGAGCTGCTTGGCGCCTATCTGGTGCACCGGCTCGACGACGGCATCCGACTGATCGCACGGATCGTCGAGGTAGAGGCCTATCTGGGCGACGGCACCGACCCGGGCTCCCACACCCACCGCGGGCCGACGCCGCGCAATCGCGCCATGTTCGGCCCACCGGGGCGTCTCTACGTGTACCGGAGCTATGGGGTCCACACATGCGCCAACGTGGTCTGCGAACCGAGCGGCTTGGGAGCCGCCGTGCTGCTGCGCGCCGTGGAACCGGTGCAGGGTGAAGACCGGATGCGGCTCGGCCGGGGACTCGCAGCCGGCGCAGACGTCGTGGATATTGGCAGCGGTCCCGGCAAGCTCACTCAGGCCATGGGTGTGACCCTGGACGACAACGGCCGATCGCTGCTGGCCGGTCGCCTCTGCCTGCGCCGGCCCGCCCCCGGAGCCCCCCCGATCCAGATCGGCACCAGCCGTCGCATCGGCCTCAGCAAGGGAAGCGAGTTGCCCTATCGCTTCTTCATGACCGGGAACCCTCACGTGAGCCGCGCCCGCCCCTCCCGGAAGCGCCGGGCAGCCTCGCGCCGATGCCAGTAGCATCGCGGCGTGTTCCAACTTCTGCGCCCGAAACAGTGGATCAAGAATCTCCTGTTGTTCGCGGCGCTGGTGTTCGCACGCAAGCTGTTCGACCCGCAGGCCGCGATCACGGCGACCCTGGCTTTCGTGGCCTTTTCTCTGGCTTCATCTTCGGTCTACGTGCTGAACGACCTGATCGATGCCGAGCGCGACCGTCTCCATCCCGAGAAGCGCCACCGGCCCATCGCCTCGGGCCAGGTCTCTTCCTCCGCAGCCATCGCGCTGTGCGTCGCCCTGACCCTGGCTGCGCTGGGAATGGGCTTCCGGATCGGGTTCGAATTTGGCGTCTCGATCGTGATCTACCTGAGCATGAGCCACTTCTATTCGACCCTTGGCAAGCACATCGTGATCCTGGACACGATGCTGGTGGCGATCGGGTTCGTGCTGCGTGCCATCGCCGGGGCATTGGCCATCGACGTCCCGTTCTCCGACTGGTTCGTGCTCTGCACCCTGTTCGTGGCACTTTTCATCGCACTCTCAAAGCGGAAGGCCGAACTCCAGGCGGGCGGTGCCAACAGCGGGGCGCGCCCGGTGCTGGCCCAGTACACCGCGAATTCGCTGACGGCCTTCACCGGAACCTCCATGGCAGCCGCCGTCATCAGCTATTCACTCTACGTTCAGGACGTACTGGCCGAGAACGGCGGCCAGTTCAGGAGGCTGCTGCTGTTCACCGTCCCGATCGTGATCGTGGCGATCTTCCGGTACTTCCTGCTGGTCGACTCCGGTCGCGCCGGCGAGAAGCCTGAAGAAACCCTGCTGAAGGATCGAACGCTCCAGCTCAGCATCCTCGGCTTCATGTTCATCGCGATCTCCGCGTTCTACGGAGGCGCCTGAATCGTGACGAAGAGCCTGGCCGACTTCGTGAACGCCGCCCTGGAACACGTGGAGGAGATCTCGCCCGAGGACGCGAAGTCGATTCTCGAAGCACCGGACCAAAACGGCTGGCACTTCATCGACGTGCGTGAGGCCGACGAATTCGCTGAAGGCCACATTCCGGGCGCGCGCAGCTATCCGCGCGGTTTCCTCGAAGTCCGGGCAGACCGGGTCCACCGCAAGCGCGATCCCTGGCTCGAGGACCGCGACCGAAGGCTTCTGCTCTACTGCGGCGGCGGCCACCGCAGTGCGCTGGCAGCACGAACCCTTCAGGAGATGGGCTTCAGCTCGGTACGTTCTCTTCGAGAGGGTTGGACCGGCTGGACCCAGCGGGACTTCCCGACCGAGCGTTGAATCGCAGGACTTGGCGAACGACCCATTCGGGCTGCTCCATGGGGATCAGGTGTCCGACCTCCGCCGTGATCACTTCGCCCCGTTGCATCCGGGCCGCCAGCTCCTCGAAGTGGACGCGCGAGAAGTTTCCGCCGCTGGCCCAGACGATCAGCGTCGGGGCCTCGAGCCCGCCGAGTTTCCCCATCACGTCTGCGCCGGCACCCGCTGCGAAGATCGCGGCCTCCACTTCGCCCGGACACTTGAGTTCGACGCTGCCATCCGATCGATCGGCGAGGCCCTCGGTCACGTAGAGTTCGAGGGCGCGCGGATCCCAATGCGTGAAGATCGCGCGGCCCTTCCAGCCGTCATAGGCTTCTTCACGGCTCTCGAAGACGTGGCGACGACGGCGCGCTGCTTCGACCAGGCTGTCCGTGCGCTCGGCTCGAATCTCCGGCGATTCGTTCACGACCGTGGGCATCACGATCGGATCCAGCAGCACGAGGTGTTCGAACAGATCGGGCCGCTGGACCGCAGCCAGGATCAGCGCCGTACCCCCGAAGGAATGGCCGAGTCCCAGCGTCACTGGGCCGTGACGGGCGACGAGCACGTCCGCCACCGCGGCTGCGTCGAGACCGAAGTTCTCCCAACGATAGTGCTGATTGCCCTTCGGCTTGTCGGAGTCTCCGTGTCCGCGCGCATCCATGGCAATCACGCGGAAATGGCGTCGCAGGCCCTGCGCCACCACGCCCCACGTCCCGGCGCAGAAGCCGTTTGCGTGGTGAAGCAGCGCCAGCGGACCGTCGCCGCCCCAGTCGATGAGGGAGATTTCGAGGTCCGCGTGGGGAACCGGAATCCTGTAGCGCTCGACATCGTTCAACATGGGGGACCGGAGTCTGCCGCCATTGGCGAATTCCGTCCAGCTCCCGACGGTTCGTTATCCTGCCCGTGTGCATGCTGCCTCCTCCTTCCGCTTCGACGACGTCTTGCGAAACCGGATCCGCGACCATCTCGCGGCGTTCGAGCGCATGCCTCATCACGACGAGAAGCTGCGCCGCGCGGCCGTCGCCTTGGCGCTGCTGCCGGATGAAGAGGGACGTACTTCCTTCGTGATCACTCGCCGCGCATTAAAGCTTCGCGCCCACGGGGGTCAGTGGGCGCTTCCCGGCGGTCGCCTCGACGAGGGCGAGACCCCCGAGATCGCTGCCTTGCGCGAGCTCTCGGAAGAAGTGGGACTCGATCTCGAGCTCGGCCACGTGCTCGGACTCCTCGATGACTATCCGACGCGCTCGGGCTACGTCATCACCCCGGTTGTAGTCTGGGGTGACGCAAGTTCGAGGCTGGTTCCGAACCCAGAGGAAGTGGCCGCCGTCTACCGGGTGCCGATCGCCGAACTCGACCGGCCCGACGTGCCGCGACTGCACAGCATTCCGGAGAGCGACCGCCCCGTGATCTCGGTTCCCCTGCTCGGTACCCACATCCACGCACCGACCGCAGCCATTCTCTACCAGCTCCGCGAGGTCGCAATCTGGGGGCGCAACACTCGCGTCGCCGAGTACGAGCAGCCGGTCTTCGCATGGCGTTGACGTCGGTGTGAGCGAAGCGCCGCCCCAGATCCCGGACGAATATGCACGGGCGCTCACGGGCGTCGGGAGCGCGAGCCTTTCGACCCTGGCGCTTTTCGAAGCGGTTCAGCGTCGCCTCCACCCAGCGTCGATTCCCGCCTTGCGGGAGAAGCTCGAGCCGGCGCGCACCGGACTGACGCATGCCCTTGAAACGTTCTCGAATGCCGCGGTGCCAGATGGACTCGAGGAGCTCCATGACTGCGTTCGAACTGGCGCGGGCCATGCACTGGATGCGCTTGAGAAGTTTCTGGCACCGTCGCCGCCCGAACGGTTGGCGGTCGGCGTGCTGGCGGCGATGCGCTCCCAATGCCGCGCCCAGGAGACATTCTATCCGCTTCGACTGACATTGCCGCCGCTGGGCCGTTTCTTCGCCGAACCGGGCTGGTACGAGCGTCTCGCCGAACTCGACCCGGATCCGCCGGACCCGGCCGGTGTCGGCATTCACCACGCAAGACCCGACACGGAGAGCGAGCGCGGTGGATTCTGGCTGTACGTTCCCGAGCGATATCAAAGCGATCGCGACTGGCCGCTGGTGGTCGCGCTCCACGGCGGATTTGGACACGGCCGGGACTTCTTGTGGACGTGGCTTCGGGAGGCACGCAGCCGCGGTTTCCTGCTGCTGGCGCCCGACTCACGTGGCAACACCTGGGCGTTGGAGTCTCCCCAGGGCGAAGCACGGGCACTGGCATCGATGGTCGACAACGTCAGCCAGCGTTTCCGAGTCGATCGCAAGCACGTGCTCCTGACGGGACTCTCGGATGGTGCCACGTTCACCTATCTGGCGGGACTCAGCGCGGCCACGCCATTCACCGCCCTGGCTCCCGTCTCGGGTGTGCTGCATCCTGCGGTCGAGGCCCTCGGCCTGCTGGAGCACGCACGCGGCCGTCGCATCTACCTGGTGCACGGCGCCCTCGACTGGATGTTTCCCGTTTTCAGCGCCCGCACGGCGCGAGACGCCCTCGAAGCCGCGGGCGCCGATCTCGTCTACCGCGAGATCGAAGACCTCTCGCATACCTACCCGCGTGAAGAGAACGCGAACATCCTGGCGTGGTTCGATCCCAGCCTCAGCTAGCGAAGCAAGCGCACGAACGCCGGAGAGAAGCGACCCCGTGCCACTTCCTCGACAGGCCCCTGCATCGTGACGTTCCACGCGCCGTCGATCTCGATGCGCAGATCGCCTCCGGGCGCGCGCACCCGCACCGGTGAGCGGACCAGCCCCAGCCGCAGCGCCGCGCAGGCCGCAGCGCAGGCCGATGTCCCCGACGCCCGGGTCTCGCCCACACCCCGCTCCCAGATCAGGATCTCGATGGCTCGCGGGCCGGTGCGCCGGGCGAGCTGAACATTGCTACGCCGAGGAAAGAGCGCGTGGTGCTCGAGGGCGGGACCCAGTTCGAGCAGATCCGATCGGCTCCAGCCACGATTCCGCTCAGGAAAGATTACGCAGTGGGGATTGCCGATGCTCACGCCGGTGAAATGAAGCCGACGGCCGGCGGCCCGGACCGGGTGATCCACCAACTCTTCGACACGCAGGCTGCAGGGGAGATCGGACGGGCGAAAGCTGGCGATCCCCATCTCGATGGTTGCGCTGGAGGCATCGCCGTGAGCGTCGATATGCAACCGTACGCCCACGACGCCACCCTTGGTTGCGACACGAAACGCGGTCCGCTGGGTCCGACGTGTCGCGTAGAGGAAGCGGGAAAAAATGCGCAGACCATTTCCCGACTTCTCCGCTTCGCTGCCGTCGGGATTGAAGACGCGCACACCGAAGTCTGCCGTGCGAGCCGGCGACATCGCCAGCACCCCATCGGCACCCACGCCCAGGTGACGGTCACAAATCAGTCGGACATTTTTTGGTGTCAAACGAAAGCCCAGCTCACTGGGATCAACGACGATGTAATCGTTTCCGAGACCGTGACCCATGAAGAATCCGTTGCGCATCGTTCTCGCCCCTCTCTTGTCGAGCGTTCAAGGACCGCGGGGGGCTCATGCTATCACTCTGGGGTGCCGGAACTCCCCGACATCACGATCTACATCGAAGCGCTACGGCACCGCATTGAGGGCAGGCGCCTCGAGCAAATACGCATCTTTGGGCCTTCACTGCTGAAGTCCGTCGAACCGCCCATCGAAGCGGTGACCGGTCGCGAGGTGGTCGCTCTACGTCGACTGGGGAAACGCATCGTCATCGTGCTGTCGGACGAGCACTATCTGGTCCTACACCTGATGATCGCGGGTCGCTTGCGCTGGAAGAAGGCGGGTGCGACGCCTCCTCACAAGCTCGGCCTGGCCGCGTTCGACTTCGATTCCGGAACGCTGATCCTGACCGAGGCCGGTACGAAGCGCCGCGCCTCGCTTCACCTGGTCGAGGGCGAGGCGGCGCTGGCAGAACACGATCCGGGCGGACTCGAGGTGCTCGAGGCGGATTGCGCCGCGTTTCGTGAGCGTCTCATCCAGGGCAACCACACTCTCAAGCGGGCACTCACCGACCCCCATCTGTTGAGCGGAATCGGAAACGCCTACTCCGATGAGATCCTGCATCGGGCGCGGCTCTCCCCGATCCGCCTGACCCAGAAGCTCGGAGACGACGAGATCGAGCGCCTCTATCGGGCGACCCGTTCGACCCTGATCGAATGGACCGAGCGCCTGCGCACCGAAGTCGGCGACGGATTTCCGGAGAAGGTGACGGCCTTCCGTGAGGGCATGGCCGTTCACGGACGCCACCGGGATCCCTGCCCCGACTGTGGTGCACCGGTGCAACGCATCGTCTACGCCAGCAACGAAACCAACTACTGCGCGAATTGTCAGACCGGCGGCAAGCTGTTGGCTGACCGCGCGCTATCGCGTCTCCTGAAGAAGGACTGGCCCCGAACTCTCGAAGAACTCGAAGCGCGCAGGGGAACCTGACCGTGTCGGAACCGCGCGAAGCGCAAACGCGCCGATTGGCCGATACCCAACCATCCAGCGGCTGGCGGAACCGCGATCACACAAGAGGCAGCATCATACGATCGCTGCTCATCCTGTCGCTGCCGTTGATGGCCACCAGCGCCGCCGGCGTCGTCTATCAGCTGACCGACCTCACCTTCCTGAGCAAGCTGGGCAAAGCCCAGATGGCGTCGGTCATCATCGTGAACCAGACGGTTCGCCAGGTCGTGATGATGGCCGCGATGGGCCTGTGCTTCGGCACCCAGGCCCTGATCGCTCGCGCGGTGGGTGAAGGGGACATCGACCGGGCCGAACGACTGGCCGGCCAGGCCGTGGTGATTGGTCTCTCGTTCGCCACGCTCGTCGCGATCTCCGGGCTGTTGCTGGCCGATCCGCTCTTCTCCCTCAGCGCACCGGACGAAAGCTTCTATCAGTACGGCGTGCCGTACCTGAAGCTGGTGCTCGCCCTCAGCTACGGCCTCATCTTCATGCAACTTTTTGGTGCGATTCTCGGGGGCGCCGGTGACACCACGACACCCTTGCTGGTGATGATCTTCCAGGTGACTCTTGCCATCGCTGGGGAATGGATCTTCATGTTCGGCCATTTCGGCATGCCCGCGCTGGGTGTGAAGGGAGTCGCCGTCGGCATGGCGATCGGCCAGGGGGTCGGCATCGTGATCGGCGTGCGCGTGTTGTTCCGCGGCACTTCGCGCTTGCACCTGCGTCTCCGCCATCTGGTCGTCGACGTGTCGATGATGAAGGAGATCGGCAAGCTCTCCTGGCCGCCCGCGATCCAGATGACCGTCACGATCCTGTCGACTCTGGCCTTCCTGAGGCTGGCTGGCAGCTTCGGCGAGAACACCCAGACGGCCTACGCCATCGGGCTGCGCCTGGGCATGATCGTGCCGATGCTCTGCTTCCCGCTGGCCTCGGCCTGCGCGATCCTGGTGGGCCAGGCCCTGGGAGCGGGCAATGTGACCAGGGCCTGGCGTGCCATTTTCTCGGGTCTCGTGATTCACGGCAGCTTGATGTGGACCTTCGCCATCGTGGCCTTCTTCTTCCGCACCCAGATCCTCGACTTCTTCACGGACGATCCCGAAGTCATCGAGATCGGCAGTGAATACCTGCTGTACGCGTCAGGTGCCTTCTTCCTGTGGGCCTTCTTCTTCGTCTTCCTGCGCTCGCTCCAGGGCGCCGGCGACATGCTGGTCCCGATGCTGATCTCGGTCGTCAGTACCCTCTTCTTCTCGGTTCCCCTGGCCTACATTCTTTCCCAGCACACGGACCTGGGACGGACCGGTCTGTGGATCGCGTTCCTCGCTTCCAGCTTCGTCTCGACCGTGGCCACTGGCATCCGGCTGGCGAGCGGACGCTGGACCGAGCGTGCGGCAGCCTCGCCTGCGGGAGGCACACCAAACCCGTGAAGTACAAGCTGCTGGCCCTCGACCTGGACGGGACCCTGCTCGACCCGTACGGAAAGCTCACCCACGCGGTTCGAGAAGCCGTGGCTTCAGCCCGGCGCCGGGGCCTCGAGGTCGTCCTGTGCACGGGCCGTCGCTATCGGACCACCCTGCCGCTCCTGTCCGAGCTCGGGCTCGAAGGCTGCGTGGTCGTGAACAACGGCGCCCTCGTGAAGCAGATCGCGACGGGACGGACCCTCCACTCGCACTTCCTCCAGCCCGACCTCTACCCGGACGCCCTGGGATTCCTGCGACCCCAGGGTCCGCCGCTACTCTACGTCGACACCTACGAGCAAGGCTTCGACGTGCTGACCGACGCGATTGGCGATGCCCACGAGTACCAGCTGGAGTATCTCCACGACCACTCGGAGCACATCCGACAGGTCGAAGACCTCGCCAGCGAGCGTCGCAACGACGTCATCATGCTCTCCACCATGGGCGACGTCGAAACATTGACCCAGCTGCGCGCTGAGGCCCGGAAACGATTCGGGGAGCGGATTGGCACGCACTTGATCCAGAACAAGAACTACCGAGGACACATCCTCGAGCTGTTCTCGCCGCATTCGGGCAAGTGGGCGGGCCTGACCTTTGTCGCCCAGCAGCTGGGCATCGAAGCCACCGAGATCGCCGCGATCGGTGACGACTGGAACGACGAGGAGATCCTGCGGCGCGCCGGGCTTGGAATCGCCATGGGGAACGCCGTCTTCGAGGTCCAGGCAGCGGCCGACCAGGTCGTCCGCAGCAACGCTGAAGGCGGCGCCGCCGAGGCCATCGAACGGGTCCTGCTGGCCCTCTGAGACCCCTTCAGAAGCGTCGGCGCAGCAACCGGCTTCTTTAAAGCCGCCCTCCACTTGGGGCCCCGTCAGCATCACCTCACTTGTTAGGATACGAGCCGGAGGCACCCGACATGCCCGGTCCGCTCGACGGCGTCCGAGTCATCGACCTCAGCACCATGATCTCGGGACCGCTGGCCACCATGCTGCTGGGTGACCAGGGCGCCGACGTCATCAAAGTCGAAGCGCCCGGCAGCGGCGATCTGGTGCGACGCCTGGGCACGAACAAG
Source organism: Deltaproteobacteria bacterium (assembly GCA_004356735.1). Lineage (GTDB taxonomy): Bacteria > Myxococcota_A > UBA9160 > UBA9160 > SMWR01 > SMWR01. Next base: position 16,867 of record SMWR01000067.1, read on the forward strand.
CGCGGCATGTCGCCCACTTTCGCCACGGTCAATCGCAACAAACGTTCCATCGTGCTCAACCTGCGCGAGAAGCGTGGCCGGGAGCTTCTCGAGAAGCTGGTCGCGACGGCCGACGTCTTCGTCCAGAACTTCCGGCCCGGCACCACGGACCGCATGGGAATTGGCGAGGTAGACCTGCGAAAAATCCGCCCGGATTTGATCTACGTCTCGATCAGCGGTTTCGGTGAGTCGGGCCCGTACGCGGGAAAACGAGTCTACGATCCACTCATTCAAGCGCTCTCGGGACTTGCCACGATCCAGGCAGACCGCGACAGCGGGCGTCCTCAGATGGTGCGACTGATCATTCCCGACAAGCTCACGGCCATGACGGCGGCCCAGGCCATTACCGCCGCGCTCTTCGTGCGACAGCGAACCGGCAAGGGTGAGCACGTACGACTCTCAATGCTGGACGCCATGGTGAGCTTCCTGTGGCCCGAGGGCATGGCGGGCTACACCTGGGTCGGCGACGAATCGGAGCGCTCACGTCCACAGCTCGCCCAGGATCTGGTCTTTGAAACCACCGATGGCTTCATGACGGCGGGCACCGTCTCCGACGCCGAGTGGGAGGCGTTCGCCCGGAGCGTCGATCACCCCGAATGGCTCGAGGACGAACGCTTCTCAACGCCGGCGGGACGCGTGACCTACGTGACGGAGCGACTCGATCTGATGGCGCGGGCACTCCGAGGCCGCACCACGGCCGAGTGGATGGACCGCTTCGACGCCATCGGCGTGCCCTGCGCCCCGATTCTCGACCGCGCCGGGCTCCTCCATCACCCCCAGATCGCGGCCAATCAGCTCATCGTCGAGAGCGACCATCCCCACGCAGGACGCATGCGTCAGACGCGACCGGCCGCCCGCTTCGACGAGAACCCTGCCGAGATCCGACTTCCCGCTCCCCTGCATGGCGAGCACACCGACGAGATCCTCGGCCAGGCTGGCATCTCATCCGCTGAGCGGGCCCGTCTGCGCGACGCCGGCGTGATTGGATGAGGCGTCCACAGCGAGCTTCGTCGAACGGGGACGTTGTTGAATATTCAACTCCGTCCCGTTCACAATCATTTCCCGGGCTCGGGGAGTTGAATATTCAACAACGTCCCCGCCCTCCTGCGACGTTACTTCAGCTGCCGAGCGTTACACCCGCTCGATGATCGTGGCGATGCCCATACCGCCACCGATGCACATGGTGATGAGGCCCGTCGTCTTGTCCTGACGCTCGAGCTCGTCGAGCAGCGTGCCGATCAGCATGCCGCCGGTAGCGCCCAGCGGGTGGCCGAGCGCGATGGCACCGCCGTTCACGTTCACCTTGTCGTGATCCATCTCGCAGCTGCGCATCGTCTGGAGCGGGATGGCGGCGAAGGCCTCGTTGATCTCGAAGAGATCGATGTCACCGATCGTCATGCCGGCCTTCTCGAGGCACTTGCGGGTGGCCGGGGTCGGGGCGGTCAGCATGATGATGGGCTCACTGGCGGCATTGGCAGTGGCCACGATCCGGGCCCGGGGCTTGAGGTCATGAGACTTGGCGTAATCCGGGTTCGCCAACAGTACAGCACTCGCACCGTCGACAATGCCCGAGCTGTTCCCGGCGTGGTGAACGTGCGCGATCTTGTCGATCTGGGTGTACAGGTCGAGGGCGCGCTGGTCGAAGCTGCGCGACTCGCCCTTGGGCGTGTAGCCACCCAGGCCCGCAAAGGCCGGCTCGAGCTTGGCGAGACTCTCCGGGGTCGTGCCGGCCCGCGGATACTCGTCCTGCTCGAGGATCGACTTGCCGTCGTGGTCGACCACGGGAACCAGGCTCTGGTCGAAGCGCCCGTTCTTCTGGGCCTCGGCGCAGCGGCGCTGACTTTCGCCGGCGAAGGCATCGAGGTCTTCCCGGCTGAAGCCTTCGATCGTCGCGATCAGGTCGGCCGAGATACCCTGCGGCACCATCGCGTGGAGTTCCTTCAGGTGTGGATTGTGTCCGTCCAGTCCGGACTTGTCGGACCCCATCGGGTTGCGCGACATCGACTCCACACCGCCGCCGATGACCAGATCCTGCATGCCCGACATGACGCCCATGGCGGCGAAGTTCACGGCCTGCTGACCGGAGCCGCAGAAACGGTTGAGGGTCACGCCACTGGCCGCCTCGACCGGCCAGCCGGCATTCAAGACGGCGCTGCGGGCGATGTCGCCGCCCTGCTCGCCGACCTGCATCACACAGCCGGCCACCAGATCCTCGACGTCCAGGGGGTCGAAACCGTTGCGGTCCTTGAGTGCGTTGATGCAGAGCGAAAGCAGGTCCTGCGGGTGGATTTCCGACAGCGCTCCGGCTCCGGGCTTGCCCTTTCCACGAGGTGTTCTGACGGCGTCGATGATCCATGCGTCCGGCATCCGGGGGGCTCCTTGGTTCGGCTCGAGACTCTCGCAAGTCTATATATCAACTGGTGATTCCGGATCGCCCGGGCGAGCGTGCGGGACGGATTCCGATCTCAATCAGCCCGCATTCTACACCAGGATTGCCGCTGCGACGCCGCGCCTCGCGCGCCACCTCGGGGTAACCGGACCCCTTCCCGAAAGCTATTGATCCGCTAGAACGTCACAATCCGAAGCGCGAGTAATGGGGAGGAAAGCCAGATGACCACGACCGCTCCGACCGGTCCCACGGACGTCGAGTCCGCTGTTCGTGATCGCTATGGCGCGGCCGCACGTCAACGCGAGGCCGCCCTCTGCTGCCCGGTCGAGTACGACCGCAGTCTGCTCGAAGCCATTCCCAAGGAAGTGCTCGAACGCGACTACGGATGTGGGGATCCGTCGCGTCATGTGCGCTCCGGGGACACGGTGCTCGACCTCGGCAGCGGCGGCGGCAAGATTTGCTTCATCGCCTCCCAGCTCGTGGGCCCCGAAGGTCGCGTCATCGGCATCGACATGAACGACGAGATGCTCGGTCTGGCGCGCAGCGCGGCACCCAAGCTGGCCAACGCCATCGGCTACACCAACGTCGAGTTTCGCCGCGGTCGCATCCAGGACCTGGCTTTGGATCTGGACCGGTTGGATCAATGGCTGGCTTCGAACCCGCTGAAGTCGGCCGACGGGATCGAGCGACTCGAGCGGGAGATGACACGTCTGCGTCTCGAAACCCCCATGATCCCCGATGAGAGCGTCGACATCGTCGTGTCGAACTGTGTGCTCAACCTGGTCCGGCCCGAGGACAAGCAGAAGTTGATCCAGGAGATCTTCCGGGTGCTGAAGCGCGGCGGGCGCATCGCCATCTCCGACATCCTGAGCGACGAGCCGATCCCCGCAGCCCGCCAGGCCGATCTCGAGCTCTGGAGCGGCTGCATCTCCGGGGCATTCGAAGAACGCGAGCTCTTTGAAGCCCTCGAGAAGACGGGCTTCTACGGCATCGCCATCGACCAATGGACCGAAGAGCCCTTCGCCGTGGTCGACGGCATCGTGTTCCGTTCGGTGACCGTGACCGCACGCAAGGGCAAGGAAGGCCCGTGTCTCGAAGCCGGCGAAGCCGTGATCTACCGCGGACCGTGGAAGCAGGTGGAGGACGACGACGGTCATGTGTTGCGGCGCGGCGAGCGGACGGCCGTCTGCGCCAAGACCTTCGAGATCCTGACGGCGGATCCGTACATGGACGACATCATTCGGATCGATCCACAAGACGTGATCCCGGAAGACGAACGCCAGACGTTCGACGGTTCGCGTCCGACCCGACGCGACCCCCGTGAGAGCAAGGGACGCGACTTCAAACAGACCGCGCCGACCAACGATGGCTGCAGCCCCGAGAGTTGCTGTTAGTCTTCCATCGTGGCGCGTGAGATCGGCGACGAAATCTGGGTATTCGACCGCCCCTTGTCGGTGATCGGCCTGAAGATCGGTACTCGCATGACCGTGATCCGGCTCGAGGACGGGAGCCTGTTCCTTCACTCACCCGTCGAGATCGACAAAGAAACCCGGGCCGAACTCGAGGAGCTGGGAACCGTCCGATACGTGGTCGCACCCAACAAGTTCCACCACTTGTTCATCGGGGCGTACCGGGCGGTCTATCCGGAAGCCCGATTGATCGCAGCCCCGGGTCTTCCGGAGAAGCGCAAGGATATAGCGTTCGACGAGGAACTGGGACCCGAGCCTCCCGCGGTCTGGGCCGGACAGATCGACCAGGAGCTCTTCGGCGGCGCACCTTACGTCAACGAGACCCTCTTCTATCACCGCAAGTCGAAGACCCTGCTCGCCACCGACATGCTGATGAACCACGTCGAAAACGACTCGCTCATCACGCGGCTGTGGCTGCGGACCATGGGGCTCCACAAGGGCTTCGCGTCGTCACGCCTGATGAAGACCCTTACGCGAGATCGGGAGGCCGCGCGCGCCAGTCGCGACCGGATCCTGGCATGGGACGTGGAACGCGTCACCGTGACTCACGGCGTCGTGCTGCAGCGCTCGGGAAACCGCATGCTCCGCCAAGCCCTCTCATGGCTCGACTAGGCAAACGCCCTCGCCCGCCGTTCGCCCCTTCACCAGCCAAGCCCCAACCACCACCGCAGTTCGCCGCCGCGGCGAACTGTCAGCTGTCCCTTGGACAGCCGCCGCCGCTCCGGCGGGCGGCACCTAGCTCAGGTGGATCGGGTAGAACGCGTCGAGCACCAGGCCCAGCACCAGCAGCGCACCGGCGCGTCGGGTCACCAGGAAGGCCCAGGCCACGTACCAGAGCGGCCATAGCGGATAGCCCGGCGGCGCCTCCTCGGGTGGCGGCGCGTTGTAGATCTTGAGGACTTGCCAGAGCTTGGGAAGCGCCAGCAGCGTGAGCAGGGTCCAGACGCCGAGGGTTCCCGTCAGAACCAGACAGACGACGAAGCCGAAGTAGACGATCATCAGCTCTTGGTTGAGGAACAGCGAGCGCTCCCGGCCCAGCATGACGGGCAACGTCTTGATCCCCTTGGCCAAGTCCGCGTCGTATTTGTCGACGTGCTTTCCAATCAGGACCGTGGTCACCAGGATGGCGTAGGGGAGACTGGCGACCAGGACCCAGGGTGCGAAAGATCCGGTGGTGACGAAGTAGGTACCGCCGATCATGAGCGGCCCCCAGACGAGGAAGACGCCGGGCTCACCCAATCCGCGGTGCTTCAGCTTGAGAGGAGGCGCCACATAGCCGACGCTCACGAAGATCCCCAACAGCGCAAAGGCGGCGACGATCCAGCCGTGGACCTCGGTGAGATAGAAGAGAATGCTCAAGTCGATCAGGTTGGTGACAGCGATGGCCAGCAGCAGACCCGTCTTCGAGACCAGGCCGGACAGGATGGGATGGGGCGCGTACTGGGTGCGGACGTAGTCGTCGGTATCGACGCCCTGCTCCAAATCGAAGTAGTCGTTGATCATGTTGTTCGCCGCATGGGCGACGACGAGACCAATCAGCGCCAGCGTGAAGTAGACCCAGCTGGTGTTGTCCGCGCCCACGGCCAGCAATCCGCCGATGGCGGCCGACGTAATGGTCATGGGGAAGACGCTGGCGCGCGTGATCAGCAGCCAGCGTGAGACCAGATCCATCGGCTTGTCCGAAGACAGATTCTGCGTCCGCAGGATCTCTCCCCAGTTCTCGAGTGCGCCCGCCATTCGATCGACTCCAGCTTCGTGGGTTGTCGGATCGCGGGTTCCCGGATCCTTCCCGCCAGCCTAGCGGGTGACGACGGGTTCGGCGTTTTGAGCGGAGAAATTGAGCGATTCCAAATGCTTCCAGCAGACCTCAGTCGTCTTCGATGCAGATGGCGGCCTCGGGACAGTTTTCCTCTCCCCGCCGTGCCTTGGCCTCCAGGTCGGGCGGCACGTCGGTGAACTTCAGCACGCAGCGGCCACGCTCATCCTCCCCGAAGACTTCGGGGGCGAGCACGTAGCAGCGGCCGTGACCGACACAGACGTCGAGATCCACCCGCACCTTCATCGCTTTCTCCTCGGATCGCGGTCTGGACCGCAGCTGGGATGAGGGACGATCGTGTGCCCAGGATAGCGAGTTCGGGTCGGATCGACCGGACTGGTTCACACGTGATCGGCTTCCTGTCGAGGTGGCTGGCTCTGCCAAGCAGAACCCACCTGCCGTCAGCTCTTCGAAATGATCTCGTTGCCGTACTGCTCGAGCGCCACACGCTTCTGATCGATGCTGGTTCCCGGCCCGATCGTGTAGAGCAGCGGATAGCTGACCAGCCCGGTCGCCCCCGCGTCTTCGAGCCGATGCACGAGATCGGGGCTCGGCGGCGCTGTGACGGCCACGATGATGTCGAGTTCGCCGTCGACACCCTGCTCCTTCCGATACGCCGTGAGCTTCTCGACGAGTCCCGGAATCTCTTCGGGTGCGTTCCCACTTCCCAACCAGCCGTCGTTGCGCGCAGCCCGACGCAGAGCCGGTTCGCTAGCGCCCCCGATGTAGATGGGGACAGGCTGAGGCGGAGGCGGTGACATCTGGAGCCGATCGAAGTCGTAGTAGGTGCCGTGGTGCTCGACCATGCCACCGGCCCAGACCTTGCGCAGCACCTCGATCATCTCGTCGAGACGCTTTCCGCGGGTCTTGAAGTCCTGACCGAGTTGCTCGTACTCCTCGCGTATCCAGCCGACACCGGCGCCAAGTGCGACGCGACCGCCCGAGAGAACGGCCGCCGTCGCAACCAGCTTCGCCACCACGAGCGGGTGGCGCAGGGTCGCGATGTAGACCGCCGTGTTGAAGCACAACGTCTTCGTCACTGCGGACATGGCCGCGATCGCGGCCCAGGACTCGGGCCACTCGGTCTCGGGCCCGAACGGCGGGCTGCCGTCCTCCGAGTAGGGGTACTTCGACTCGAGCTTGTCGGGGTGGAATACATGATCCGAAACGAAGACGCCGTGGAATCCTGCCCCCTCGGCGATCTGCGCCAGATCGCACAGCTGCTCGGTCTCGGTGAAAGAAAGCGACTGCCAGAACTTCATGAGACATCTCCTGCTTCGACCCGGCGGACTTCGTGAGCGGGTTCCTTCTCGGGCCGCGCGATTCAGTCTCGCTGGAGAATGGTGATCGCGCAGACGCTGCCGCCACCCACCAGCTGGGCCATGCCGGCACGGGCGCCGTCCACCTGGCGGCGTCCGGCCTCACCCCGCAACTGGACCACCAGCTCGTGAATCTGCGCCAGACCCGTGGGTCCACCGGGATGGCCGCGAGCGATCAATCCACCATCGGTGTTGAACGGGATTCGCCCGCCCAGCTTCGTGTGGCCCTCCTCCAACAGCTTCTCGGCCTCGCCTTCGGCGGCAAAGCCCAGCAGCTCGTAATACTCGAGCTCCTCATTGGCGAAGGCGTCGTGTACCAGTACGAGATCCATGTCTTCGGGACCGAGGCCCGCTTCCTCATAGGCCTGCTTGCCGGTGTCGCGCGTCATGCTCGGCGGACCCACGACGGGACCCATGAAGATGTGACCGCGGCTGTAGGTTTCGGTCTGGAGCACGGAGGCACGCACGCCGACGAGGGGTCGGTCTGGCTGGAGCTTTCGTGCCAGGTCCTTGCGGGCCACGATGGCACAGGCGGCGCCGTCATCGACGGGACATGTCATCATGGCTGTCACTGGCTCGGAAATCTTGCGCGACTTCAACACCTGCTCGACCGTGACTTCGTGGTCAGGCTGGCGATGGCTGAAAGGATTGAGGGCTCCGTGGTTCCAGTTCTTGGCCGCGATCTGGGCGAAGTGCTCGGGCTTGGTGCCCCGCTCGTGCATGCGGCGCATACCCCAGAGCGAGAAGTAGGCGGCGGGCAGGATCACGTTGTCGATGCTGTCACGTCCCTGGCCGCGGCCGCCGCCGCGCATGGCTTCGCTCATCTTGTCGAAACCGAGCGCCATGGCGATGTCGCAACGACCGCTGGCGACGGCCCACGCGGCGTCGCGAAAGGCCACGAGGCCGGTTGCCGATGCGTTCTCCACGTGGGTTGCCGGAAGACCGGTGAGACCGAACTCTTTCATGGCGCGAATGCCCGTCATGGGTGTGCTGAAGAGATATCCGACGAAGGCCTCGCCTACCTCCGCAAAGGAGATGCCCGCGTCCTTGAGCGCAGCCACGCCGGCTTCCCGAGCGAGAACGATGTTCGACTTGTCCGGATAGACCCCGAAGCGGGTGGTTCCGACGCCAAGAACGGCAACCTCCTGCAAACCCATGTCACGCCTCTCCATCGGTCGACGGGCGGAAGCGATAGATCACCACGTCCTGGCCCTGCTTGTTCTGGCGCAGGGTCTCGAGCTCGAGCTCCATCTCCATGCCGATCTGGAAGTCGTTTTCTCCACCCGAGAGTACAGCCTGGATTCGCGGGCCTTCAGGAAGGTCCACTTGCCCGACGCCGTAGCCACCGTGGTCGGCGCGCTGCGAGTTCATCAGGGGAAAGTGAACGTAGGTGTAGGTAAAGAGCGTTCCGCGGGAACTCAGTGTCACATCCTCGCAGCCGTGGGCCAGGCACCTGGCGCAAATCGGGCGACGGGGAAAGAAGTACTCGCCACACTCAACGCACTTGGAACCCAGCAGCTGTGGCGACGCGGACGGGTCGTCGGGAATCGTGAAGAATCCCGCCTCCACGGGCACGCGCTCAGCGCTCGCCTCACTCATGGTCTCACCTCGGGGTTGCTTTGGAACTGGAATCAACGCTCGGACCCCGGCAACATACAGGAGTCGCGACAGGCATCAAAAGCCTGTCGTCGAGGAGATCGATCGATGAGCAAGCGATCCGCCGCGGAACGTGTGTTGAATGGAGAAACGTGGACCGATTTCTGCGACGCCCTGAAGCACGCGGGCGAGGTGGTGTTGCGGGACTCCACCCCAATGGATCCCTTCGAGCGAGCCGAAGGGTTCCGCTATCTGAGTCGCCTTACGCGGGTGGCCCTCGAATCCTTCGTCGAGTTCGCCGATCCGGAGTTCCCGGTGCTGCGGCGACCTTCACACGAGACCGTCAAGATCGGGGCCGATAATCCGGACAACCATTACGAGAGCGCCGCCATCCGCGGCGCCTACGATTACCGTATCCGGGGTACGCGCGGAACGATCCACTACCTGGGCTTCGGAACCTATGCAGGCGGTTACGGCGAAGACGGTCGTCGCGGACAGGACGGCTACATCGAAGCAAAGAACCTGGCGGTCGCGCCCGACGGAAGATTCGAGATCGTCGTGAGTGCCCGCGAGCATCCGGGAAACTGGTTGCCCATGCAGCCGGACAGCTCGCTCCTGATCGTGCGACAGACCTATCGGGACCGGGACAAAGAGGAGATCGCGAAGCTCAGCATCGAACGCATCGGCACGAAGGCGGGTCCCGCTCCGCTCACCGCCGAGTTCCTCGATACCGGACTGGCCCGCGCCGCGGCCTATGTCGACGGGACGGCAGCGCTCTTCACGGACTGGTCGGAGGGCTTTGCCCAGCGCAAGAACGAGTTGCCGAAATTCGATTCGGAGGTGGCCGCTGCTGCCCACGGCGATCCGAACATCTGCTACTTCCACGGCTACTGGGAACTCGGCCCCGATCAGGCCCTCGTCATCGAAGTGACGCCGCCGAAGTGCGCGTACTGGAACTTCCAGGTGAACAACCACTGGATGGAGTCGCTCGACTACCGCTACCACAGGATCGCCGTGAACCATCACGGTGCGTGTCTGCGTGACGATGGCTCCGTTCGCCTGATCCTGGCCCACCGGGATCCGGGGGTCGACAACTGGCTGGATACGGCCCACCACTGTCGGGGCACCATGTGCTTGCGCTGGATCGGCGCCGACGAGCACCCGGAGCCCACGACGCAGGTCGTGAGTTTCTCGGAACTCTAGACTGCCGATTCGG
>SMWR01000068.1 GCA_004356735.1 Deltaproteobacteria bacterium
GACGCTCCACGTCGATGGCGGAAATCACGCTGCCGGCGGCTGGAAGCGCACGCCCGACGGCAATTTCGAAGCTTGATTTCCCGGGTCGACTTCCTCATGGTGGTGCCGGTTCGACTCGTGGGCGCATTTCCGCGCCGAGAAAGGAGTGCCGATGTCGTCGGTCCGCCGGACGACCGTCGCCGCTCTGATGCCACGGCTCTTCGGCTGTGCGAGTACTTCGAGCCATGGCGTGCTGGACTGTGTTCCGATTCTCTGCACGTTGCTCGGAGAGGCGCCGGCCCTGGCCGCACCCTCGGCGCCCGCGCCGAATCTGTCCAGCGTTACCTGATCGGAAAGGGTGTCCCCGCCTCGCGCATGCAGGCGCGTGGCTTCGGCGAGTCCCAGCCCGAAGCGAGCAACGACACCGACGACGGCCGCGCCCTGAACCGCCGGGTCGAGCTGAGCATCAGCCACTAGCGGCGGCACCCGACTCTCGAACTCGGGCCCCTTTCGGTCTCATACCGGAGAGGTCCGTTTGCTTCTGGAGTCGACGGATCCCATCCTGGGGGCATGCAATCGATCAACGTCGCAACGGTGTCGGCCATCGCACTCGACCGGTTCGTGCATCTCGAAGTCGAGGGAGCGCTGTCGTGAGTCAGCGGCGCCTGCTGGTGATGAAGACGGGAACCACCCTGGACGGGATTCGCCAGAGCCGAGGCGACTTCGAACGCTGGATCATCGATGGGCTCGGCGTCCCCGATGAGGACGTCGACGTACTCGACGTCCAGCTCGAGTCTCAGCTCCCGCCGCCCGAGGAACCACTCGGCGTGGTCGTCACGGGGTCGAGTGCCATGGTCAGTGAGTGCGAGGCCTGGAGCGAACGCTCCGCCCAGTGGCTGGCTGCCGCGGTCCGGGCGGAAACACCCGTCCTGGGCATCTGTTACGGCCATCAGCTGTTGGCCCATGGGCTCGGTGGCCGGGTGGGGCCGAATCCTCGCGGCCGCCAAATCGGGACGGTGAACGTGGCGCTTGTGGCTGGCGCGAACGGGGACGCGCTGCTGGGGTCGCTGCCCGAATCGTTTCCGATGCACGCCAGCCACGTGGAGTCCGTTCTGGAGCTGCCGCCGGGTGCGGAGCTCTTGGCGACAACGTTGGGTGATCCACATCACGCTTTTCGGGTCGCAAGGCGTGCGTGGGGTGTGCAGTTCCACCCGGAATTCGACGCCGACATCATGCGCGGCTATCTCGAAGCGCGGCGCAACGTCATCGGGGCCGAGGGCCTGGACCCGGATGCACTGCTCGGCGCCGTCAGCGAAGCACCCCACGGATCTGCGCTGTTGAGACGTTTCGCCGAACTGGTTGCGGATTGACCGATCCGGTGCGTTCGATGCATCCCCGGATCTGCTAAGCGTCTGTTGAAGCGACGTCCGCGCCGGGCTCTTGGGAACAGCCCCCCGGTTGCGCCTGGGGCGCAGAGAGGCGAACGCCGGCGCGGGGGGTAGACGCACGGTCCATGGAAGGTTGGCTGGGTCGCGCTCTGGTGGCGTGGGTGGAAGCGGTGTCCCGGCGGGCCGTACCCATCATCGTGGCGACGACCGTGCTGACCCTGTTGATCGGTGCCTACGCCGCGACCCATCTGGGGATCAACACCGATAACAACGCCATCGTCTCCGCCGACCTCGATTTCTGGCAGGACTACCACGAGTTTGCCGAGGTCTTCCCGATCCTCGACGAAGCAATGCTGGTGGTGGTGGACGCCGAGAGCGCGAGCGCGGCCATCGATGCCGTGCGTCTGCTGGAAGAGCGTCTGGCTGAACAGCCCGATGTCTTCACCGACATGTACGCGCCCGGAAGCGACGAGTTCTTCCAGCGCCACGCGCTTCTCTATCTCTCCACTGAAGAACTCCAAGATCTATCCGACCACCTGGCCACCGTCCAGCCCCTGCTGGCCGAGATCTCGCGGGATTCGAGCCTCGATAATCTGGCCACGGTGCTCGTGGATGGAATCGAGCGGCTCCGCACCGATCCCAGCGTGCCGGTCGAATTCACGCTGGTCTTCGACTCGCTCAGCCGGGCAGTGATGGCGGTGCTCGAAGGGCGACCCAAGCCCATCTCGTGGTCCGAGTTGATTCTCGAAAGGAAGCTGCCCGGGGATTCTCCGCGCCGCGTTCTCGTGGTGCACCCGGTCTACGACTTCAACCAGTTGCTGCCCGGCCTCGCCACCATGCGTCAGATCCGGGCGGCGGTCGAAGATCTGGGGCTCACGCCCGAGAACGGCATCACGGTTCGGATCACCGGCAACGTTGCGCTCAACACCGAAGAAATGGTCACGATTGCCACCAGCATCTTGCGCGGTGTGGCCGTCTCACTCCTGCTGGTGGGAGGCATCCTCTTCCTGGCGATGCGGTCGGTGTACATGGTCCTTGCGATTCTCATCACGCTCATCATCGGACTCGTCTGGACGGCGGGTGTGGCCGCCTGGGCCATCGGCTACGTCAATGTGTTCTCGGCCTCCTTCGCGATCCTGTTCATCGGCCTCGGTGTCGACTTCGGCATCCACTTCAGCATGCGCTACGCCGAGCTGCGTCGGGAGGGAGAGAGCCACGATCCGGCGTTGCGCGACACGTCCACGACGGTTGGCGGATCGCTGGTTCTGTGTGCGGCTACGACGGCCATGGGCTTCTTCGTGTTCGTGCCAACCGACTTCACCGGCGTGGCCCAGCTGGGCCTGGTGTCTGGCATCGGCATGATCATCAGCTTGCTGGCGAGTCTCACCGTCCTGCCGGCGCTGCTCACCCTCTGGAAGGACAAGGATCCGGGCGACCCATGGTCCGGGTCCGAGTGGTTCGAACGCGTGCTGATCACTGCGAGTTCCCATCACCCGCGTTCGGTGCGCATCGGGGCTGCCGCGCTGGCGCTGGCCTCGCTCCTGCTGCTTCCCCAGGTGCGCTTCGATCACAACATCGCCAACATCCGTGACCCGGGAACCGAGTCGGTCCAGACGCTGAACGAGCTGCTCGAGGAGAGCGAGACCTCCCCGTGGACCATGGACCTGATGGCGCCGAGCCTGGCCGAGGCCGATGCCATGGCTCGACAGCTGCGTGAGCTCGACGTGGTGGAGCGCGCGATCACGATCAGCGACTACATACCCGATGACCAGCAGGAACGATTCGAGATTCTCGAAGAACTCGTCTTTTTCGTCCCCGATCCACCGCGGCCGGGGCGCCTCGCGCCGGCGATCGCGTTGGAATCGCAGCTCGCAACGCTGAGGGCCCTGGAGCGGTCCATGCGTGCACCCTGGTTGGCCGAGGGCGACGAGCTGCGCGCTCACAGTGCGCGCCGGGCGGCCGAGAACCTGGCTCGGTTTCTGAGGCGTCTCGAGTCCATCGAGGCCAAGCAAGAAGAGCTCGAACGCTTCGAGCACACGCTGCTCGGAACCCTGCCAGAGACGCTCCTGACCCTGTGGAACGCATTGGAGCCCGATGAGGTGACTCTCGATTCGCTTCCCCAGCCGCTGGTCGAGCGAATGCTCGCCCCGGATGGACGGGCACGGGTCCAGATTCTGCCGGCCTACGACCTGGCCGACAACGTCGCGCACACTCGATTCGTCGACACCGTTGTGGCCGAGATCCCCGAAGCCACCGGCAGTGCTCTCACGTTGGTCGAGATCGCAAGGGTCGTGATCCGATCCTTCCAGCAGGCGCTCGCGACGGCCGTCATCGCCGTGGCTCTATTGTTGTGGATCCTCTGGCGTCGCCCCGGCGACGTGTTTCTGGCCTTGACGCCCCTGATTCTGGCGGCGCTTCTGACCGTGGCGACGGCCATTCTCATCGGCCTTCCCTTCAACTTCGCCAATGTGATCGTGTTGCCGCTGCTGCTCGGCATTGGCGTCGACAGCGGCATCCACCTGGTCCACCGCCACCGGGTGGCGATCGAGGCGGGTGAGCGGGTCTCTCCCGAGCGCGAGCTGCTGACGACCAGCACGGCTCAAGCGGTCTTCTTCAGCGCACTCACAACCATGGGCAGCTTCGGCAGCCTCGCCTTCTCGAATCACATGGGTCTCTCGAGTCTCGGTACGTTGCTGATGATCGGTGTGACCTGGACGCTTCTCGCCAATCTGGTGGTGCTGCCGGCGCTGATTGCCGGCCGCGGCGGCGGTCCGGCGCCTCGCTAGACTTCCTTCATGGAGCCGGTCCAGCGCGAGAGTGAAGCAGCGGCTTCGCGCGAATCGCGCGAGTACGTCGTCCTCTTCGACGGCGTCTGTGCGTTCTGCGACGGTGTGCTCCGGTGGTTGATGGATCGCGATCCGCAAGGGCGATTGTCGTACGCTCCGCTCCAGGGTCCGACTGCCGGAGCAATCCGCACACGGCACCCATTGATCCCTGACGATATCGACACGATCGTGCTGGTGGAAAACCGCGAAGGCGTCGAACGGGTGCGCTTGCGGTCCGACGCGATCTTCCGGATCTGCGAGCTGCTCGAGCCCCGGCCCGTCTGGCTGCCCCTGCTGAGTTGGCTGCCGCGACCACTGGCCGACTTCGGCTATCGCGGCTTCGCCCGGCTTCGCTACCGGCTGTTCGGTCGCTTCGACACCTGTCGGATTCCCACGCCCGAAGAGCGAGCGCACTTTCTCGACTAGCGGAGAACGCGCGCCACCTCGTCGCGCTCGGGAGACCGCAGGGCGCCTCGACCTTCGAGGGTCACACCCGATCCGACCTCGGCGCTCCCGATGACGCGTGCGGGCGCAGCCTTGCGTTGGAGTTCGGCGCAGGCGGTTGGGGCCCTGTCTGCCGTGAACGTTGCCAGCAGGGCTCCGGACGCCAGCGTGGCCCAGGGGTCGGCGCCCAGTGCGCGGCAGACCGCGAGCCCGGGCTCGAACCAGAGCACGGCCTCGGGATCGATGCGGAGCCTCACCTCTGAAGCCTCCGCCAGCTCGATCAGGCCCGCGGCCAGTCCGCCCTCGGTCGGATCGTGGAGCGAAGTCGCGCCGAGCCTGGCGGCGGCGAGAGCCGCATCGACGACCGAGATGCCGGGTTGGTGGATCGCGTTCGCAGCTCGTTCGAGAAGCTCGGCGTCTAGGGATCCGAGCTGATCCCGCGCCTCCAGTGCGAGCACGGCAGCGCCTTCGACCGGGACCGGGCCCACCTGTACGACCCGGTCGCCCGGGTTTGCGCCAGCGGTGAGGACGACGTTTCCGTTCTCGGCCAACCCCATCATCTGACCGACGACGACGGGTTGGACCACGCTTGAGGTCACTTCGGTATGCCCGCCGACCAGCGTCACATCCAGATCCTCGAGCGCCTGGCGCATGGATCTGAAGATCCCGCGGACGCTCGCCTCGTCGGTTCCATCGGGAAGCAGGATCGTGGCCAGGAACCAGCGCGGCCGCACACCCATCACGGCTACGTCATTGGCGTTGATCACGACGGCGTGAGCGCCCACGTCGGCCCCCGTCAGGGTGATCGGGTCGCTGGCGGCGACCAGGGTCCCAGCCGGTAGATCGAGGGCGCAGGCATCTTCACCGATGCGGGGTCCGACGCGTAGCTCGGGGGGGTCCGGAGGACCGGATTCCAAGAGCTCACGCAGCAGTTCGACCGGGAGCTTGCCGGAAGCGAGGATGCGGGACACGAGCCCAGGGTACCCCCGGTGGTCGGGTCCGTGCTCAGCCCAGACTTTGCGCCCTGGGTCCTCGGCCAGGATAAGCTGGTGCGCAGTGACGGGTGGAGAATCCTTCATTACGGTCGTGTCCGGTCTGCCTCGTTCGGGCACCTCGCTGATGCTGCAGATGCTCGAAGCCGGCGGTCTGCCCGTCCTCGTCGACACCGAGCGGCCGGCCGACGTCCACAATCCGCGCGGCTACTTCGAGTACGCAGCGGTGAGGGCGCTCGGACGCGATGCAAGCTGGATCTGCGAGGCCCGCGGTCGCGCGATCAAGGTGATCCACCTGCTCCTCTGCGCGCTTCCCGTCGAGCACAGCTACCGCGTGATTCTGATGCGCCGCGATCCGCTGGAGGTCGTGGCGTCCCAGACGGCCATGCTCGGAGGCGACCCTCCCGGTGCCCCGTCGCGCGAGCGGTTGGCCGAGATCTTCTCGGCTCAGCTCGATGAAGTCGTCGACTGGCTTTCGGGCCGACCCGAATTCGAGCTGCTGCAGGTGGATTTCGGCGACGCCGTCGAAAGACCCCGCGAAGTGGCCGTCGGGGTCTGCGGGTTCCTGGACCGCGATCTCGACGTGAAGGCCATGGCCGCCGCCGTCGACCGTTCGCTGCACCGACAGCAAGGCGAGGGCTCGGTCTGAATCAGCGGGGCGGCGGCGCGCCCATCTCGAGAAGCTTCTCTCCGATCAGGTCGCGCACCCGTTCGGTGAGTTCCTCGACCGGCTGCTCGGCGAACTCCTCGGCCGGGATCTCCTCGAGGATCGAGATGTGAATCGGATGCCGACCCTGGAGCACGAAGCCGCGCTTGGGCAGGGCGTTCGAGGTTCCGTTCAGCACGATCGGGAGGATTGGGCGACCTGACGCCTTCGCCAGCTCGAAGGCCCCGGTCTTGAACGCGCGCATCCGGCCGTCCAACGAACGGGTGCCCTCAGGAAACATCATGATCGAGTTGCCCTCGGCCAGGGTCACGCGACAGGCGCCCATCATCTGGACCACGCTGGTCCGGTCGCCGCGCTTCAGCTCGATGTAGCCGTTGAGCGACATGTTCCAGCCGATCAAGGGGACCCGGAAGTTCTCGACCTTCGACACCCATTTGTAGTGTCTGAAGAGCCGGAACAGGACCAGAATGTCCAGCAACGACTGGTGGTTGGCCACCATCACGTAGGTGGCGTCGCTGCGGATATGCTCGCGACCCTCGAGCGTCACGGGCCACGCCGGGTTGAACCAGGTGTACAGGGATCCCCAGAAGCACGTGAAGCGGTGGAGCAGTTTTTTCTTCGGATCGAATCGGGCCGTCGTGGCCCAGATCACCAAGGCGATCGGGAACAGGACGATGGAGGACACGACGAGAAATGCCCAGAAGACGGCCGAGAACAGGACACGAAGCAACATGGCGCGCAAGTATCCCCGTTACCGCAGGCGGGTTTCAACCGCGGTCCGCGCACGCGTCCACGAACGCGCGAAACAGGTTCTCGCGGTGAGGGCCATCCATCTTCTCCGGATGCCATTGGACGCCAATGCAGAAGTCGCCAGCCGGATGCTCGATCGCTTCGATCAGACCGTCTGCGCTGTGAGCGCAGGCCACCAGAGCCCCCCCGGGTGTGGAAACGGCCTGGTGGTGGCGGCTGTTGACCGGGTCCGCACAGCCGCCCAGCGCCTGCTCGAGGCGGCTTCCGCGTGCGATCTCGATTGGGTGTCGGCCTTCGGCTTCGGGCAACTGGTGGTCGTCGACCCCGGCAAGATCGGTGGGGATGTCGTAGTGGAGCGAGCCGCCGTGATGCAGGGCCAGCAGCTGCATGCCATAGCAGACCGCCAGGATCGGGAGATCGGCGGCGAGTGCGGCGCTCAACAGGCCGCGGTCGAAGCCGAGCTGCGCCGCCGGTGTCGGCTCGAAACGGACTCCGTCAGGGTAGTGCGAATCTGGCAGGAGATCGTCGCCACCCGGAATCAGCAGGCCGTGGATCGATTCGACCAGCGTCGCCGGGTCCTCCTGCACGGGCAGGTGCACCACGCGGCCGCCGGCCTGCTCGACCGCCCGGCTGTAGGCTGTGTCGATGTACTGGTAGGTCCGCCCGGCCTTCCAGCGCCCCTGCTCATCCAGGCAGAGCGAGATTCCGACGAGCGGCTTCATGGACCCGAGTATACCTTTGGCGGTCTCTCCATCGGAGCGAGCGGGGTAGGCGTTTCGTGAGCAGGGTATTGATCGCCGGCTGTGGCTACGTCGGATCGGCGTTGGCCGAGCGTCTCGCTCGCGAGGGACACGAAGTCTGGGGCATGCGACGCTACGTGGCGGCGCTCCCGGCCGGTGTCGAACCGATCGAGGCTGACCTGGCCGTCGCGTCGAACTTGACGAGCCTGCCCGCTGGATTGACGGACGTTCTCTACATGGCGGCGCCGGCGGGATCCGACGACGCGCTATATCGAACCGCCTACGTAGAGGGTCTCGCCAATCTCCTGACGGCTCTCGAGTCCCAGGGGCAGCGTCCGCGGCGCATCCTCTTCGTATCGAGCACGGCGGTCTACGCCCAGTCGAAAGGCGAGTGGGTCGACGAGAACTCGCCCACCGAGCCGACCCACTTCTCCGGACGACGGCTGCTCGAGGGCGAGCAGATCCTGCGGGAGAGTCCCTTCGCGAGCAGCGTGGTTCGCTTCGGTGGCATCTACGGTCCGAGGCGCGCCCGCCTGATCGACCAGGTGCGGACGGGTCAGGCCGAGTTCTACAAGGGCACGCCGCACCATTCGAATCGCATCCACCGGAACGATTGCGTCGGCGTTCTGCGCCACCTCATGGGGCTGGAGTCGCCGCTTCCGTTGGTGCTCGCCGTCGACGACGAGCCGGCCGAACAGAAGGAGGTGTTGCGCTGGCTGGCCGGCGTGCTGGGCGCGCCGCCGCCGCGTGAACTGCGCGGGCGCGAACCGATACGGACCGGTCGCGCCGCCAGCAACAAACGTTGTCGCAACGAGCTGCTGCGCGCGAGTGGTTACGAGTTCATCTATCCGACCTTTCGCGAAGGTTATACTGCGATCCTCGCGGACCTACGTTGAGCCATCGTTTGCAGGAGTCTTCCCTTGCCGCGCCCGCCCCACAGCACATCGGCCGTCGCCAACATGCCCGGCCGGGTCTTCTCCCCGGTCGGCCAGCGCCTCACACCTGCGGAAGCGCCCCCGGTTCCCCTCAACGTTGGCGACACCTGGATGGAGCCGTTCGAAGGCGGCCGCATGGAGGATCTCCACGTCGCTGACCATCCCGGTATGCACCGATATAGTGAGACCCAGGGCATTCCGGCGCTCGTCGACGCGCTCGTCGAAAAGCTTCGAACGCGCAACGGCATCGACTGTGATCGCAACGGGGTGCTGGTCAGCGCCGGTGCCACGGGTGCCCTGGCCAGTGTCGTCGGTATGCTGGCGGCGCCGGGCGAGGAGATTCTCATCCTCGCACCCTTCTGGCCGCTGATCCGGGGCATCGTGCAGTCATTCCGGGCGGTACCGGTGGAGGTTCCGTTCTTCGACCGGGTGGACTCGGCGAAGTCGGCCGTCGAGGCTGTGCGGATGCGCATCACCGAGAAGACGGTGGCGCTCTACGTGTCGAGTCCGTCGAATCCGACGGGGCGCGTGATGCCGCGCGCCTGGCTCGAGGCCCTGGCAGCGCTGGCGCGCAGCGAAGACCTCTGGCTGCTCTCGGACGAAGTCTACGAGGACTACGTCTATCGGGGCGAGCACGTGTCGGTGGCGCCCTTGGCTCCGGAGCGAACCCTCTCGGTGTATTCGTTCTCGAAGGCCTACGGCATGGCGGGCAACCGCGTGGGCTATCTGGTGGGCCCGCCCGCCGCCATTGCCGAGGCCGAGAAGATCTCGACCCACACTTTCTACCACTCGCCGACCGCGAGTCAGCTCGCAGCTCTGGCGGCGCTTCGCCAGGGTCGAAGCTGGGTGGATCGGGCGAAGCGACTGTATCGCGAAGCCGGTGAGGACGCGGCCGCCGTACTGGGACTGCCGCCGCCCGAGGGCTCGACATTCCTGTTTGTCGATGTGCGTTCCAAGCTCGGCGACCGCGGTCTGTCGGGCTTCCTGTCCGATTGTTTCGACGCCGGTGTGGCCCTCGCCCCGGGCAGCTCCTGTGGCGCCGATTACGAAGGTTGGGTGCGCGTCTGTTACACAAGCGCGCCGCCCGACCAGGTGAAGCAGGCGGTCCGAATCCTGGCACGACTGCTCGCCTAGCTGTGGTGCCTCAAAGATCCGGCTTCTCCGGAAGGGCGAGCAAGAATCGGATCCAATCATCGGGAAGACCGTGTTCATGAGCGCCGTCCAGCATGAGCCGCTTGTAGGACGCGAACGGCACCGGCTCGGCGGTCAAGAGACGGGAGCGGTAGGTCTGGGCCTCAGAGGGTGCGGCGCGCCCGAGTTCGACTTGCACGGTGAATCGTGTGTAGCCGGGCTCACACGCGTCCAGGAATTTCCAGTGGGAGGCGTCCAGTTCGTAGAGGGCGCCCCAGACGGTGGCGCCGTCCTCGGCACGGAGGTTGGCTTTGCCCGAACCGTCCCGGCCACGCTTGTCGAAAGTGATTCGGTAGCCCCGGAGGCTGGCGACGCCCAGCGGGCGGGCCGAGGGGACGCGGCCGCACATGCGCGTGACGAGCAGGTTCGAGCCATAGGCAAAGTAGAGCGCCTGCATTAGTCTCTCGGCTCTCATCATTACATCTTCCCGAAGGAGTGGCACGAATGCATCGCAGCGTGCGCCTGCCGTTGGCAATTGTCGGCCTCGTGATGCTCGTCATTTCCGTTGCCTGTCAGGCGGCCGAAACCAACCAGGATTCAAAAGGGACCGCAGACATGGGCATCGCCGTTATCGACGCATTCATCGCAGAGCAGAAGATCGACAAGTCCAGCTCGAATTGGAAGACGAGTCTCGCCAAGCCGCCCAAGGTCGAGTTCGAAGCTGGGAAGACGTACTACTGGAATCTCAAGACCAACGTGGGCGACATCAAGATCAAGCTCCTGCCCGCGGACGCGCCCATGCACGTGTCGAGCACGATCTACCTGACACGGCTCGGTTTCTACGACGGCGTTTCCTTCCACCGTGTGATCAAAGGCTTCATGGCCCAGGGCGGCGACCCGCTTGGAACCGGCACCGGCGGTCCCGGCTACCAGTACGACGGCGAGTTCGGCGGCTCGATCCGGCACGACAAGCCTGGGATGCTGAGCATGGCCAACGCGGGCCCGGGCACCGATGGCAGCCAGTTCTTCCTCACCTTCGTACCGACGCCCCATCTCGACGGTCGCCACACGATCTTCGGCGAAGTCGTAGAAGGCATGGGCACCGTGAAGCAACTCGAAGCCAACGGCAGCCGCAACGGCCGCCCCAGCAAGGCCCTCGAGATCACCACCGCGACGATCACCGTCGAGTAGCGCGCCCCACCGCCTCCTCGGAGCGCCGCTCGAACCGAAGCACCGGACCTAGCGATCGAAGGCCTTGGACAGCACTTCGAGGATCTTCTGCTCTTCCACCGAGACCTTGTTGCCCAGTCCCAGGAAGCCGCCGGCCACTTCGGCGACGCGGCGGGCACGGCCGAGCACCTCGCCCTTGAGGGCCGTCTTGCCTTCGGGCGAGATCGCTGCACACAGCGTCGCGATGTACTCGCACCAGGCCTCGAGCAGTCGCCCGTCGGGCCGTCGGGCCAGCCAGCCCTCCAGCAGCTTGGCGGCCGGGCTGCCGGGGTCGACGCCGTTGGACTCGGCGGCGCCGATGACGGCGCGCCGCTCCGCGTCTTCCATCTTGCCGTCGGCCCAGGCGACTTCGATCAGCGGCACCAGGGAGATGGCGGCCCAGGTGTCCGGGCGGATGCCGAGGTCGATCATGTGGTCGATGACCGTCTCGTCGTGAACGGCGGTGACCCGCATCAGCTCCGCGCGGACCTCCTTCTTCTCCTGTTTATCGCGGAGCTGTTGCTTGAGCTTCTCGTTCTCTCTCGCGAAGAACTGGTTTTCGAGCGCCCTTTCCCGGTCACGGAGAATTCTGGTATCGGCCACGATTGCACCTCTCTCGGGCCGAAGACCATAGTGCGGCGCCGTCCGGGTTTCCAGATTCCCCCGTGATTCGAACCCCTTGGATCGCTGCC
>SMWR01000069.1 GCA_004356735.1 Deltaproteobacteria bacterium
GCCCCTTGATCGATGCCTACGCGCGCCTGACCAAACGCCTCGGTCCGGCCGGCAGTGGACAGCTGGCGAAGATGGTGAACCAGATCTGCATCGCGGGGATCGTGGAAGGACTCGCAGAAGGACTCCACTTCGCGCGCGCCGCCGGCCTCGAACCCGAGGCCGTCGTCGAGGTGATCTGCAAGGGCGCGGCTCAGTCCTGGCAGATGGACAACCGCTCCCCGACGATGCTCGCAGGCAAGTACGACTTCGGCTTCGCGGTGGAGTGGATGCGAAAGGATCTGGCCCTGGCGCTCGACGAAGCCGGGCGCAACGGAGCAGAGCTACCGGTTGCCCAGATCGTGGATGGCTTCTACGCCGACGTCGAAGCCCTCGGCGGCCGCCGCTGGGATACCTCGAGCCTGCTGGCTCGTCTAGAGGCACGAAAGCTGAAATCCCAAGGCTAAAAGCTCGTCGCTAACGGGCCGGACCGCGTCCCTGCCCGTCCCCGTCAGTCCTGGCGGTTGGCCCAGGACAGAGCCTGGTCCAGCCGGTCGTTGCCCCAGAAGAGTTCCCCGCCCCGCTTCGGGGCGGGCGCGCCCGGCTCTGTGGTGGGCCCGCCCACGACGAAGCTGGGCGCGCCGAAGATGCCGAGCCCGACCGCCTGCTGGGTCTGCTGGTGCAGCGCGTTCTTGATCTGGGTCGAGCCCGCCCGCTCGAGCCATTCGGCCGACTCCTGACCGGCACCTTCGAGCACCCGCCCCACCACTGCGGGATCCGAGATTTCCAGGTCCTTGGCAAAGTTCGCCCGAAAGATCCCGGTGATGAAGCCAGGCAGCCAGCTCTCGTGTTCGGCCGCCAGTGCCACGCGCGCCGCGAGCAACCCATTGCGTGGAAAGACGCTCGGTCGCTTCCAGGGAATTTCGTAACCCGCGCAGAGTCGCTCGAGATCCCGCCACATGTATCGACCCTTGGCTGGGTAGATATTGAAGGGCGAATCACCCCATCCCTGCTCGACGAAGATCGGGCCGAGGAGAAACGGTCTCCAACGGATCCCGACGCCGGCATCCCGGGCCGCGAACTCAATCCGCGCAGCCGCGGGATAGCTGTAGCTGCTGGCAAACTCGAACCAGATTTCGACGATTTGCACGAACCCGGAACTCCTCGACTCCGAAGCATGGAGCCGATGTTTCAGGATAGGTTCGATCCGCTTCGGCGGCCCGGAGCTGCACGAGTCGGACCGGGACGGCGCCTGCCTGACCCTCTGCCTCGTCATCCTCGTGCCCGGAGAAGTTGTTCCAGGAGAAGTGACACCCGTCACCGTTTCATCTCCACCCCCTGCCGATTGCAGTCCATTGAGGGGGAGTCCGTGTCCAAGCGCATCATCCTGTTGGACGCCGGCAGCGCCGGAATCAGGGAGCTGGGCATCCGGATCCAAGAGATGGGCTACCGGCTGCTGCCGACCAAGACGCCGGATCAGGCCGAGCGCCTGCTCGTAGAACACGGCAGCGAGATCGGCGCGATGGTGATTCCCGTCGATCTGCCCGCCTTCGACCTGGGGGCCGCCCTGCGCTTCCTGCGTCGTCTCGAGCCGACGGGCGAGCTGACCTTCGTGGCAGCCGGCTGCGGCGCAGACGCCGACGGCCGTAGATTGCTGCGGTCGGCAGGCGTCGAGCTGGCGCTCTGGAAGCCCGTGGACGACCACACGCTCCGCTTCCAGATCAACCGGGCCCTGGCCGAGTCGGAGATCGTGCTGGGCAACCGCCAGGCCCTGCGCGCCCCCACCGACTGGCCGGCCATCGTCTGGGCCGGTCAGCGACGCAAGCCGGCCAGGATCTATGCCATCTCGGCCGATGGCGCCTATCTCTCGACCATGCGGCCATCGCTCCCGAACGTGCCGCTTGGGCTGGAGTTTCCGCTGCCTTCCGGACGTGTCCGCGTCAACGCCCGCGTCGTCAGCACCAATGTTCCGGGCAACCTGCTGCGGCGCCAGCTGCCCCTGGGCATGGCCGTGCGCTTCGAAGACCTGCCGCGCGAGGTGGGCGGAGAGATCCACGACTGGATCCGCGGACGACTCGTCAGCATCGGGTTCTGATAACTTCGCAGCATGAACCGCGACCTGATGCTCGACCGGCTCGGCAAGGGCGGGGTGGAAGTGCTCGTCATCGGGGGCGGAGCCAGCGGCCTCGGCTGCGCCGTCGACGCGGCAAGTCGGGGCTTCAAGGTCGCGCTGCTCGAGGCCTACGACTTCGCCAAGGGCACGTCCAGCCGCAGCACCAAACTGGTCCACGGCGGCGTCCGCTATCTCCAGCAGGGGAACGTGTCGCTGGTGCTCGAAGCCCTGCGCGAGCGCGGGCTCCTCTACCAGAACGCTCCCCATCTGGTGCACGACCTGGCCTTCGTGGTGCCACGCTATCGCTGGTGGGAGGGCCCGTTCTACGGTGTCGGTCTCAAGATGTACGATGCCCTGGCGCGTGACCGGAACCTGGCGCCCAGCAGCTGGATGGATCGCGAGGAGACGCTGCGCGAGATCCCCAACGTCGAGCCGGAAGGGCTGATGGGTGGTGTTCGTTATTACGACGCCCAGTTCGACGACGCGCGCATGGCACTGACCCTGGCGCGCACTGCGGCCGATCACGACGCCATCCTTCTGAACTACATGAACGTCAGCCGGCTCACGAAGAAGCAGGGACAGGTGACGGGTGTGGTGGCTGTCGACCAGGAGACGGGCCAGGAACATCGCATCGCGGCCAAGGTCGTGATCAACGCCTGCGGCATCTTTTCGGACCGTGTGCGTCGGCTCGACAATCCGAGCGCCCCGCCGATGACGCGACCCAGTCAGGGCGTGCACATCGTGCTCGACCGCTCCTTCCAACCGAGTGACAGCGCCATCATGGTGCCGCGCACCGACGATGGCCGGATCCTGTTCGTGATCCCGTGGCTCGAGCGCGTGCTGGTGGGCACCACTGACACGCCCGTCGACCAACCGCAGCTCGAACCGCGGGCCTTCCCGGAGGAAATCGAGTTCCTCCTTCACAACGCCGGCCGTTATCTCGACCACGACCCGACCCGCGCCGACGTGCTCTCGGTCTTCGCGGGCCTGCGACCGCTGGTCCGCGACACGGACGAAGGAGAGGACACCAAGAAGATCAGTCGCGAGCATGTCGTGATGGTGAGCCCGTCGGGCCTGGTCACGATCCTGGGCGGCAAGTGGACGACCTATCGCAAGATGGCCCAGGACACTGTGGACGATGCCGTCTCGGTGGGCGGCCTGCACGGGCTTTCCTGCCGTACCGAAACCCTGCGGCTCCACGGCAGCATGAGCCCCGACGACCCGTCCTTTCCGAAGGAGGGATACCTCCAGGCCTACGGCACCGAGTTCGAGCAGGTCTCGGGCCTCGCCGAGGAGAATCCGGCCTGGGCCGCACTCCTCCACCCGAACTTTCCCTACCGGGAGTTCACCGTGGTGTGGGCGGCGCGTCACGAGATGGCCCGCACGGTCGAGGACGTGCTGTCGCGCCGCACGCGCGCACTGCTGATGGACGCGCGGGCGTCGATCGAGATCGCGCCGCGGGTGGCCGAGATCCTGGCTGAGGAGCTGGGGCGCCCACCCGGCTGGGCCGAAGAACAGCTGAAGGCCTACCGGGCACTTGCGGCCGGCTACCTCATTTCCTGAGAATGCAGGCTAGAGTCTGGTTGCAACTCCCATCGAGGTGAACGTGACCACTGCCACCCATCTTCCGTGTGCCATTGCTCTGTGCGCCGTCGCCTGCATCGGGTTCGGGTTCGGTTGCACATCCACGCCCTCCGCCACGACGACGGGGGTCTCACCCGCGGCGGCATCGGCGCCGAAGGCGAGTTCCGTCGTGCGCATCAACGACGACGTGAGCTGCGACAAGTCAGCGAAGCGCTGCAACTTCCGCGGTCTACCCAGCGTGGGCATCACGCGCGTGATCTTCGGCGACAGCGTCGCAAACGCGCTCCAGTCGACGTCGGGCCTGCCGATCTGGCAGTCCGATCCCATCTTCAACCCCGCCATCGGCCAGAGCTGCGACACCCTGTCGGCGGCGTGTTACGACCGGGAGGGCCCCAACGTGGCGCTCACCCGCGCGATCTTCGGCGGCAACGCCGCGACGCGACTCGACAAGCGCATGCAGCGGCCGGCCAAAGGGCGCGAAATCGTGAAGTACGGCTCGTCGGTGACCTGCGACCGTGACGCCGGCATCTGCTACGACCGACTCGGCGCCAGCGTCGGCTACACGCGCCTGTACCTCAGCGAAGCCCAGTCGAACGACCTCCTGACGCGCATGCGGCCGCACCGGAAGTAGCGCTGCGAGGACGGAGACTAGCTCGGTGTGTCTCTGCGCGGAGAGGTTTCGCCGATACCGATAAACACCAACCTCCAGATTCTTTCACCTCTAGCGCCCGCTACGCCGCGCTCTTCCCCGTCACCGTCTGGAACAGGATTCGCGCGCAGCTCTCGATCAGCTCGTCGCGGCCCGCGCCGAAGAACTCGATCTCTCGGTGGTGGGCGGCCAGGCGCTCGAGAACACTCGCCATCGCGGCCGCGGCCGCCGCGGGATGGAGTTGCTTGGAGACCCGACCCTGTGCCTGGCTCTCTTCGATACGAAGGGCCAGCTGTTCGATCACAGGACTGATCACCCGGCGACGTACGCTCATGAAGCGGCGATCGCCTTCGTCCGCGTAGAGGTTGCGCACCAGGAGCACTGAGCGGTGGCTGTCCCAGTGATCGACGAAGGCCCTGACGATGGCGCGTGAAGTCTCGAGTCCCTTCTGGCCCTCCCAGCTGCCGTCGATCAGCTCGATCACCGCCGGCATTTCCTCGGCGGCTTGCTCGGCCAGCACCAGTACGGCTTCGTTCACGTCCTTGAAATACTGGTAGAACGTGGCGGGCGACGTGTTCGCCTTGCGCGCGATCTCCACCACCGAGATGTCGCGTACGCTGCACTCGTACAGCAGCTCGCCCGTGGCCTCGAGCAGGCGCTGGCGGGTGTGCAGGGCACGGGGGCCCAGGGCACGGCCGCTCTGATCGAAGGTGGTCTCGGCGCTGGCCATGTCCCTCTCGTCTGCCCGCAGATCCGCCGGAAACCCTCGAATCAGCCCGAAAACGCGGAATCTGATGCTATATCAGATAATTCGCAAAGCAATGCGGGGAGCCAAGCGTCAGCGCCGGGGGAGGCCCAGGACCCGCTCGGCCACGATGTTGCGCTGGATCTCGGAGGTACCCGCGTAGATCGAGGCCGCGCGCGACCACATCAGCTCGTAGTTCCAGTGGCCCTTCTCAACGGCGCGCGGGTCTTCGGCGGTAAGGAGCCCAAACGGTCCGAGCAGCTCGCACGCGAACTGCTTCACCTGCTGGTCGAGCTCGCTCCAGCCGAGCTTGAGCAACGATCCCTGAGGTCCCGGGTGGCCGGTGCGCAGGATCGTCTCGGCGTTGCGATACGCGTTGACGCGCAGGGTCAGCACCTCGGTCGTGAACCGGGCCAGCTTCTGGCGAACGATCGGGTGGTCGGCAGCGACGCCGCCCTGGTAGGGCAGCGTCTTCACCAGCTCGCGCAAGAGAAGCAGCTCCGACTCGAGCTTCGCGTGGGGCGCGGCACTGGCACGCTCGTGGGACAGCGTGTTGATCACCACGTCCCAGCCCTTGTCGATTTCGCCCAGCACGTTATCGATCGGAACGCGAACGCTGTCGAAGAAGACCTCGTTGAACCAGTCCTCGCCCGTCATTTCGGTCAGGGGTCGGATGTCGATGCCAGGTGTGTTCATGTCGCACAGCAGGAACGTCATGCCGTCATGTTTTTTTGGCAGGTCGGGGTCGGTGCGCACGACGAGGATGCACCAGTCGGCGTGCTGGGCGAAGCTGGTCCAGATCTTCTGACCCGTGACGATGATCTCGTCGCCCTTCACCTCACCGCGGCAACGCAGCGCCGCCAGGTCCGAACCCGCATCGGGCTCCGAGAAGCCCTGGCACCAGACCTCTTCGCCGTTCAGGATCTTCTCGAGGAAGCGCTCGCGCTGCCAGGGCTGGCCCTTCTGGATCAGCACCGGACCGGTCAGGTCGAGCCCCACGGCCAGCATGATCATGTCGGGCGCCCAGGCCCTCGCGTACTCCTCGCTCCAGACGAGCTGCTCCAGGATGCCGAAGCCGCGTCCACCGTATTCCTCGGGCCACGAGAGTCCGGACCAGCCCGCGTCGAAGAGCTTGCGCTGCCAGGCCCGCGCCTCGCGAATCCGCTCCTCCGGGTCGTGCGGGCCGCGGTAGCCGGGAACCCCGTAGCCGGACGGAAGGTTCTGCTTCAACCAGCTGCGGATCTGCTGCCGCAGCGCGGCGAGTTCATCGCTCTCGCGGAAGTCCACGACCCCACCCCCCCTACTCGTCGCGCCCGGCGCCGCCCTCGCCGAACAAGAGGCCTGCGGCGTTGGCATACAAGTAATCATCGAGCACGCCATCGCGCAGATCGAGGGCCATCGCGTCCTTGAAGCAACGCTCCATCTGGATCGCCGGATGGTCCGACGCCCACAGGACCTTCTTGCGCCCACGGGTGTTCATGAAATGGACGAAGTCCGGCGGGAAGTACTTGGGCAGGTAGGCCGACGTCATCATGTAGAGATTTGGATACTTGATCATGAGCCGCGTGGCCTCACCCCACCACGGGTCGGCGCCGTGGGCCATCACGAGCTTGAGCTCCGGAAAGTGCAGGCAGACGCGATCGAGGTGCATCGGGTGCTGGCACTCTCCGGGTGCGCGCGGTCCGGGAATTCCCGTGTTGATCGAGATCGGCAGATCGAGCTCGATGCATTTGGCATAGACCGGGAAGTAGACCGCATGGTTCGGCGGCAGATCGATCGCGAAGGGTGTGATGCGCGCCAGCACGAGATTCGGATGGTCTTGCTTGAACTGTTCCAGCGCCCGCGAGGCCTTCATCCCCTTGCGCGGATCGAGCTGCGCAGCCAGGAAGAAGCGTTCGGGCAGCGCCTCAACGAAGCTCATCGTCTGCTCGTCGGGCCGCCGCGGATCAGTGGTCAGAATCGCTTTCTCGACCCCGAGCGCGTCCATGGTCGCCACCATCTCCTCGACCGAGTAGCTGCGCAGGAAGTCCTCGCCCTGCTTGAAGTACTCCCGGCCCACCTCCTTCACCAAGGACGACACGCCCCCGAGATTCACGTTCACCCAACAGTCGATGGCGCGTGTCGGCATGGATGGGGGCTCCGAAGCGTGGGGGCAAGCGGATCGCCGCAAACCCGACGGATCAACAGGGGGTAACCATACCCAGGGTAACGCAAGCGCCCCAACCACCACGAACAGCCATCATGCTCGCCACCGTCGCTGCCGTACACTGTCGAGGTGTTCAGACAGCAGGGACCACCTTCTCGTTTCTTCAGGTTCGCCCTCTGCGGGATCATCCTGCTCTGCCTGATCCTCTCTGGGCATTTCTTTGAAATGTTTCCGAATGGCTGGGCCCAGGCGGAATACGCCTGGGCCATCGAC
>SMWR01000070.1 GCA_004356735.1 Deltaproteobacteria bacterium
CAAGGTGAACGAGCTGCACGTCAAGGTCGACACCCTGTACCACTACAAGCTCGAAGCCCTTGACGTGCTGCACAGCTTCTCGGTGCCGGTCTTCCGGCTGAAGCAGGACGCCATCCCGGGACGCACCATCACGGGCTGGTTCGAAGCGACCCAGACCGGTGAGTACGGCATCCAATGCGCCGAGATCTGTGGCATCGGCCACGGCTTGATGGGGGCGCGGATCTTCATCGAATCGCCCGAAGCGCACGCGGCCTGGCTCGCGAAGGAATCCCCGCTCACCCTCACCGCGATGGACATGCCGGCGGTGGAGGATTAGACATGACCGAGGCGGCGGTTCCGGCACTTCACGACGAACAGCATCACGAGCAGAGCTTCGGCCAGAAGTATCTCTGGTCGACCGACCACAAGATGATCGCCATGCAATACCTGTTCACGGGCATGTTGATGGCGCTCGTCGGCGGTTTCATGGCCTACGCCTTCCGCATGCAGCTGGCCTTCCCGGGTATGGATGTGCCGTTCTACGGAATCGTCTCTGCCTCCGAATACAACGCGCTCGTCACCAACCACGGCACCATCATGATCTTCTGGGTCGCGATGCCGGTGTTGCTCGCGGCCTTTGGGAACTTTCTGATCCCGCTCATGATCGGCTGCGACGACATGGTCTTTCCGAAGGTCAACCGGCTCAGCTACCAGATCTTCCTGCTGTCGGCGGTCGTGATCCTGGGCTCGCTCTTTGTCGAAGGAGGTGGCTTCGCAGGCGCCTGGACCGCCTATCCGCCGCTCTCCGCCAAGGCCGAGTACAGCCAGACCCCATTGGGTTCGAGCCTGTGGCTGGTGGCCGTGGCCCTGGAATTCGTCGCCTTCCTGCTGGGCGGCATCAACTTCATCACGACCACCATGAATTCCCGGGCCCCCGGAATGAAGTTCTACGACATCCCGATGGTGGTCTGGATGATCGTGATCGCCAGCGTTCTCTTCCTGGTTTCGGTGGGGCCGCTGATCGCGGGCGCCATGATGCTCTTCATGGACCAGAACGTCGGCACTGCCTTCTACGACCCGGACCGCGGGGGCGATCCCATCCTCTGGCAGCACCTCTTCTGGTTCTTCGGCCACCCCGAGGTCTACGTGGTGATGCTGCCGGCCGTCGGCATCACGGCCGACGTGATCTGCGTCTTCGCCCGCAAGAAGCTCTTCGCCTACAAGACGGTGCTCTATACCGCTTTCGGTACCGGCGTGCTGAGCTTCACCGTCTGGGCCCACCACCAGTTCATTGCCGGCATCGACCCGCGCATGGCCCACATTTTCACGGTGACGACACTGCTCATCTCGATCCCGATCGCCGAGATGATATTCGTCTACATCGCGACGCTCTACGGGGGCTCGATCCGGCTGACGACGCCCATGCTGTGGGCGCTGGCCTTCATCGCCGAATTCCTGATCGGTGGCGTTACCGGCATCTTCCTGGGCGCGAGCGGTGCAGACATCTACTTGCACGACACCTACTTCGTGCTGGCCCACTTCCACTACATGTTCTATCCGATCGCCATCATCGGAACGTTCGCGGGCATTGCGCATTGGTTCCCGAAGATGTTCGGACGGATGATGAACGAGACGCTGGGCAAGATCCATTTCTGGCTGACCGTCATCCCGTTCAATGTCATCTTCATCCCGCTCTTCATCCTGGGACTGGCCGGTCAGCACCGGCGGATCTACGACTACACGAACTTCCCGGAGCTGGCGATCCAGCCCCTCCAGGATCTCCGCGTGCTGGCGACAGTGGCGCTGCTGGTGATGCTCGGGGCCCAGTTGATCTTCCTCTACAACTTCTTCAGCTCGATGTTCAAGGGAAAGAAGGCGGGAAAGAACCCGTGGAATGCGACCACGCTCGAGTGGACGACCGAGTCCCCGCCGCCCCACGGCAACTGGGCCGAGCTGCCGACGGTCTATCGGGGTCCGTACGAGTACGGCAACCCCGACCGCGAAGACGACTACTGGCCGCAGAACGAGCCGGTCTAGGCCGAGAATTCGAGGAGAACGATGTCCGCCACACCGATTGCGACGGGGCGCAGTACTTCGGGGATCCCCACCGGCCGATTGGCCGTCTGGTGGGTGATCGCCTCGGAAATCGTCATCTTCGGCGGCCTGCTGATCTCCTATATCATGCACCGATTGGCACACGGCAACTGGGCCGAGCAGGCCGCGCATACCAGCACGTGGGTCGGCGCCTTCAACACCCTGGTCCTGCTGTCGTCGAGCCTGTCGGCCGTCCTCGGTCACAAGGCGGCAGACGCGGGCGACGGCAAGAAGGCCGCCAAGATGCTGTACATCACGGCCTTTGGCGCTTTGACGTTCGTGTGCGTCAAGGCTGCCGAGTGGACCTTCGAGATCTCGCACGGCTACACGATCACGTCGAGCACCTTCTGGTCGTTCTACTACACGGCGGCCGGGCTCCACGCGCTCCACGTGATCGCTGGCGCGATCATCATGTTGATCGTCGCTCAGGCTGCCAAGCGCAACCAACACCTCAACCGGGTCGAGTTGATCGGCCTCTACTGGCATTTCGTCGACCTCGTCTGGATCTTCCTCTTTCCGCTCCTCTACATCGCCAAGTGAACAGATAGGAAAGCCGACATGTCTGAAGAAGTTCACGACACACATCACGGCAATTACGTGAAGATCTGGGCGATCCTGGTGGTTCTGCTGGCCGTCAGCGTCGTCGGTCCCATGTTCGAAATTCGGGTCGTTACGCTTGTCACGGCATTTGGTGTCGCCATCGTGAAGGCCTACCTGGTCATCAAGCACTTCATGCACATCAATCACACACCGAGGTTCATCCCGTATCTGGTCGTGACGTGCCTCGTCTTCATGCTTCTCTTCTTCGCCGCCGTGGCACCCGACGTCATGAACGACACGGGTTCCGGCTGGGAGAAGCCCGCCTGGGTCGCCGAGGAAAAAGCCTGGGCGGCTGGCGGCGGATCCGCTGGCGATCAGCACCCGCAACCATGAAGGGAGACGCGACGTGGTGAGCGCTCGACCCTATGGCCGCAGGCGCGTGGTCACCGAGACGCGCACGCAGCAGCTGATCCCGAGCAGCGTGCTCGGAATGTTGTTGTTCGTGGTCGTGGAGATCATGCTCTTTGCCGGCTTCATCAGCGCCTTCAGCATCGTGAAAGCGTCGGCCATCGTCTGGCCGCCCCCCGATCAACCTCGGCTTCCGCTCGAAGAGACGGCCCTCAACACAGTGGCCCTGCTGGCCAGCGGCGTGTTGCTGTTCCTTGCACGTCGCAGCTTCCGCAAGAATCCCGTCGGGGCTCGGAAACCTCTGCTGGCCTCGATGGCGCTGGGTGCCTTCTTCGTGATCTTTCAGGGCGTCGAGTGGCTGAGGCTCATCCAAGAGGGCCTGACGCTGACATCGAGTAATCTGGGTTCGTTCTTCTACATGATCATCGGTGTCCACGCGCTCCACGCCGTGGCCGCCCTGATCCTGCTGACCTACGTCTGGTGGCAGCTCCAACAGGGTCGGCTCAGATCCAGCCTGCTCGCCGCCGCCGAGGTATTCTGGTATTTCGTGGCGGGCGTCTGGCCCGTTCTCTACGTGACGGTCTACCTGTGACGAAGTACTGGAAACTACGGCTCTTGAATCCCAAGCTCTGGAATCGAAAGAACTTGTGGCTGTCTGCAGTCGCGATGCTCGTTGTCTGGTCGCCCGAGCTCAGCCAGGCCTGTTCGGTCTGCAGCGCCGGCCGTGAAGATGAGAACCGGTTGGCCTTCATCCTCACGACGGCCTTCCTGACGTTCCTGCCGCTCAGCATGATCGGCGGCTTTGTGTGGTACCTGCGGCGTCGTTATCTCCAGTTGGAGTTGGAGTTGGAGCTGGAGTTAGAGCTGGAGTTGGAGGCGGCGGCAGAACGCTCTGCTCCGGTCATGGCCGCGGGCGCGGCCCGCTAGAATCCGACCCTTCGCATCACCCGACGTGGCAGGTGCTGGATCACCAGCATGATCCAACGCCAGATGCCGGGCGCGTAGAGCATCGGGGTTCCGCGCTCCAGGGCCCGGATCACCCGCTGGGCCACGGCTTCGGTTTCGCCGGCGAAAGGCGGTGGGGTGAGCCCCTCGGTCATGCCGGTTTTCACGAAGCCGGGCTTTACGCAGATCGTGATCAGGCCCTGTTCGCGGTAGCGGTGATCGAGGCCTTCGAGATAGTGGGAGAGGCCCGCCTTGCTCGAGCCGTAGAGGACGACGGACTTGCGCCCGCGGTCGCCGGCGACCGAGCTGAAGACGCAGAGAGTGCCGCCGCCACGGGCGAGCAGGCGCTTGCGTGCTTCCTCGCAGAGCATGACGGTATGGGTAAAATTGGCGAGCAGGACCCGGCCGGCGGCAGCGGTGTCCGCCTCGAGTTCCTCCTGGGTGCCGAAGAGACCGGCCGTCACGACGACGGTATCGAAGCCGTCGAGAGCGGTATCGGCCGCGTCGAGGGCGGCGGCGAATCCGTCGGGCTCGAGCAGATCGCAAGCGGCGTATCCGACGCTGCCCTGGGCCCCACGCAGCTCGAGATCCTTTGCACTGGCGGCGAGTTCGTCGGGACTGCGACCCAACAGGAACAGCTGCTCGCCGCGGGCAGCCAGCTGTTGGGCCAGGGCCCGTCCCATTCCCCGCGTCGCACCCAGCAGGACGGCCTTCATGCTTCGTCTCCCAGCAGGCGAACCGCCAGCGCGCTCCGGATCCGATGCTCCGGATCCCACTTCTCGCGGACCCGCGTCCAGTCGGCGAGTCGCGGCTCCATGGCTCGGAAGTGTACTTCGCGGGTGAAGGCATCCTTGGCCAGATAGATGCGCCCGCCGTGGGCGATCACCCGCTCGTTCAACTGGTCCACGATGACCTGGGTGCGATCCCGGTCGATCGGAATGTCGAGGGCCAGCGTCAGGCCGGAGCGGGGAAACGAAAGCATGCCCTCGCCCTCGGCGCCGAAGTCCTTCACCACCGCGAGGAACGGGATCGCGTGCTCGCGCTGCAGCTGCTCGAAGATCTGCTGCGCACCCGCGATGTCGTCGCCCTCGGGCAGTACGCACTGATACTGGGTGAAGCCGCGGCTTCCATAGAGGCGGTTCCAGTGGCGGATCGAATCGAGGGGATAGAAGAAGGGGGCCGGGTGGACCACGCGCCGGCCCCGGCGTTGCATCCGGTAGTAGAACTCGTAGAACAGGCGGCCGGTCGATTCGTTGAGCAACCCGCTCGGCATCTCGAATGGGACCGCCGGACGGAACCGCTCCGGCGGCGGGGTCGGAGGCGCGTCCTCCGCGCGCGCCCAGCGGCCCTTGACCACCACGCCGCGTCCGAAGTTGCGGCCGCGGGCGAAACCATCGACCCAGGAGACGGTGAAGGGCCATTCGTCGCCCGCCTCCCGCAGGCGCCCCATCAAGGTGTGGAGGTCCGGGCAGATCTCGACTTCCTGCTCGATCCAGGGACTGGGAAGCCGTTCCAGCTGGAACTCCGCGTCGAGGATATGGCCGGTGAGGCCCATCCCGCCCTGGGTGGCCCGGAAGAGTTCGGGATGTTGGTCGCGAGAACACTCGACGATCGAACCGTCGCCCACCCGCATCCGCAGCTTCCGCAGGTGACGCCCGAAGCAGCCTTGTTGATGATGGGCCTTGCCGTGGACGTCGGCCGCGATTGCGCCTCCGAGGGTGACGAACTGGGTGCCCGGACTGACGGGCGCAAACCAGCCCCGGGGCAGGAAGAAGCGCACCAACTCGTGGATCGAGAAGCCGGCCTCGGCCCGCAGAACGCCCGCATCGGGATCGAAGGCCAGCAGCCGATTCGCACGGATGGTGCTGGCAATGGCTTCGCCCTCGCGCGCCGGAAGCGCTGCATCGCCGTAGGATCTGCCGAGTCCGCGGCAGAGCACGACGTCGCGCGTTACCTGCTCCAGGTCTTCGCCCGATCGCTCCCGGGCCCAGACTACGGTCGATCTCCCCCAGCCGGAGAGAGGGACGAGACAGTGCTCGGACGGCGCGCCGCCCGAGCGGTTTTCGGACGGCGAGCCGCGGGAGGGTCGAGTGGGGCTGGTCTCGTGCATTGGGGTCCGCTCCGGCGCCGCTGCCTGACTCGTTGTCTGCTGCTCATTCCCGGTGGGTCGGGACCCTCTAGGATCGACCGGGACCTTCTATCATGGCGCAGACGGCAGCAGCTGGCCGCTGGGCCCGATCTTCGGCGGTTTCGATCCCCGCCCCCGCTCCCCTCCGCTGCTAGACGCCGTTGCGCTCAGAGCGGTTCCACGGAGGCCGGATTTGCGCCGGGCGTGACCCGGCTGCCGCGCGTGGCCGGGGCCACGTTCGTCACGTCGATACGCCGCAGCGGCGTCGCGACCGGGAAGGTCTGGAACTCGAGGTCCACGGGCGATCCATCGTAGGCGCGTGCGCGGACCTGGGTCTTGCCATTGGGCTCGATTCGCAGGGAGTAGGCTGCGCCCCGGTCGGCGCCGGCCGCGTCGAGGGCCGATTCCAGATCTCGGGTCCAACCGCGAAGGGCCGTGGCCAGGGCGCCCGGAGGAATCCGCCGCTGCCCGCGGCACATGCCCGGGGAGTCGGATGCGTCGATCCGGTCCCAGTCTCCGGTTTCGAGGTCGATGCGGACCGCGTGGCAGCCGTCGTCGACGTAACGCAGGTCGAGGCCCGAGCGACCGTCGGCCGAGATCCGATACTGCGGGCGCCCGAAGCGGCCTCCGCTGCCGCAACGCTCGCCGGGAAGATCGATCGAGTAGCGTCGTCCGTCTTCGCGCGTGACGCGCAGCCGCTCCCGGACTCCGGCCGTTTCCGGGTCGAGCGCCCGCTCGACGACGAACGATCGCCCGTGCCAGCGACGATCCGCTTCGTCAGAGAGATCGCCGGGCAGAATCGGTCGCCGGCGCGCCCCGACGGCGGTCGCGTTGGGCGGCCTGTCGTCGAGCTCAGCCAGGGCTGCGGGCAGGCTCGGTATCGACGCCCACACGACCTGAAATTGATCCTTGGAGAAGAGTGATGGAAAGGTGGCCCGATCCGCGGCGCGAGCGGGTTGCCAGAGGATCAGCTCTTCAGGGCCTGACCAGGCCAGACGGCGCGGCGGGTCAATGGTTTCGCGGGCGACCGAGCGCGGTCTTGGATCTGCACCCGCCTTCAGGTCCAGGATCTGCACCTCGGGTCCCTCGCTTCCGATGGCGACGATGGCGGCACGGTTGCCATCGGGGGCGATCGAGAGGTCGAGCACGGGACCTTCGCAGTTCCGGCCGAATCCCAGCTCGGCGCGTGCTTCGAGAACGCGGTCGAGCTGCCGGGAGCGGTCGCGCTCTTTGCGCGTGGCGCCCGTCGGGAAGAGCTGTCGCCAGGCCGCGGAGTACGCCACGGCTTCGCCGCGTTTTGCAGCAACGGGACGACACGACGAGCGCTGATCCTCACGGTCGAAGGCCTCGGTCATTTCGATCCGAAGCGATCCAGCGTCTTCGGAGATCTGGATCGGCGTCGGGCAGCGGTAGCCGTTCCGGAGGACCGACACGACCCGGGCTTCGCTGTGGAAGTAGGGCCAGATGGTGATGCCGGCGCGGCTGTAGCGATCCACACTGAAGCGGCCGGACGGATCGGTGGTCGTCTCGGCGTGGCCGATGTGTTGACGGTCCGGCAGTTGGTCGTTGTAACTCCCGTCGAAGCGCAGCACGACGATGGCGTCCTCGATGGGCTCGCCCGTAGCGGCATCCACGACGATGCCGGTGGCGCCCGGAGCCGACTGGATGGGCAGCAGCATGCACGAGAGGAGGCTCGCGCAAAGCAGGAACCCGGCCACCCGCAGAGCGGCTTCACTTCGACGCATCTTCCCCTCCCGCTTCTCCCGGATCCGGCAGGCGGTTCTCTGGACACCCCTCATCGACCGGCAGAAACGCAAACCTGAGGTTCTTGCTGCCTCGGAGAACCGCTCGGAAGAATGTGTGTTGAAGCCCACATGCGGCAGCCAAGCTGCTCAAGAAACAGCCGCTTCCGGTCGAAGAAACGCCAGGGAATCCCGCTGGGGGAAACCTGCGAATTCCAGCGAGGGGACGGCACTTTGGACCTCAATGAGATCCTCAAGATCGCGATCAAGGGTGGCGCCTCGGACATTCACCTCAAGTCCGGACTGCCGCCCATGTTCCGGGTCGATGGTGCCCTGGTGCCGCTCAAGAACGGCGAGCGCCTGATGCCGGATGAGATCCAGAAGACGGCGATCTCGATCATGAACCCCCTCCAGAAGCAGCACTTCGAGGAGACCCGCGAGGTCGACCTGGCCTACGGCATCGCCGGCCTCGGCCGCTTCCGGGTCAACTGCTTTCAGCAGCGCGGCAGCGTTGGCGTCGTCTTCCGGGTGATTCCGTTCGGTGTCAAGTCGATCGAGAACCTTTTCCTACCGAAGGTGATCGAGCGTATCGCCCTCGAGAATCGCGGACTCATCCTGGTCACGGGCACAACGGGTTCAGGCAAGTCGACGACCCTCGCATCGATGATCGAGTACATCAACGCGAATCGCACCTGCCACATCATGACGATCGAGGACCCGATCGAGTTCCTGATTCGCGATCGTCGGTCGATCGTCAACCAGCGTGAGATCGGCGTCGACACCCAGAGCTTCTCGACCGCACTGCGCTCGGCTCTGCGGCAGGACCCCGACGTGATTCTCGTCGGCGAGATGCGCGACTTCGAGACCATCGAGACCGCTATCATCGCGGCCGAGACCGGTCACCTGGTCATGAGCACCCTGCACACCCTGGATGCGACCGAGACGATCAACCGCATCATTTCCGTCTTCCCGCCGTACCAGCAGAAGCAGATTCGGCTCCAGCTTTCGTCGATCCTTCGAGCTGTCATTTCACAGCGGCTGGTTCCGCGCGCCGACGGTAAGGGTCGCGTTCCCGCCATGGAGGTGATGGTCACCACGGCGCGGATCCGCGAGTGCATCAGCGACAAGGACCGTACCAAGGAGATTGCCGACGCGATTGCCAAGGGCTTCACGACCTACGGCATGCAGAGCTTCGACCAGTCGCTCATGCAGCTGGTGAAGCAGAAGCTGGTGACCTACGAAGAGGCGCTCAAGAACGTGTCCAACCCAGACGACTTTGCACTGCGCTTCCGGGGCATTGGCGGCACGTCGGACGGCACCTGGGACGACTTCGAAACCGACGACGAAGAGAAGGAAGGCGACGTTCTCGGCGGTGGCCCCAGCAGCAGCGAAGCCCCGGCCGAGGGCGGTGATGGCAAAGACGACGACTTCATCCAGCGCTTCTAGTCTGGACAGGCGCCGACCCTTCCTTCGAGGCACCGGGTCACGCCTTCGAGGCGCCGTCCACGCGGAGCTGAAGATCTTTTCCCGGGCGCGGGCGCGGGGCGCTTGGGCGTCGTGCGAGCTCCATTACATCTCGGGCAGGTCGGTGCTAGCGCGCAGCTTCCACTGGGGTGGTCGCTTCTCCAGAAAGGCGAGGACGCCCTTGGGCGCGTCCGGCTGATTCCCGGCCCAGGCGAAGAGCTTCATCTCGCGCTCGATCCTCTGGGGTACGGACAGGGCGAGACCCTCCCAGAGCAGCCGCTTGCTGATGGCCACGGACGTGGGAGCCGTGTTCACGAAGTCTCGTGCGCGTTCCAAGGCGGCTGGCAGTACTTCCTCTGCGGGGAGCGCCGCGCTGGCCAGCCCCATCTCGGCGAACTCGCGTCCGCGGATCATGCGCCCGGACAGCAGTAAATCGACGGCCCGCGAGAGCCCGGCCACCCGGGCCACGATCACCTGGGAAGCGAGCTCGGGGATGACGCCGCGGTGCACGAAAGCGAACTGGATCTTGGCGTCCTCGGCCACGAAGCGCATGTCGCACAGCATCGGGTAGGTGATGCCGACGCCGATGGCGTGTCCGTTCAGGGCTGCGATCACGGGCTTGCGGATCATGAAGGGGAAGACGGCCTCGGGACGGTTGAAGGTCAGGGTCGCGACGCCGTCCTTGACGTCGAACAAGATCGTCTCGTAGCTCAGGCTTCCTCTGGGCTGGGATCGCCATTTTGCACCAGAACTTGCGCTCGCAGGGATTCACCCGAGCAGCCTACATAACCCTCCGTTATAGTTGGTCTTCCCAGCCTTCAGGAGATCCGGACGCATGCGGGCGAGTGAGATCCGCGAGACCTTTCTTCGCTTCTTCGAGGAGCG
The DNA here is from genome assembly GCA_004356735.1 of Deltaproteobacteria bacterium. Lineage (GTDB taxonomy): Bacteria > Myxococcota_A > UBA9160 > UBA9160 > SMWR01 > SMWR01. Next base: position 10,186 of record SMWR01000070.1, read on the forward strand.
CGGCCACCGCCGCGTCGCCAGCTCGTCGCTGGTGCCCGAAGGTGATCCGACGCTGCTCTTCGCCAACGCCGGCATGGTCCAGTTCAAGCGGACCTTCCTCGGTGAAGAGACGCGGGCCTACAAGACGGCGACCACCTCCCAGAAGTGCATGCGTGTCTCCGGCAAGCACAACGATCTGGAGAACGTCGGCCGCACACCGCGTCACCACACCTTCTTCGAGATGCTCGGAAACTTCTCCTTCGGCGACTACTTCAAGGAGAAGGCGATCGAGTACGCGTGGGAACTCGTAACCCAGGCCTACGGGGTGGCGCCCGAACGGCTGGCGGTCTCGGTCTTCCGGGACGATGACCAGACGGCCTCGCTCTGGCGAGACGAGATCGGAATTCCCGAAGAGAAGCTCTATCGGCTCGGCGCCGACGAGAACTTCTGGTCCATGGGCGACACGGGCCCGTGCGGCCCGTGCTCGGAGATCCACGTCGACCTCGGCCGTCCCGACAACTGCACGAGTGAGGTCTGCGATCCCTCTTGTGAGTGCGGCCGCTGGCTCGAAATCTGGAACCTGGTCTTCATGCAGTTCAATCGCGACGCGTCAGGCGAGATGAAGGAGCTGCCGAACCCGTCGATCGACACAGGTGCGGGCCTCGAGCGCTTGACGACCGTTCTTCAGGGCGTCCGCACGACCTACGAGACCGATCTCTTCCTGCCGATCATCGCTCGCGCCGAGGAGATCTCGGGCGTCGGGAAGGGCACCGATCCGGAGAAGGATGTCTCGCTCAACGTGATCGCCGATCATTGCCGCGCGCTCACGTTCCTGATTGGTGACGGCGTGTTGCCCTCGAACGCAGGTCGCGGTTACGTCTTGCGCCGCGTCCTGCGCCGCGCGGCGCGACACGGTTGGTTGCTCGGGCTCGAGCGGCCCTTCTTGTACGAAGTCGCCGATCGGGTGATCGACGAGATGTCGCCGGCCTATCCCGAACTCGCGGAACGTCGCGCCTTCATCACCGACCGCATCGAACGGGAAGAGCAACGTTTCCTCGAGACACTGTCCAAGGGCATGGGTCTGCTGGACGACGAGATTGCCCGCATGCGCGAGCAGGACGAATCCACGCTGGCCGGCGAAACCGTCTTCAAGCTATACGACACCTTTGGCTTCCCGGTCGACCTGACGGCCGACATCCTGGTGGGACACGATCTGAATCTCGACCAGGCCGGCTTCGACGCGGCCATGCAGATACAGCGCGCGCGCGCGCGGGCGGCCTGGAAGGGATCGGGAGACGAGAAGATCGACCAGGTCTACGGGCGCATGGCCCGCGATCTCTCCACTGGCTTCGTCGGCTACGACGCCCTCGATGTGTCCTCCGCGATCCGGGCCATCCTCGTCGGGGGCGAGAGCGTCGACTCGGCGAGTGAGGGAGACGATGTCGAAGTGGTGGTCGACGAGACCTCCTTCTACGCCGAGAGTGGTGGGCAGGTCGGCGACCGCGGTACGCTCACGACGGAGACCGGTGTGGTCGACGTCACCGACACCCAGAATCCGAGTGGCGACCTCATTGTTCACCGCGGCAAGGTGATGCGTGGCGAGATCCGGCTGGAGCAAGGCGCCGATCTGTCGGTTGATGCCGAAGCCCGGGCGGCGACGGTTCGCAACCACTCGGGAACGCATCTGCTTCATGCGGCGCTTCGCGAGGTACTGGGCCCCCAGGCCATGCAGAAGGGTTCTCTGGTCGCGCCCGACCGGCTCCGCTTCGACTTCACCCACGATGCACCGCTCAGCTCCGACGAGCTCCATCGGATCGAGGATCTGACGAATCGGTGGATCGAGGCCAACGCACCGGCGCATACCGAAGAGATGGCCTACGACCAGGCGATCGGGTCCGGTGCCGTGGCGATCTTCGAGGAGAAGTACGGCGACCCGGTGCGGGTCGTGTCCTTCGGCGAGTTCTCGACCGAGCTCTGCGGTGGAATCCACGCCCGGGCGACCGGCCAAATCGGCCTGCTCAAGGTGGTGGGCGAGTCGGGCATCGCGGCCGGCGTGCGCCGCATCGAGGCGCTCACTGGGCTTGGTGCCCTGGAATACTTGCGAGGTCAGGAGGCGACGCTCGAGCAGCTTGCGGTGACCCTGAAGAGTCCGGTGAGCGATCTCTCCGCGCGGGTGGAGAGGCTTCTTGATGAGCGCCGCGAGCTGGAACGACAGCTCGAGGCATTCCGCACCGAACAGCGCGGCGCCGCGTCGGCGGACCTGACCCGTGAGGCCAAGGACATCGGCGGCGTGAAGCTGGTGATGGCGCGGGTCGAGGGCATCGAAGGCAAGCAGCTGCGATCGATGGTCGACGACCTGCGGGGCAAGCTCCGCAGTGGCATCGTGCTGTTGGCCGTCAGCAAGGACGACGGCGTCACCCTGGCCCTCGGCGTCACCCAGGATCTGACCTCCCGTTTCAAGGCCGGTGACCTGGTGCGCGAAGTGTCCCAGATCGTGGGTGGCAAGGGCGGCGGCCGTCCGGACTTCGCCCAGGCGGGGGGCCGCGACGTCTCGAAGCTCGACGAGGCATTCGAGCGCCTCGAGGCGCTGGTGGCAGAAGGCTAGTCGTCGTGTCCGCCCCCTTCATCGAAAGTCCCTACGCTCCGCGACGGCGCCGGACGCGTGAGGTCGCCGTCGGTGAGATTCGGCTCGGCGGATCCCAGCCGATCCGCATCCAGTCCATGACGACGACGGACACGTTGGATACCGCGGGTACCGCGGATCAGATCGAACAGCTCGCCGACGCGGGTTGTGAGATCGCGCGAGTCACCGCGCCCTCGCTGCGCGAGGCCGAGAATCTGGCCGCGATCCGGTCCGAGCTCGACCGTCGCGGTGTGCGAATCCCACTGGTGGCCGACATCCACTTCACGCCGAATGCCGCCATGATCGCGGCCGAGCACGTCGAGAAGGTCCGGATCAATCCGGGCAACTACGCCGACAAGAAGAAGTTCGCCGTGCGCGAGTACACCGACGTCCAGTATGCCGAGGAGGTCGAGCGGGTGGCCGATCGATTCCGCCCGCTGGTGCGGCGCTGCAAAGAGCTCGGGCGGGCCATCCGAATCGGCACGAACCATGGCTCGCTCTCGGATCGGATCATGAATCGTTACGGCGATACGCCCCGGGGAATGGTGGAGAGTGCGCTCGAATTTCTCGATGTCTGCGAACACGAGGGATTCCGCGACGTCGTCTTCAGCATGAAGGCCAGCAATACCCAGGTGGCGATCGCCGCCTATCGATTGCTGGCGTCCAGCCTGAGCGATCGTTTCATCCGCCGGGACGGCGACATCGAGTACGACGAACGCAGTTATCCATTCCATGTGGGCGTTACCGAGGCGGGTGACGGAGAGGATGGCCGCGTGAAGAGCGCGATCGGCATCGGCTCGCTGCTCGCCGATGGGATTGGAGACACGATCCGAGTGTCCCTCACCGAGAGTCCGATCAAGGAAGTTCCGGTGGCCCGAGCCCTCGCCGATCAGGCCGAGCGCCTCTGGTCGTGCGGTGCGGTGGCCCCCTCGGGATTCGACGCGGTCTTCGTCGATGACGTGTACACCCACCGGCGACGCGAGACGCTTCGGATCGAGACCGCCGGCCCCGCGCTCCGCGGCGCGCTCCGCGGCGCGCTCGGCGGCGAGGAGCCGGTGCGGGTGGAGCTCGAGTTGGGTCCGGTGCCAGACGACCCGGAGGCCGCCGTCGATTCCCTGATTGCAGCCCTGGGTCGCGCCAAGGACATCGAATGCGAAGGTCTGCTGGTCGACAGCCTCGATCCCAGCGCCGCGGATCAGCTCAAGCGGTTCGTTCGTGCGCTGGAATCGCGGGGCGTGAAGATTCCCCTGGCGATCCGCGTGGAGGCGACCTGGATCGACCCCTGTCTACCGTTGGCGAGCCGCCTGGTCGTCATGGTGGGAGCCCTGGTGCCCGACGAATCGATGGCCGAAGCGGCCGCCAAGGTCGCCAAGGCCAGGCTCGTGCTCGAGTGGGAGCTTCGCGCGCCAAGCGATGAGATCCCGGCATTGGTCGATCGGGTGATCGCGGCATCGGCCCGGTCGAAACTGGAGACCTGGCTGATTTCGGTCGATGCCGACCTGCCGATTCACGCCAACCGGCTGGCGGTGGCGCGCCTGCGTGAACGGGGCGTGAAGGTTCCGCTGGTTCTGCGCTACCGCCGGAATGCCGATGAGACCGACGAAGACGCGCTGCTGCGCGCCAGTGTCGAGCTCGGCGCTCCGCTCTGCGACGGGCTCGGCGACGCCGTGAGCATGGGTCTCCAGGGCTGGGATCCGCCCGAGCGAGCCCTCGAGCTGGGCTACCGCATCCTTCAGGGAGCGCGGCTGCGCACGACCTGGACCGAGTTCATCTCCTGTCCGTCCTGCGGGCGGACGCGGTTCGACCTCGAAGAGACGACGGCGCGGATCAAGGCGCGCACCCAGCATCTCTCAGGCGTCAAGATCGCCATCATGGGCTGCATCGTGAACGGCCCCGGCGAGATGGCCGACGCGGATTTTGGCTATGTGGGTTCGGGACCCGGCGTCGTGAACCTCTATGTCGGCAAGGAATGCGTCTCACGCCAGATCCCTTCCGCCGAAGCCGACGACCGCCTGGTCGACCTGATCCGCCAACGTGGCATGTGGAAGGAACCCGACTGATTTCTGCGGGACACCCGCGAATCACTCGGGTTCTTTGCCGTATTCGCTGCGAACGCGGCCACGGATACGTGCGGTCCTCCGCCCGTATCAGTCGCTCTCGGAGTCGGGAGGGGGGGCGGCGATGGAGGGGAGGGAGAAATCGTCGAGGCTGATCTCGCCGGAGCGGGCGAATTCTTCGAGCTGGTCCATGGCCTCGAGGCTGCGTGAGTTGACCAGGATCTCGTGGCCTCGTCCGAAGAAGTAGATGGAGACCGACAGGATGATTCCCGCCACCAGCACGCCTTCCGCCGTGCCCATCAGCAGACCGCCCGCCCGGTCGGCCCAGCCCAGGCCGGCGGCCTTGGCGCTGCGCCGCAAGAGGCGGCCGGCGGCCGTGGTGATTCCGATGGCCGTGAGCACGATCAGGAAGCCGGCGATCCAGGGAGCAACCAGCTCGCCGACCTGACCGTCGCTGACCTGCAACAGCCAGCGGGCGATGTCGTCAGTGAAGAGCTTCACCGAGATGACGGCGACGGCCAGAGAAGCAATGGAGAAGGCCTCGCGGAGCAGACCGCGCAGCAGTCCCCGAGTCACGGCGAGTCCCAAAATCGCCACGACGAGGAAGTCGACAGGCGCGAACGACATCCCCCCCACGCCTGAAAGTCTACAATGCCTCCCCATGAGATGCGACACCGTGGTGATCGGGGGAGGCCACAATGGACTGGTCACGGCGGCCTACCTCGCCCGCCGGGGTCTCGAGACGCTGGTCGTTGAGCGACGCCCGCTGTTGGGCGGAGCCTGTGTCACCGAGGAGCTGTGGCCGGGCTACAAAGTGTCGCGGGCGGCATACGTTGTCGGCTTGCTACGACCGGCCGTGATTCGCGAGCTCGAACTGGAGCGTCACGGCCTGCAGCTCTTGCGGCGCGACCCCTGGTCCTACACACCGCTCGCAGACGGTCGCGGTCTTCTGATGGGGAGTGATCCCCAGGCGACCCATCGGGAGATCTCCCGGTTCTCCCCTCGCGACGCCGCGCGCTTTCCCGAGTACGAAGCCCTGCTCGACCGCACGGCACGTATGCTGGAGCCGCTGCTCGACGTTCCGCCGCCCGATCCCGCGCACCCGCTGCTGGCCGACCTCTGGCCCCTGCTGCGAATGGCCCGCGCTGCCGTGGGCCTGCGCCGGGACCTGGCGCGGGTGTTCCAGCTCCTGGTCGGCCCCGCGCGCAGCGCGCTGGAAGGCTGGTTCGAGAGCGAGCCCTTGCGGGGGACCCTGGCAACCGACGCCGTGATCGGTGCCTGGGCAGCGCCCTCGACACCGGGTACCGGCTACGTGCTCTTCCACCATGTGATGGGCGAGACCGGAGGCGCCCGGGGCGTGTGGGCCAACGTCCGGGGCGGCATGGGCGCGCTGTCCGAAGCGATCGCGCAGGCGGCGCGCGCGGCCGGCGCCGAGATCCACATCGATTCACCGGTGCGGCGAATCGTGGTAGACCAGGGCCGCGCCAAGGGCGTGGAGCTCGAAGACGGACGCGTGATCGAAGCGCGTACCGTGGTGTCGAGCGTCGACCCGCGACGGACGTTCCTCGGTCTGGTGGGCGCGGATCAGCTCCCGGCCGAGGTGGTGGCCGATGTGGAGGCGATCGACTTCCGCAGCCCGAGCGTCAAGATCAACCTGGCCCTCGACGGCTTGCCGCGCTTCAAGGGGAGCGCCGATGGCAGAGTCGGACCCGAGCACCGCGGCACGATCCACGTCGGCGCCCAGACCCTGGACGAGCTCGAGGCGGCGTTTGCGGCCGCCTGTCGCGGCGAGCTGCCCGAGCGACCGATGGTGGAGCTGACGCTGCCGTCGGTGCTCGACGATGGCCTAGCTCCCGACGGACATCACGTGGCTTCCATGTTCGTTCAATACGCGCCCCACGATCTCGACGCGGCGGCCTGGGACGCCCAGCGCGACCGATTCGCCGATCGGGTCTTCGCCATGGTGGACGAGGTCGCGCCCGGCTTCAGTGAGCGTGTCGTCCACCGAGAAGTGCTGGCGCCCCCGGATCTCGAGCGCATCTTCGGCTTGACTGGAGGCAACATCTTTCACGGTGCCATGGGCCTCGACCGCCTGGCCTTCATGCGTCCCTTCGCGGGTTGGGCTCGGTATCGAACGCCCATCGATGGACTCTACCTGTGCGGCGCCGGCACCCATCCCGGCGGAGGAGTGATGGGAGCGTGCGGTCGGAACGCCGCCGCAGTGATTCTGTGCGACCGCAAGCGGGGGCGTGGGTGAACGTCGACCCAGCGTCCCCCGAAGGCCGCGCAGCTAGATCGGCGTCTGATGCAGGTAGGCCTTGAGGCTGCGGATCTCGTGGTCCTGCTCTTCGAGTTCGTCGCGCAGCAGGTCGCGCATGGACAGCATGCCGATGATGCGCCCTTCGGCCACCACCGGCAGGTGACGACAGCCGATGGCCTTCATCTTGTCGATGCAGCCGTCCACGTGCTCGTGGAGCGAGGCGGTGACGACCTCGTTCGTCATCACCTCCGAGACTGGCGTCGTCTGGGGATCCAGTTGAGGTACGACGATGCGTGTCATCAGGTCTCGTTCGGAGAAGATTCCAATCAGGCGCTCGTCATCGATAATGGGGACAGCGCCGACCTGGGAACGGGCCATGAGAGTGGCGACCTCGTAGACGGTTGCCGTGGGTTCGGCGCTCACGATGTTTTGTTGCTGCAGGACGTTTCGGAGCCGGTGCATCGTGCCCTCCGTCGTCCCCCGATCCCGAGCGATCTGACGGTGCCGCCCGGGGGTGCAGGGAGCGCCGACCCCTCCATCCAATCACGAATCCACGAAAAAACCAATCTGGGCTTTTCCTGACGAAAAACATCAGCAAAAACAATTTGTTACAAGGTCGTGAAGGTCCATCGTGCGGATCAGCGAACCAGGCGCAGGTACATCTGCGCCTCCCGGTGCTCGGGGTCCTGCTGCAGCACGCCCTGCCACTCGCGGCGGGCATCGTCGGCCCGGCCCAGCGTGTAGAGCGTGAGACCGGCCTGGACCGCGGCGTCCGGGTAGTCACCGTGGCTGCGCTGCACCCGACGGAACTCCGCCAGGGCCCGGTTTGGGAGGCCCGCCTGGCGCAGGGCGAGGCCGAGACGCTGACGGATGTCGTGAAAGTCCGGACACCGGTCCAGCGCCTTTCGGTAGGCGTCGATGGCTTCGCCCGGCTCGCCGGCCTCGCAGAAGGCGTCCCCCAGGTCGGCCTGGAGGTTCGCGAGCTTGCCCCGGGTGGTGGGATCGAGCGTGCCGGCCCGAGGCACTTCTCGTGCACTGGCCTGTTCCGTGATCTCGCGCGAGCGCTGGAAGTCGCCCTCGCGCTCGTAGAGGCTGGCGAGGCCGAGCCGCGCCTCGGCGTAGTCTGGGTTGATTCGCAACGCTTGAACGAAGCTGCGCGCTGCGGCGCGGACCTCGTCCTGTCGTTCGAGTGACACGCCCATCATGTAGTGGACGTCGGCGAATCCCTGGCGCGTCTCCAGCAGCCTGCGGAATTCAGTGAGTGCCGTGGCATCATCGCCGCGTTCGAAGCTGCGTCGCCCGAGCAGGTAGCTGTGCCGTTCGTTGGAACTCAGCGAGGCTGGTGATTCGGGCATGCCCAGGCTCCTCAGTTTTGGGCCGCCAGCCGTTCGGCGGCGTCCTGGGCCAGATCGGTGTCTCGATAGTTCTGAACGATGGCCTGATAGATACTCTCGGCTTCTTCCGCGCGGTTCATCTCGTCG
>SMWR01000071.1 GCA_004356735.1 Deltaproteobacteria bacterium
AGGTCGTCGCACTCCTCGATTCCGCATGAGTAGCGGATCAGTGTGTCCGTGATCCCCATCTTGAGGCGCTCCTCGCGCTCGATGTCCCAGAAGGACATGATGGCGGGCATCTCGACCAGCGACTCGACGCCTCCAAAGCTCGGCGCGATGTACGGAATCCTGCAGGCGTCCGTGAAGCGTATGGCACCGTCGAGATCCGTATCGAGGTCGAAGGTCACGACGCCGCCGCCGCCGCGCAGGACCTGCTTCGCCGTCTCGTGATCCGGGTGGCTCTCGAGCATCGGGTACCAGACCTGCTTCACCTTCGGGTGTTCTTCCAGGAAGTGCGCGATCCGCAGCGCGTTTGCGTTGTGACGCTCCACGCGAAGCGCCAGGGTCTTGAGTCCGCGCAACAGCAGCCAGGCCGAATGGGCGTCGGTGATGCCACCGAGCACGCCCACGGCATCGCGTACTGGACCCACCAGCTCGGCGCTTCCGGCGACGACGCCTGCGAGCAGATCGTTGTGGCCGCCCAGGTACTTGGTCGCACTGTGGATCACGAGATCTGCGCCGTCGTCGATGGGCTTGTAGTTGATGGGCGTTGCGAAGGTGGAATCAACCACCACCTTGACGCCGCGCGCGTGACAGACGCGCACCGCTTCCTTCGTGTCGATGACGCGCAGGTAAGGGTTGGTCGGCGACTCCGTGAAGAAGAGTTCCGTCTCGTCGCGGATCGCATCGGCCAGCTGGTGCGTGTCCGAGGGATCGATCACGCTGGTCTCGACGCCCATGCGGCTCAGGTAGTCGCGGAAGAACTGACGCGTGCGGCGATAGCAGTCGCTCGTCACGATCAGGTGGGAGCCCTGGGGCAACAGCGCCAGGAAGAGCGTGGTCGCCGCGCACATGCCCGAGGCGAAGAGAACGGCTTCCTCGGCGCCTTCGAGCGCGCAGAGCTTGCGCTCCACGGCCTTCCAGGTCGGGTTGCCGTAGCGCCCGTATTCCTCGCGAGCGAGCCGGCCCTCCTGGTACGCCATCAGCTGCTCCGAGTCCTCGAACCAGAAGGTCGACGTCTGGTAGATCGGCGTGGTGATGGCTTCGGACCGTTGATGGTCCCGCTCGCCAGCGTGCACCGCACGTGTCGAGTCACCAGCGGGGTGGCCCGGCTTCTTCGCCATGGTTTTTCTCGTCTTCTATGGCACTTAGCAGGTCGGGTGCGGATCCCAGATCGGTCCGATGGGTCTGCAAGCGCCGGAAATCACCCTGTTCTTGTCGAACCCGAGGCAATCGAGAGTAGAAACCCACGCTTTGGGAGTCAAATTCTGCTGGTCGGCCCGCCCCATGGGGGCAGAAACAGCCTGGCGGGAGGCGGGGACGTGGCGGACCGCTCACCCCTCTGCTGAGCCGCGAGGCTTCCGCCGGGTCAGGAGTGATGCTTCACCCACGTCCCCGAACGGAGGTAGGATGGCTCCCGCATGAGTAACGATCTCTCCCGCCTCGATTGTATCGACCAGGCAGAGCTGGTGCGGCGTGGCGAGCTGACGCCGCTAGAGCTGGTCGAGGCCGCCATCGCCCGGGCCGAAAAGCACAACCCGGCGCTCAACGCCATCATCTCGCCCCAATACGATCGCGCCCGCAAGCACGCGGCGGCAACCGATCTGCCCGCTGGCCGGCTGCGCGGCGTGCCGATCCTGCTGAAGGATCTCGGCGCGCACCTGGCCGGCGATCCCGTCTACTGCGGCATCCGTGCCGTCAAGGAGGCCGGCTGGATCGAGCCCGACGAGACCTACTTTGCCGGCAAGCTCCGACGAGCAGGTTGCATCTCGCTGGGGCGTACGAATACACCCGAGCTGGGGTTGGTGCCGACCACCGAGCCTGAAGCGTTCGGGGCGACCCGGAATCCCTGGGCGCCCGATCACTCGCCGGGCGGTTCGAGCGGCGGCTCCGCCGCCGCCGTGGCCGCCGGCATCGTGCCCGCGGCTCACGCCAGTGACGGCGGCGGTTCGATCCGCATCCCGGCCGCCCACTGCGGGCTGGTGGGGCTCAAGCCGAGTCGGGGTCGCAATTCATTCGGACCCGATGCGGGTGAACGCTGGGCCGGCTGCTCCTGCGAGGGCTTCGTCACCCGCAGCGTACGCGATACGGCTCTGCTGCTCGACATCACCCAGGGCGCGAAGCCCGGAGATCCCTATACGGCTCCGCCGCCGGCGCGCCCGTATCTCGAGGAGGTCGGTGCCGACCCCGGCCGACTGCGGATCGGCCTGATGGAGCACGCGCCTCGCAACATCATCCTTGACCCGGCCTGTCTCACCGCCGTCCACGCTGCGGGCAAGCTGCTGGCTTCGCTGGGACACGATGTCGAGAATTCCTACCCCCCGGCGCTCGACGATTCCCAGGCCCTGCTTGATTACGTCGCGATCGTGTCGAGTGGCATCGCCCGAGCGCTCGATGCCTGGGGCGACAAGATCGGGCGCGAGCTCACCGAGCGCGATGTCGAGATCGTGACCTGGAAGGTGGCCCAGTCGGGTCGCGAGCGATCCGCCCCGGACTACATCAAAGCCGTCGACAACCAACATGCCCACGGCCGGCGGCTGGCGAGCTGGTGGAAAGACGACGGCTACGACCTGCTGCTCACGCCCACCTGCGCCGAGCCGCCGCCGCCACTGGGTAGCTTTGCCCCGACGGAGGACAACCCGTTGGCCGGCTACATTCGGTCTGCACCGTTTGGCGTCTTCACCATGCAATTCAACATGTCGGGGCAGCCCGGCATCTCGCTGCCCCTGCACTGGACAGAAGACGGCCGCCCGGTAGGCGTGCAGCTCGTCGCTGCCTTCGGACGGGAAGACGTGCTGCTGCGCGTCGCCGCCCAGCTCGAGCAGGCCCAGCCCTGGGCGGATCGCCTCCCGACGATCCACGCCTCGAACTAGGCGGACCCGATCACTCTTCACACTCCATGTAGCCCAGGGCGCACAGGGCCTCGAGCTCCGCTTCGCTGAGCCGTGCTTCTTTGCCGCCCACGCTCTTGCTCAGGGCGAGCTGCTGCTGGGCTTCGGCCTCTTCCTCGAGCGTGCTGGCCATGTAGGTGTTTTCGTCGATGACGTTGCTCATTTCGATCGGGTCGTCGACGATCTTGAAGAGCTCACGGGTCGGGACGCCGCGCGGGTTGCCCTGGTTGGCTTCGATGTATTTCCAGGTCTCGGTACGAACGGCTCGCAGCACGTTGCCCTCATGGTCCTCTTCGGCGAAGACCACCTTGTTGGGCTTGGGGCGCGCATCGGGCGCCACAGTCAGGTCGACGCCCTGCATGGCAGCGGGTATCTGGGCGCCGGACTGGGCGATCAGCGTGGGTGCGATGTCGATCAGGCCGCGGACGGGGCCACGGGCATCGCGCGGTGCGCCACGCTCACCCTTCTTCCATTTGACGAGCATCGGTACCCGCATCTGCTCTTCATAGAGTGTCAGTCCGTGCCACCAGCCGCCGTGGTCCTGGAACTCCTCGCCATGGTCCGAGACCAGGGCAATCACGGTGTCGTCGTAGATGCCGAGATCTCGGAGCTTCTTCAGAAATCGTCCGAACTGCAGGTCGAGGTAGCCGATCTCGCCGACGTAGAGTTCGTGCATCTCGAGGGCTGCCGAGGCATTGGGATGTTGGTTTGAGGCACGTGCGATGCCCTTGCCCGTAAGCGGTCGCTCCATGTACGGATCGTGGGGATCCATGTAATGGAGCAACAGGAAGAAGCGAGCGTCCTTATGGCGCTCGAGGAAGTCGAATGCGACTTCGTTCACCCGTTGCGCCGGCTGGTAGAAGTCGTTCACCCGGATGCCGCCCCTGAACTTGAAGACGAGCCGGCGGCCAATCTGGTAGAGGATCAGCTTCGACGACGACTCGTCGGCGCCCGCGATGTAGTCGGGGGCCAGGTAGTGATACTCGTCGTAGCCCTGGTCGAACCCGAAGCTGGGCGCCAGGTTGATGTTCGAGACGATGCCGCCCGTTGTGTAGCCGTGGTCCTGGAGAACTTCCGAGACGAAGGTGATGTCTTCGGACAGGGCGGCGAGCTTCGACATGGCACCGTGGCTCGTCGGCAGCAGCGATGTCAGCAAGCTGGCCGCCGAGGGCTTCGTCCAGGACGCGTGTGCAAAGCCGTCGAAGATCGAGCCGTCGTCGCCCGCCAGCTCGCACAGGTTGGGCGTCGGAACATGCTGCGAACCGTAACAGGAGAGATGGTCGGCGCGCAGTGTGTCGACCATGACCAGAATGAGGTTCGGTTCCTGGCTCAGCCGAGCGGGAACCGGACCCACGCCCGCAGTCGCGGGCGCAGCGGTATCGTGGACGAGCGTCGAGCTGGCGATTCCACCGGCCGCGAGCACCACGGCTGCGAGCATCAAGGCAGGTACCGGTCGGAAGATCCGTCCGGCCGCCCCGCCGAAGCTGCGCGGCCCGAGGAAGAAGAGCAGCAGGCCGACCACGCCGGTGACAGCCAGGATGCCCAGCAGGACTTCAATCGGCGGCATCTGCTCGTCGTAGAGGTCGCGGCGCACGCGGAAGACTGTGATCGCCAGAGCGAACGGCACGAAGGTGGCGATCAGCGCCAGCGAGGGCGTCCAGCCGCGGATCTCGTCCAGGTCCATCGGCAGGATCGAAAGCGCGATTCCACCGGCCAGCCCCATCGCTCCCAGCACCAGTGCGTAGCCGAGCGGGCCATACCACAGGACCTGGGCATCGCCGCCGAAGCCGCCCTGCGCGATGACGAGCGCTTCGATGATACCGATCAGCAGGCCACCCACGATGCCAGCGCCCATTCCGACACCACCGGAAGTCGTGACGCGTGCCAGCAGTGGAGGTGCCTCGCTCACCGGTGCCGCGTGGCGTCGCTCGCGTTCTTCCTCGGTTTCGAGGGCCATTGCTGCCTTGGCCGCCGCTTCGTAGTCCACCTGCTGGCCGTTGACCAGGCAGAACGCCGGTCGGTACGACACCGGCCGGATCCACCAGAAGATTCCGCCCGCAAGCGTCAGTGCTTCCGCCGCCCAGAAGCCGAGGGCGGCCGACACGATCGAAGCCGCCGGGCCGATTAGGTTCTTGAGCAGGAGGTACTGGGCGGCTTCGCGAATCCCCTCGCCCGCAATCGTGAAGGGCGAGATCACCGTCGCCAGGATCTGGATCGAAGACCCGAACACGACCGGCCAGAATTCGGCCGCCGACGCGCCGATGGCCAGTGCCGTGAAGAAGTACATGGCCGCGGTCGTGAAGTGGACCACGAAGGAGAGGCCGAAAGCCTGGAGCACCAGCCCCTTCTTGTTGCGGTAGGCGGCGGCCGAATGCGAAATGCGCAACAGCAGGCCCTCGAGCCTTGCCTTGCCGGGAATCGGCGAGTTCTCGAGCACCCATTGCACGAGGCCGGGGAAGAAGAGAACGGTCATCAGCCCGCCGATGATTCCCAGCGAAAGGGGAATTGCGATGGCGGCGACAAGTGTGGCGTTCTCGCCGAAGATCTTGATGCCGAACGGGGCCGAGACCAGAAATGTGAGGAAGATGCCCGAGACGCCGATCACCTTCTCGAGCGCCGTGGTGGCCGTGACCTCGACCGTCTTGCCGCTGAAACGGGCGGCGTCGTAGAGCTTGTAGCCGTCGAGTCCGGCCGTGCTCGGCAGGAACGTTCCGATGAAGCGACCGATCAGGAACGAGCCGAAGATGTGGCGGAATGGCAGCACGATGGACTGGCCGCGGAGCAGGATCGTCCAGCGGTACATCGAAGCCAGGATGCCCACGAACTTCACGCCCGCCGCCAGCAGACAGAAAGTCCAGAACGTGGTGGCGTCGATCGACGACAGCGTGTCCATCACCAGCCGTGCCGCCACGACCTTCGAACCGTCCTCCATGGTGACGGGATGGGCCAGTAGCAACCAGAAGGCACGAACCGTCAGCCACGCCTTGAGGACGTTGAAGACGCGGCCTTTCCACGGGTCCGACAGGAGGCGTGCCGTCAGCACGAACAGGATGCCGACGGCAAGGATCTCGAGCAGAATGTTCACCTGGGGCACCCCGATATACGTCAGGCGGCAGAGGAGCTTCGATCCGTCGTGTGAGTGGCTCCGCCCGCCGGAAAAGGGTCAGTAGAATATGGGAGCGAAGCGGCAAGTGACAAGCAAAACCGCGGCTTCTGGCCCTAGAAGCGAGCGCTGGTTCCCAGCAGTTGGCCGCTTCGGCGAACTGCAAGCCGCCCTACGGGCGCCCAGGCTCTCCGCGCAGGATCTGGCCCTTGCGGGCCGTGTACTCGGTTTCGGTGACGTTGCCGTCGCGGCGGGCCTCCTCGAGATCGGCCAAGGCGCGCAGCTGCTGCGGGGTGAGCTGATCGGTGATCGAGGGCGTCGGCTCGAAGACCGTGTCGTCCTCCAAGCTCTCCATCAGGATTTCGCGGCGCAACACCTTTCCCCCCGCCGTCCGGCGCGTCCGAGTGGGCTTCTTGAAGATGGGGGCCTTCCACTCGACCGCCAGCGTCTGAGGGTCTGCCAGGGTCATGGCCTGGTCGGGCAGAAGCCGGTGGGCATGCGGGTACTCACCGACGTGCGCCTCGGGGAGTCGTTCCTTCCGTCGCGGCGGGATCTCCCAGTCGATGCGTGAGACCTGGATGTAGAGCAGGTCGTCCTTCACGAAGAGCAGCAGACTGGTGAGATACCAGCGGTCGAAGATGCCCATGCGCTTGGTGCGGCGGACGGCCTGGACCACCACCTCCTGGTCCGGGTTCGCCAGGGCCAGGGCCTTGGTGATCTCGACGCCGAACGGGTAGAGCAGGTCCGTTGGGATCGCGGGCTCACGCCGGCCTTCTTCGCGACGCATGTCGATCCGCGACAGGATGTGGGTCATGCGAACTGGAGCGATGGCGACGGGGTGGCCGAAGCCCCTGGCGATGCGGGTGCCACCCTTCTTCTGGCTGCGCAGCAGGATCTTGCTGTGTCCGTCGTCCCAGACGACCTCCCGGACACTGCGCGTCATGCAGCCGGTCTGGATCGTGGCGGCGAGCACGAGCGACATCAGAGGGATCGCAAGGCGGGTCCGGGTTCGTCGGCCTAGCACGATGCCGGATGATCGCAGAGCTGTCCGTGATGTGCTTCCAGCGCACCTCATGCGTTTCCCAACGCACCTCATGCGCTGCGC
>SMWR01000072.1 GCA_004356735.1 Deltaproteobacteria bacterium
CGCCGCTCGCTCGAACGCTCATCGTCGATCCGAGCCTGCTCGTGCTCGAGCAACCGCGAGCGCAGGATCTTCATCGCGCGTGCCTTGTTCTTGTGCTGCGATTTCTCGTCCTGGCACTGGACGACGACACCGGTCGGGAGGTGCGTGACTCGCACCGCCGAGTCCGTGGTGTTCACGCTCTGACCCCCCGGGCCCGACGAACGGTACACGTCGACCCGTATATCCTTCGGCTCGATCTTCAGGTCGACCTCTTCGGCTTCGGGCAGTATCGCCACCGTCACCGTCGAAGTGTGGATACGCCCCTGGGATTCGGTCGCCGGTACGCGCTGCACGCGGTGCACCCCGCGCTCGTGCTTCAAGCGGCTGAACACCCGGTCACCCGTGATACTGACGACCAGCTCCTTGAAGCCACCGCCGTCGGTCTCCGACATGGAGAGCTCTTCTATCTTCCAGCCTTGCTTTTCCGCATAGCGCGAATACATCCGAAACAGATCAGCCGCGAATAGCGCTGCCTCGTCGCCGCCCGTACCCGCCCGGATTTCCACGATCACGTTCTTGTCGTCGTTCGGATCGCGCGGCACCAGCAATACTCGAAACTCCTGCTCGAGCGTCGCCCGGCGCGCAGTCAGCTCGTCGAGCTCGCTCCGTGCCAGCTCCGACACTTCCGGATCTGGATCGTCGAGCATCGCCTTGGCCTCCGCGATCTCCTCGACCACCTTCCGATAGGTGACCCCGGTCTCGACCACCGGCCGGATCGCCGCCAGCTCCCGGCCAACCTCGGCGAAGGCCTTGCGATCCCTGGCCAGGTCCGGATCGGACAGCTGCTGCTCGAGCTGCGACGCCCGCTCCTCGAACACGCCAATCTTTTCGAGCAGATCCGACATCAGCAGACCCAGCGGAGGCGACAGGGGCGGCGCTGCCGTCCCGCCCATCCCGACGAAAGAAGATCATTGGGGGTCTAGACAGGTTAGCGAACAGCCCCGCCGGTCCGGATGACCTCCGAGGTAGGGGCCGGCCCCGGCCCCGGGCAGCGGAACTCGCGCCTAGGAGTTCATCGACTCCAGGAACTCTTCGTTGCTGTCCGTGGCCTTGATCTTCTCGAGGAGGAACTCCATCGAGTCGACGGGCGAGAGCGGCTGCAAGACCTTCCGGAGGATGTACATCCGGTTGAGCGTCGATTCGGACAGCAGCAACTCCTCGCGGCGGGTTGCCGACCGAGTGATGTCGATTGCCGGATAGGTGCGCCGGTCGGAAAGCTTGCGGTCGAGTACCAGCTCGCTGTTGCCGGTGCCTTTGAACTCCTCGAAGATCACTTCGTCCATGCGCGAGCCCGTGTCGATGAGGGCCGTGCCCACGATCGTAAGGCTGCCGCCCTCCTCGATGTTGCGCGCTGCGCCGAAGAAGCGCTTCGGCTTCTGGAGTGCGTTCGAGTCGACTCCACCCGACAGGATCTTGCCCGAATGCGGCACGACGGTATTGTGGGCCCGGGCCAGACGTGTGATCGAGTCGAGCAGGATCACCACGTCGCGCTTGTGCTCCACCAGCCGGCGCGCCTTCTCGATCACCATGTCGGCGACCTGGACGTGACGCGTGGCCGGTTCGTCGAACGTGGACGAGATCACTTCAGCCTTCACGTTGCGCCGCATGTCGGTCACTTCTTCAGGCCGCTCGTCGATCAGCAAGACGATCAGCACCACCTCGGGGTGGTTCTCGGCGATGGCATTGGCGATGTTCTTCAGGATCATCGTCTTGCCCGCCTTCGGCGGCGACGTGATCAGCGCACGCTGACCCTGTCCGAGGGGCGCGATCAGATCGATGATGCGCCCGGTGACACCGCCCTTCTTGGTCTCGAGATTGAACCGTTTCTCGGGATAGAGGGGGGTCAGATTGTCGAACAAGATCTTGTGGCGCCCGGCCTCGGGCGCCTCGAAATTGATCGAGCCCACCTTGAGCAGGGCGAAGTAGCGCTCGCCTTCCTTGGGCGGCCGGATCTGGCCCTTGACCGTGTCGCCCGTGCGAAGGCCGAAGCGCCGGATCTGCGACGGTGAGACATACACGTCATCGGGACCGGCCAGGTAGTTCTGGTCCGGCGCCCGCAGGAACCCGAAGCCATCCGACAAGGTCTCGAGCACGCCCTCGGCGTAGATCTTGCCCTCGTTGACCGTGTGGGCCTTGAGGATCTTGAAGATCAGGTCCTGTTTCCGGAGTCCACTGGCGTTCTCGACGTTCAGGGTCTCCGCCAGACTCGTCAGATCCTGCATGGACTTGATCTTGATCTCCTCGACGTACATCCGATCGCCGGTGTCTTCCTCGTTGTCGATCATCTCCGATTCCAGCAGATCATCGTCCGGATACTCCGATGAACGCGAGTTCCGCGGTTCGTGCGCCCCGTTTCCGCCCCGGGGCCGGCGCCCCCGGCCGCGCCCGCGGCGACCTCCCTGATTGAAGTTCGGATCATTCGGACGATGGTCGGACACGGATGGTTCTCTCTTGTTCCGAAGGGTTGGGTTGTCGCGAAAAACGGGGATTCGGTTCGTCGGTGGGAAGATGTCTGCGCGGGGGTGGCGGACACGGGTGCCGGGCTGCGGTCGCGCGGCCCCCAAGGAGTCCGAGGGATGTGACGCTAGCCTCTCGTTCGGATGTCCGGCCCTGGAAATTGACCAAAAGCTGGAAGTTGACCGAAAACGCTCGGATCGCCTGCTCTAGGAGATCCGTTTCATCTATTTGGGGAGCTGGCCGGTAGACGGCTTCTGAAGCGGCGAGAAGTTCACCGGTAGATGGGCGAAAAAGAAGTCTTGGCGAGGCTAAAGCCAGGGCACAGCGGTGTCAAGCCTGGATATCCGTCTTCCGCTCCGATCCCACCGCTGGGTTTCGAGCCGCGATGAAATGCACCAGCCGCCCGGCGCGTTTGCCATCGCGGCGGTAGGAATGAAACCGCTCGGAATCACACCGGGTGCAGGCCGCAGCCGCTTGCCCCACCGCGTCCTCTGGAACGCCCAGATCGAGCAGTGCCTCGCGAACCAAGCCTCCCAGATCGATCCGGTCGCGGCCCGGACGGGTGGGCACCGCTCGGCGGAACAGGCCGAAGCGCTCGCCAAACAGCCGCTGGAGTGGTTCGAGGACAGGCGCGTCGACCTCGTAGCAACAGGGACCGATGTGGGGCCCGATCGCGGCCCGGATGGACCCGGGTGAGCAGTCCGCGAGTCGAAGCAGCGCCTCCACCCCGGCCTGGACCACACCGGCGGCCAGCCCGCGCCAGCCGGCGTGGATGGCGGCGACGGCGGCGCCGTCGCTCGTGGTCATCAGGATCGGAACACAGTCGGCTGTGATGACGGCCACCGGCTGTCGTGACTCGGCACAGACGATGACATCTGCGTCGGGCGGCTCCCTGCGGCCGCGACAATCCGCGGCCGAGACCACGACGGAACCGTGGACCTGGCGGGGCTGGAGAAGTCCGGCGGGACCCTCGAAGCCTCGAACTCCGAAGCCATGCGCCACGCCGGACAGCAGCGGGTCCTCGAGCGGATTCATGTCCCGGCCTCCCGGCAGCGGAGCTCGTCGAGCAGGCTCTCGAGGTCTTCGGGCAACGGCGCCTCGAAGCGCAGGCTCTCCGCACCGACCGGATGCTCGAAACCGAGCACCGACGCGTGGAGGGCCGGTCTCTCGAGAGCCGCATCGGCTGGCCGGCGGTGAGCCCGAAGCCCGATCCGGCGTGCGCGCCCGTAGACCGGGTCGCCCGCGATGGGCAGCCCGACGGAAGCCAGGTGGACGCGGATCTGATGGGTTCGCCCCGTCTCTGGAAGCACGAGCAGCCAGCTGCGGTCGCTCTTCGGGAAGCGTTCCAACACTCGCCAAGCCGTGTGGGCTTCGCGGCCATTGTTCACCTTCGTGCTCATGCGCTTCCGGTCACGCGGATGCCGTCCGATGGCGAGGTCCACCCGGCCTTCGTTCGCAGCGGGCAGCCCACGGATCAGGGCCCGATACTGGCGCTCGATCGTGTGATCGTGGAATTGCGCCGCCAGCGACCGATGGGCCGCATCGTGCTTCGCCGCCACCATCACGCCCGACGTGCCGCGGTCAAGGCGATGGACGATGCCGGGACGCAACACCCCGCCGACACCGGCGAGGTCGCCGCAATGGTGGAGCAGCGCATTCACCAGGGTTCCGCCCGGATGACCCGGCGCCGGATGGACTACCAGGCCAGCCGGCTTGTCGATCACGATCAGGTGCTCGTCCTCGTACAGCACGACCAACGGGATGGCTTCGGGCTCGAGCGGAGACGGCAGCAGCTCGGGTGGATCGGCCTCGATCCGGTCTCCCTCTGCCACCTTCTGGCTGGCGCGACACGAAGCCCCGGCCAGACGTACCCGGCCCTGGTCGATCCAGCGGCGCGCCTGGGAACGCGAGATCCCGGCCAGGGCGGCCAAGGTCGTGTCGAGGCGTTCGCCGGCATCGTCCTCACCGGCCATCCAATGCTTCTCGGTGGACGCCGCCACCCGTTGTCAGCCGCCCTTCGAGAACCGGCGTTGCGGCTCGGGCCCGCTCGAGTCGAAGCGACGCATATAGCTCTCGACCGCCCGGCGGGAGTCGAGGCCGAGGCACGACGCATAGGCCGTCACGAAGCCGCGTACGTAGACCCGGGCCGGCAGGTCCTCGAAGCGCTCCTCCTCGATGAAGCGCAGGTAGACGGGGTTGACCTTGGTGGCGCGACCGACATCGTCGATCTCGATTCCCAGGCGCACCCGGGTACGGCGCAAGCGCGCGCCGTCGAACTCGCCCTCCTCCTCGTCGACGTCACCCAGGTCCTCGAGAGTCTCGACGGGCTGCTGCAGGGAGCGCGCCTCGGGCACCTCGACTTCGCCAGCCGAAGGCGCGACGGTGGAAATGGCACCGGATTCGTCCGACCACCACGCCTGCAGCGACTCGTCATAGGCGCGGCGCGTGTCATCGTCCGAGAGCACCCGGTAGGCGGTCTCGACGCGCTCCCGGATCATCTCGGCATCGCCATCCTCGAAGATGGAGTAGCCCGCCAGCGCCTCGTCGGCGTAGGTCGCCATCGATAGCTGATAGGCCCGCTTGATCTCGGCAGCGTCGCTCGCGCGCGGCACCTCCAGGATCTCGTAGTGGTTCTGTTCGGAGAGGGACTTCATCGCCTGGCGCCTCCACGGTCGCTGGGCGGGGCCTGGGTTCTGGCGGCCAGCTTGCGTGCCATGCGACCGATGTACACCGCGGCGTCACAGCTCGGATCGAGGTCCACCAGCGGCCGGCGGTCGCGCACGGAGCGACGGACACGGTCGTCGTGGTTCACGTAGCCGAGATACTCGGCCTCGATGCCGAAGTAGCGCCGGCACACGCTGCGGATCGAAAATCCGAGCTTCACGTCGTCGGCGCTGCGCACCTCGTTGATCAGCAGCCGCGGCCGGAAGGCGCGCATGGTGTCGACGAAGCGGCGACCCTCGGCCGAGTCGAGGGCTTGGATCTCCTTCATCAGGTCGAGCGGCGTGCGGATGCCGCGCTCGTTGCGTTCGTCCATGGCCATGGTGATCACGCGCCGAACGTCGTGGGATGCCATGGCCAGGCGCAGGCGCCGGTAGAAGGCGGCACGGATGAACGAGTAGGCATTCTCGACCGAGGTCGGCTCAGGCGCGATCACCACGATGCCCTCCTCGCCGACCATGAAATAGTCCATCACCGCCGGATGCGTGCCGGCGCCCAGGTCCAGCAGCACGATGTCGGCATCCAGCCGCTGCAGGTCGCGCATGAGTTGTACGCGGCGGCCGTGGCCGGGCTGAGGCGTGGCGAGATTCCCACGAGTTGCCGCGATGATCCGCAGGTTCCGGATCGGCGTATCGAGCAGCAGCTTGGCGATGTCCTCTTCGCGGTGGGCGACGTAGTCGGCCAGGCTGACGCGCGGCTGCTGGATTCCCACGCAGGTATGGAGGTTTGCGCCTTCGAGGTCGCCGTCGACGGCGACCACGCGGTAGCCCATCCGAGCCAGGCAGGTGGCGAGGTTGGTCACGAGGAAGGTCTTGCCGACCCCACCCTTGCCCCCTCCTACGGGAATCAAGCGCGGACTGCTGCGGACGGCAGCGGCGCGCGGCGGTCCCGCCCCGGGAAGGCTCGTGGTTCCCCCGAGCTTCGCGCTCATGATCCCCCCGTTTGTTGACCGGGCGTTCGGCCTTCCGGGCCGTACCCGCCCCTACCCGGCCGTCGCAATTCGTTGACTCGAGTCGACGTGCCCCAGGAAGGGCCGCCATTCTTCATAGCGCCCGTGCTGCGGCACCGCGAGGTTCACCAGAGGGGTCCAACGCGGGCGAACCGGCTTCCGATTCAATCGAAGCCTGGCCTGCATCGGCGTGCGCCCTCCCTTGCGCCGATTGCAGTCCACACAGCTACATACCACGTTCTCCCACGACGTCTTGCCACCGAGTGCTCGAGGCACGACGTGGTCGAGATTCAGTTGAGATCGCGGCGGCTGTGAACCGCAATACTGACACGTGAACTTGTCTCGCGCGAAGATGTTGATGCGGCTGAAGCGCACGTGTCGCCTCGGAATCTTGTCGTATGCGAGCAGCACGATGACACGTGGGATCCGAATCGGACCGCTGCTCGTGCCGAGCGACGGCCCGAGTCCGTCGGCGGGAAATCTGCGCCATTGGTGGAAGTCGAATGACTGGTAGTCAGTGTGAACGGCACGGGCAATTTCCTGGTAGAGCATCGAGAACGCCCGGCGCACCGACGTGATGTGGATCGGTAGATAGGAACGATTCAGGACCAGGACGTTCGAGTCGAGCATGCGTCGGACGAACAGCGTAACCCACCGGGCCTTGCGTTCAATCAAACGACGGTTCAGGTGATGCCCGACTCAGTCGGAAGCGACAGAGAGCGCGCGTTTGATCGCAGCCTCGAGCTCGATCTCGTCCTCGTCGAGAAGCGTGCGGACGTCGAGTAGCAGCTCGTCGTCGTGGATGCGCGCGAGCACGGGCACCGGGGCTTGGCGCAGGCGTTCCGCCAGCCGCTGCGCGCCGCCTTCGGCGCGCACCGCGACGGCAACGCCCGGTAGCTCGAAGCCGGGTAGCGATCCCCCGCCGACCAGGCCAGGCTCGGCCAGGCAGCGGAACGACGCCCTGGCACCCACCGCCTTCTCCAGCCGCTCGGCCAGACGCTGGGCGCGTCGTTCGAGCCGCTCCAGCGGTGCGGTCAGCAGGGCGAGAACGGGGATGTCGCGCTCGGCGCGGCCGTCCAGGTAGGCGTTCAGGGTCCAGTCGAGGGCGGCCAGGCCGAGCTTGTCCAGTCGAAGTGCGCGAGCCAACGGATTGCGCCGCAGCGCGTCCACGAGATCGGTGCGCCCCAGCAAGATCCCCGCCTGAGGTCCTCCGAGCAGCTTGTCGCCGGAGAAACAGACCAGATCGGCACCTTGACGCAATCGGCCCGGGGCCCAGGCTTCGGCCGGAAGCCCCGGAATCTGCACCAGCGTTCCGCTCCCGAGATCCTCGACCACGGGGAGTCCCCGGCGCCGCCCGAGTTCGGATAGCTCCGACAGACCGACTTCGGACACAAAGCCGCGCTGTTCGAAGTTGCTGCGGTGCACCTTCAGCAGCAGGGCGGTCTCGTCACCGATGGCCCGTTCGTAATCCGCGAGATGGGTGCGATTGGTCGCCCCGACCTCGACCAGGACCACACCCGAGCGCTCCATGATCTCGGGCACCCGAAAGGAGCCGCCGATCTCCACCAGTTCGCCCCGGGAGACGACCACCTGACGCCCCAATGCCAACGTGTTGAGCACCAGGAGCACGGCCGCGGCGTTGTTGTTCACCGCGAAGGCGGCCTCGGCCCCCGAGAGCCGCGCGAGCTTGTCGGAGACCGCCGCCAAGCGGTCCCCGCGGCGCCCCGTCTCCAGGTCGAGCTCCAGATCTACGTAGCGGGAGGCCGCGGCCGCGACCGCCTCAGCCGCCCCGGGCGCCAGCGGCGCCCGGCCCAGGTTCGTGTGGAGAACGATGCCGGTGGCGTTGATGACCCGCTGGGGATGGGGTGCCAGCAAGCGCCAAGCGCGCCGCAGGGCCCGTTCCAGCAGCTGGGCCTCGGCTAGCGGGGGTCGAGATGCATTGAGAACGTGTTCGCGTTCATGCTGGATCTCGATCCGGGCCGCCTCCACCGCTGTCCATTTCGGCAGCGTGGGCTCGTGCCGGCGCAGGCTTCGCGCCAGCCGCTCGACCGACGGAAGCTCCCTGCGGGGATCCGGCTTGACCTCGGACTGGGGTTTCATACTCTGTCCCTCAGTTTATTGGGTGTGGCTCCGAGAGGCCCGTCTCACGCGATTCGCAGGGAATGGAAGGAGATACGCCTGTCTGCGATCGCGATTTCCCGTGATGGGCCACGGGCCGATCCCACGCGGATCGAACCGAAACAAACAAGAGCCGGGATACGATCGAACCGGACGGGCGGTGGGGTGCTCGGAGTTCGAAACGGATGCCCGGTATCACGGAACCGCACCGTAGAAGAAAAATCCTGTGCGAGTCAACGAATTGAACAGCTATTTCGGGGAAGTACAGAGTCTCCCCGTCCGTCCGGGCGGCGCGCGGCGCCTTCCGGATCCCAGATGACCCCGCCACACGCAGGCCCCCGGGGCCGGCGCGCAACTCGAAGCCTTCCCGAAACGGCTCGCCAACGCCGGAGGCGAGAACTGTGGAGGATTCCCGTTCGGGGAAGTCGTCCCGATCCAGTGAAATCCTGATCAACGCGGCCGCGGGGGAAACCCGTGTCGCAATCTTGGAACAGGGCAACTTCACCGAACTGTACATCGAACGCGACAGCGACCGCAGCGTGGCCGGAATGGTCGTACTGGGTCGGGTCACCCGGGTCCTGCCCGGCATGCAGGCGGCTTTCGTCGACATTGGCCTGGAGAAGGCGGCGTTCCTCTACGTCGGCGACTACCGGGACGAGGACGGCGACGACGACGGCGGCGGGGACGACGAGGCCAAGGCCCGTCGGGGGGGCCGAGGACGCGGTCGCGGGGGTCGCAACGGCCGCAATAGCGGCCGCCAGCCGCCCAAGATCGACACCCTCCTGAAGGAGGGCCAGGAGATCGTGGTCCAGGTCGCCAAGGATCCGATCGGCAGCAAGGGCGCCCGCATCACGTCCCATGTCTCGATTGCCGGCCGACATCTCGTCCTCACGCCCTGGGCACCCCGGGTCGGCGTCTCGCGCCGGATCGGCTCGGAACGCGAGCGGCGTCGGCTGCGCGACAGCGTCAATCGGATCCGCCCCAAGGATCTGGGCTTCATCATCCGGACAGCGGGCGAGGGAACGCGCGACGAAGACCTCGAAGCCGACATCCGCTACCTGACGGCCGTCTGGGACGACATCCAGATCCGCAAGGAACAGGTAACGGCTCCGGCGACGCTCTACACGGAGCTGTCGCTGCCGATCCGCGTGATCCGCGACTTCGCCAACGCGAACACCAAGCGCATCGTGGTCGACGACGAAACGACCCACGAGGAAATGAAGAACTTCTGCACCCGTTTCCTGCCGGATCCCAAGCCGAAGCTCGAACACTACCGGAATACGCTCCCGATCTTCGACCACTTCAATGTCGAGGCCCAGATCGACGCCAACCTGGGCAAGAAAGTCTGGCTCAAGTCAGGCGGCTACCTGATCATCGACCAGAGCGAGGCGTTGACGGCCATCGACGTCAATACCGGCCGCTACGTCGGCAAGCAGAATCTCGAGGAGACGGTCCTCAAGACCAATCTCGAGGCCGTCAAGGAGGTGGTGGCCCAGCTCCGCTTCCGGAACATCGGCGGGCTGATCATCATCGACCTGATCGATATGGAGACGGCCGAAAACCGCGAGAAGGTCTACCGGGCGCTCCAGGATGCCCTGCGCTCCGACAAGTCGAAGACCAACATCCTGAAGATCTCCGAGCTGGGACTGGTGGAGATGACCCGCAAGCGCACGCGGGAAAATCTCGTGCAACAGCTCTGCGAGCCCTGCAGCTACTGCGAGGGCCGTGGCTACGTCTTGTCGGCGGAGAGCGTGGCGTACAAGCTGCTACGCGAGATCCGCAAGGATCTGCCGCGCTTCTGTGGGCGACAGATCGCTGTGTCGGTAAGTCCCCAGGTGGGCGAAGTGCTGTTGGGCCGGGCGCGCAAGGCCATCGCCAGCCTCGGAGAAGAGCTGGGCCGGGCCATCGAAATCCACACCAAGACGGGACAGCACCAGGAGCAGTTCGAGGTAACGGCCCTGGACGAGGGACCGCCCTTGAAACTGGAGATTGCCTGGCTGGCGGACCGCTCCGCCTCGAAGGCCGAATCGATCGCGAAGGCCGAGGCCGAGGCTCCCGCTGGGGCGGCTGGAACAGCCGAAGACGAAGAGCCCGCCGCTGGAGACGGCGAGAACCTCGAGACCACCCCGTCCGAGACGGAAGCAGCCCTGGAGCCAGGGATCGAAACCAGCGAGCCGGAACCGGCGCAAGAGCCGGCGACGGTGGCGGACCCCCCCAGGGGGAGCGACTCCAAGGCCGAGATTGAAACCGCGGATCCTGCGCCCGCCGTCCTTGACTCGGATCCGGAAAATCCGATACTCCTGCGTTCCGAAAAGCCTGAGGAGTCTTGATGTACGCCGTGATTCGGACAGGTGGAAAACAGGCCCGCGTGGCCCCCGGTGAGTCGATCCGGGTGGAGAAGCTCGAAGGCTCGGTGGGCGACAACGTGGAACTGGCAGAGGTCCTCCTGATCGGGGGCGAGGGCGAGGCGCGCATCGGCACTCCCCTGGTCGCTGGCGCCAAGGTGATCGGAACGATTACGGCTCAGGGTCGGCACCCCAAAATCACGATCTTCAAGATGAAGCGGCGCAAGGGCTACCGCCGCAAGAACGGACACCGCCAAGCGTACACGGAAGTGCGCGTGGATCGCATCGAGGGCTGAACGATGTCACACAAGAAGGGGCAGGGCAGTTCGCGCAACGGGCGCGACAGCAACGGGCAGCGTCGTGGCGTGAAGGTCTTCGCTGGCCAGACCGTTTCGGCCGGCACCATCCTGGTGCGCCAGGTCGGCACCAAGATCCATCCGGGCAAGCACGTCGGACTCGGCAAGGACTTCACGCTCTTCGCCCTGAAGGACGGCACCGTCCACTACGGCAAGACACGCGGACGCACCCTCGCCCGCGTCGAGATCCCGTCCTAGCCTCACCGCCGGGAGCCCACCGTCGGGGACGTTGCCGCCCCGAGCGTTGTCGGGGTTCTGCCGGGGGCGTTGTCTTGGGGTTTGGTGTTTCTCCACGCGGAGACGTTGCGCAGATGCCCACAAACACCAAACCCCAAACAACGCCTTCTCTATCTTTCACTGCGTCCCCACCATGAAACCCACCCACGCATTCATCGATGAGGTGACGATCTCCGCGACCGCAGGCTGTGGCGGCGACGGGTGGGTTTCGCTCCATCGCGAGAAATTCGTTCCCCGTGGTGGTCCCGACGGTGGAGACGGTGGCCGCGGTGGCAACGTCATCCTGATCGCAGATCGGAATCTGGCAACACTCCTCGACCACAGAGTGAAGCGCGTCTACCAGGCCGAGCACGGCGTTGCCGGCGCCAGGCGGAACATGACGGGCCGCGACGGTGCGGACATCGAGATCCGCGTCCCGATCGGGACCGCGATCATCGACCTCGAGAGCGACGAAGAACGCCTGATCGCGGATCTCACCGAGGACGGAAAGCGCTTCGTCGTGGCACGCGGAGGACGCGGCGGACGCGGCAATGCCCGCTTCGCGACCTCGACGCGACAGACACCCGAGTTCGCCGAGCCCGGGCGAAAGGGCGGGTCGCGCAAGCTCAAGCTGTCGCTGAAGCTGCTTGCCGACGTCGGCCTGGTCGGATTCCCGAACGCGGGAAAGTCGACGCTATTGCGCCGCATCTCGGCCGCCAAGCCGCGCGTCGCCGCCTATCCCTTCACGACGTTGATTCCCGCACTGGGCGTGGTCGAGTTCGACGAACGACGTCTGGTGGTGGCCGACCTCCCCGGACTCGTCGAAGGAGCCAGCAACGGCGCCGGCCTCGGAGATCGCTTCCTGCGTCACATCGAACGCACCCGGGTGTTGATCCATCTGCTCGACGGCAGCGCGGCAATCACCGAGGAGCGCGATCTGCTTGAAGGGTACGATACGATTCGTGCCGAGCTGGCCGCATACTCTCCTGCGTTGCTGGAACGACCCGAGCTCGTCGCCATCAACAAAATAGATCTCTTCGCCGACCAGGATCTGATCGAGCCGGTGGTTCGTGCTCTGCGCGACCGGGGGTGCGAAGTCTTCCGGATTTCGGGCGCCACTGGCGAAGGACTCAAGGCCCTGTTGCGCGCGGCCGGGCGCGCACTCGATGCGACCGATGCCGACCAGACGACGGCGGCGGGGGCATCGACATGAGTTCCGAAAGCGCACGTCGCATAGCCGCCAAGGCGCGTCGCATCGTGGTCAAGATCGGGAGCGCCGTCCTCACCGACAACGGCAACGTGCGCCCCCGTGTCTTTTCCGACATCGCCCGCCAGGTCTGTGCGTTGCGCGAGGAGGGACGCGAGATCGTCGTGGTATCTTCGGGCGCGATCGCCGTGGGGAGCGCCGAACTCGGCTGGGATCAACCCGGCAGGTCGATTCCCGAAAAACAGGCCGCCGCCGCCGTTGGCCAGATCAGCCTCGTCGACGCCTATCGCCGTCGCTTCGCAAGATTCGACCAACAGGTGGCCCAGGTGCTGTTGACCCGCGTCGGCCTCGAGGACCGCGAACAATTCCTCAATGCGCGCCACACACTCCACAAGCTGCTCGAGCTCGGAGTCGTTCCGATCGTGAACGAGAACGATACGGTGGCCACCGACGAAATCCGCTTCGGCGACAACGACAACCTCTCGGCCACAGTGGTGAACCTCGTCGCGGCCGATCTGCTGGTGATCCTGACCGATGTGGACGGGCTCTACACCGAACCGCCCCGGAAGGGCCAACCCACGCCCGAGCTGATCGAGTTGGTCGAGAAGATCACGCCGGAGATCGAGCGCGCGGCGCAAGGCTCGAGCAATGCCTTCGGACGCGGAGGGATGGCCACTAAGCTCGAAGCGGCCAAGGCGGCTATCCGGTGCGGTGCTCTGACGGTGTTCTGCAACGGCCGCAAGCGCGACGCCCTGCTACGGGTCGCGCGCGGTGATGCGTTCGGGACCCTCTTCCTGACGGGCAGCCGCCTGGCAAGTCGCAAGCATTGGCTGGCATTCACGACCCGCACTCGGGGCGAGCTCGTGATCGACGACGGCGCGGCGCGCGCGCTGCGCAACCGCGGCAAGAGCCTGCTCGCCGCGGGCATCACCGACGTGCGAGGACGCTTTGCCATCGGCGATCCCGTTTCGTGCGTGGACGGCCGGGGCCAGGAACTGGCCCGCGGGCTCGTCGCCTACGACGCCGGGGAGGTGCGACGCATCGTGGGGATTCCAGCCCGTGAGATCCTCCAGGTGCTAGGATATTCCAACGGCGACGAGGTGATTCACCGCGACGACCTCGTCCTGGTGCAGGAATCCTCCGAATGAGCCTCCAAGAACAGATCCACAGCATCGCCACCCGTGCTCGCACGGCTTCCGATCGCCTCGCCGAGCTCGGTGCGCGCGAGAAGGACGCCTGGCTGCTGCGCTGCGCCGACCGGCTCGAAGCCGAGCGCGAAGAAATCCTGCGCGAGAACGAGCGCGATCTGGAAGAGGCCCGCGTCAAGGGTGTCGCCGAACCACTGTTGAACCGGCTCGCGCTGTCCGAAGGCAAGTGGAACGACATGATCGCGGGATTGCGCGACGTGGCGAAGCTGCCCGATCCCGTGGGCGGCATCGAAGACAGCCGCTTGCGGCCCAACGGTCTGCGCGTCGGTCGGATGCGGATTCCGCTGGGCGTGATCGGGATGATCTACGAGTCGCGCCCGAATGTGACCGTCGATGCCGCCGCCCTGTGCATCAAGGCCGGCAACAGCGTGATTCTGCGCGGAGGCTCGGAGGCCATCCATTCGAACCTTGCGCTGGCCAGGGAGCTACGAGCGGCGGCCATCGAGACGGGTATCCCCGAAGACGCCATCTCGGTGGTTCCGGTGACGGACCGCAAGGCCATCGTGCACATGTTGAAGGAGTCGAGGAACATCGACCTGATCATCCCCCGGGGCGGCTCGGGACTGATCCGCATGGTGACCGAGAACTCGCAAATTCCCGTCATCTCCCACGACGCTGGCGTCTGCCACATCTTCATCGACGCGTCCGCAGACGCCGACATGGCACGCAGCATCGTGATCGATTCGAAGCTGCGACAGATGGCGGTCTGCAACGGTCTCGAGACCCTGCTCGTCCACCGGGACACCGCAGGCACGGTGATGCCCTCCGTGCTGAAGGCGCTTTACGAAGAAGGAGTCGAGATACGCGGCGACGAGACCGTCTGCCAGATCTTTGGCGACGCCAAACCCGCGACCGACGAGGACTGGGCCAAGGAGTATCTGGCCCCCCTGCTGGCGGTGCGCGTGGTCGACGACATGGACGCCGCCATCGCCCACATCCGGCGCTGGGGAACGAACCACACCGAAGTGATCGTCACGGAGAGTGAGCGCAACGCCCAGGCCTTCCTGCGCCGCGTCAACTCGTCGACGGTGGGCGTGAATTGCTCCACGGCGTTCTCCGACGGCTACCGTCTGGGGCTGGGCGCCGAGATCGGCGTCTCGACCTCCAAGCTCCACGCCTATGGGCCCATGGGTCTCGAAGAGCTCACCACCCGCAAGTTCGTGCTCCAGGGCGACGGCCAGCTGCGCGAATGACCGCTCGCGCACAGGCGCCCGGGACCCTCGCTGGAATCGACAGCGCCGAAGTGGGCGCCTCAACAACCGGCATCTTCGGCGGAACCTTCAACCCCATCCACGTAGGACACCTGCGCTCGGCCGAGGAGGTGCTCGAAGTCCTGGGTCTCGAGCGCATGGTTTTCGTTCCCAGCAGCCAGCCGCCCCACAAGACCGATCATCCCGACGACCGGGTCGCGCCGGCCGAGCTGCGCTTGGCCTGGACACGGGCCGCCACCGCCGGCAACCCGCGCTTCGAGGTCGACGCCCTGGAGATCGAGCGGGGCGGGCCCTCCTACTCGGTCGACACCCTGCGCCAGCTGAGCGCGCAGCTCGCACCGCAGCGGCCCGTCTTCGTGATCGGCCACGATGCCTTCATCGAGCTGGGGACATGGCGTGATCCCAAGACGATCCTGGCTCTGTCGAACCTCGCGGTCACCACCCGGCCCCCGCTGGCCCGCGGTTCGCTGGCGGACTGGCTTCCGCAGTGTGCAAAGAACGAAGTCGAGGTGGCGCCGGACGGCCTGTCAGCGCATCACCGGAGCTCGGAAACATGGATTCGCCTCGTCGAGATCTCGGCCCTGGACGTCTCGGCTTCGGAGATCCGGCAACGCATCCGGGCCGGCCGATCGGTGCGCTACCTGCTGCCGGAGAGGGTGCACGACCAGGTGCTGGCCAGTGGCATCTACGATGAGTGACATGACTTCCCAGGAAAAGGTTCGCATCGCCGCCCACGCGGCGCTCGCCAAATTCGCCGAGGACCCGGTCATCCTCGACGTCCGTGAAGTGGTCTCGTTCGCCGACTACCTGCTGATCGTTACCGGACAATCCAATCGCCAGGTAAAGGCCATCACCGACGGCATCGACGAGGCGGTGACCCGGCATGGCGAGAGACCGATCGGCACCGAGGGCTACCACGAGGGCCGCTGGATCCTGATGGACCTGAACGACGTGATCGTCCACGTCTTCCAGAAGGAGGTCCGACAGCGATACGATCTCGAGCGGCTGTGGAGCGACGCCGACGCAGTGGATCTCGGGCTCGACGAGTCTGGCGATCGTGAGGCGATCTCGTGAGCGGCCCGCTGCTTCTGGTCGTGCTCGACGGCTTCGGCATCGGCGATGGCGGTGCGGCGGATTCCACCGCAGTCGCCCAGACGCCCTTTTTCGATCGCGCTCGACGCGACTATCCGATGGCCCAGCTGGAAACTTCGGGTGAAGCGGTCGGTCTGCCTCCGGGCCAGATGGGCAACTCCGAGGTCGGTCACATGACCATCGGCGCGGGCCGTGTCATCGAACAAGACATGACCCGCGTCGCGCGCGCCCTCGAGAGCGGAGCGCTCGACACGAACTCCGCCGTGCAGCAGGCCCTGGCGGCCATCGAGAAGAGCGGCGGAACCCTCCACCTGATGGGCCTCGTCTCGGACGGCGGCGTGCACAGCGACCTGGCGCAGTTGCTGAAGATCCTCGAGTTCTGTGGCGAGCGCGGAGTGCATCCAGCCGTGCACGCCTTCCTCGACGGTCGCGATACGCCGCCCGACTCGGGCCGGAGCTACGTCCGCACGCTGGCGAGCGCGCTGGAAGCCGTGGGCGGACACGTCGCCACCGTGATCGGCCGCTACTACGCCATGGACCGGGACACGCGCTGGGAACGGATTGCCCGGGCCTATGAGGCCATCGTGGCAGGCAGCGGCCAACACGCCCCTGACGCCGTCAGCGCCGTCGAACGGGCGTACGCCCGAAGGGAGAGCGACGAGTTCGTGAAGCCGACCGTGATCGACGGGGGCGCTCCGCTGCGCGACGGCGATGCCGTGATCTTCTTCAACTTCCGTGCGGACCGCGCCCGGGAGCTCACCAACGCCATCACGAACGTCAAGCCCGAAGCGTTCAAAGGGCAGCTCGAGCGCTCGATACGGGTCGAGCCCGCCTGCTTCGTGTGCCTGACCGAGTATGACGCCGACTTCGGGCTGCCCGTCGCCTTCCCGCGCGAAATCTCCCGCAACAGCCTGGGCGAAATCCTCGCATCTCGCGATCTTTTGCAGCTGCGAATCGCCGAGACCGAGAAGTACGCCCACGTGACCTTCTTCTTCAACGGTGGCCTCGAGACCCCCTTCCGTGGCGAAGACCGCGTGTTGATTCCGTCGCCTCGGGACGTCGCCACCTATGATCACAAACCCGAAATGAGCGCCGTCGCCGTGACCGACACGCTGCTCGAGCGCATCGCCAACCGGGACTACGCCTTCATTCTGCTTAATTTCGCCAACCCGGACATGGTTGGCCACACGGGTGTGCTCGATGCAGCCGTGAAGGCCGTCGAGACGGTCGACCGTGGACTCGAGAAGATCTGCGAAGCCGTCCTCGATCGCGGCGGCGACGTGTTGGTCACGGCCGACCATGGCAACTGCGAGCTGATGGTCCAGCCTGGGACCGGCAAGCCCCACACGGCCCATACCACCAACCCCGTTCCCGTCTGGTGGATCACGGCCGATGCTCAGGGACACCGTCTCCGCAATGGAGGATTGTCTGACCTGGCCCCGACCGTGCTGGGGCTGATGGGCATCCCGATCCCCGAAGAGATGACGGGCCGGTCGCTCATCCTGCCAAACGACTGACCCGCTCGACAACACCGGTCCCGAACGGATGCTGCATGAAGCAGTGGCTGCTCGAGCTGCGCGAGCTGATCCTGCCGACGGTCTGCGCGGGCTGTGGGAGGTCGGTCGAGCCCGCGACGGTCCTCTGTCCGCCTTGCGACGCGGCCCTGCCGCGGTTCGAGATTCCCGGGCCCACCCCGCCCGGACTCGACGCCTGCGTTGCGGCCGCCGAATATTCCGCGGCCACCGAGCTCTGGATTCGCCGCTTCAAGTATCCGAAGCCCGGCCTCGCCGGAATCGACACGGCTGCGGGAAGTGTCGTCCGCATGCTCGCGTGCGAGGCGGCAGCGCGTGCCCCGGGCGAACCGCCCGCTCTGGTGCTGCCGGTCCCGCTGCATCCCAGACGCCTTGCGGCCCGCGGTTTCAACCCGGCCGGCCTGCTGGCCCGGAGCGTGGCCAGAGCCGTGAGGATCCCGATGGATGCGCGCGCGCTGCGACGGATTCACGACACGCCGACCCAGACCGGGCTCGGTGCAGCGGATCGGCGCCGCAACGTTCGCGGTGCGTTTCGGGCGATGCGGTCGCTACCGCATGCGATCTGGCTCGTGGACGACGTGACCACCACCGGGAGCACGTTGTCCGAGATCGCTCGCGTCTGCCGCGCGGCCGGGGCGCGGCAGATCGTCGCTCTCTGCGCAGCAGCGACACCAGGCCCGAGGCAGGCGCCCGGGACGACGGCTGGCGTACAACAGGCGACATCCCCGTTGCCTGCTACGAACGGTTCCGAGAGGTCGTTTCGATCAGGACTTCACAGAGACGCTTCGGATCGACCGGCTTCTTGAAGATCACGCCTTCCAGGCCCTCGAGGCGACTGCGCTTGATCACGTGATCCCGGTCGTAATGGAAGGCCGTCATCATCAGCACCGGCAGCTTCGGATGGCGCTGATGGATCGAGCGATACAGCTCATAACCGTCCATCTTGGGCATCACGACGTCGGTGAGCACCACGTCGAACGGTGCGTTGTCGAGCTGTCGGAGACCCTCGACACCATCGCCTGCGGTTGAGACTTTGCAGCCCTCGATCTCCAGGACCTCCTTCATGGTGCGACAGATGCCCAGGTCGTCGTCCACTACCAGGATGCGTAGGCCTTCCAGACGATGATCCGACGCGGGCTCGTAATGGCGTCGCAGATCGATCATGCGCGACGGGCCCACGTACTGGATCGTCTCGTAGTGCTCGGTTTCCACCATCTGACCCAGGCGTTCGAGGATCTCGCTGATGCGTCCGATCTCTCGGCGCATGGCGTCGAGGCGCTCGGTCTCCACCGAGGAGTCGCTCTCGCCCGCCAGCCGGTTGATGTCACCCTCGAGTAGCTCGACCTGGTTGAGGATCACGGCCAGCGGGTTGTTGATTTCGTGGCTGACGCCGATCGCTACCTCACCGAGGGTGGCCAGCTGGTCCTTGCGCAGGATCTCGCGCAGGTCCTTGGCGAAGCCGATCGTACCATCTTCGCGTTCCTCATCGTCGGTGAGGATGGTTCCCGAAATCGCAACCGGAATTTCTTCACCCGTCTTGGAGAGGAACGTGGTCAGGAAGGTCTCGACGATGCGCAAGCCGCCATATTCGGGACTGCGCATGGCGGCCATCACGCGCTTTGCCTCTTCGAGGCTGGGATAGAGCTGGGCCGAGTAGCGTCCGAGAATCTCATCCTGGGTGTAACCCAGGATCTTCGACGCCCCGTCGTTGTAGTACGAAACCATCCCCTTGCGGTCCGTGGCCACGACGATGTCCGTGGACCGCGCGATCAGCTGCTCCAATCTCTCCTTCGTCAGCGCCACGCCGAAAGCCTAGGACCGGCCCGAGCCGGCGGCAACCAACAACTCGCGACCGGGGTGTTGTTCGGTGTTTCTCAGCGGTGTAGTCCCACTGGCGTGACCGAAACAGCAGACGCCAAGCGACGTCCGCGCCGCCGGTTCCCACTGCCACCGCCCACCGGTATCCCCCAAATGGGTGAGAACCCGGACTCACCCGGGAGTGGGGTCCAGCAACTCTTCGGGTTTCACCCGATCTCCTGCTCGGCCAGCCAGCGCTCGGTGTCGATCGCAGCCATGCAGCCGGTGCCGGCGGCCGTGACTGCCTGGCGGTAGACGGGATCCATGGCATCGCCGCAGGCAAACACACCTTCGAGATTGGTCCGACTGGTTGACGGCTCCACTTTGATATATCCGAGGTCGTCGAGCTCGACCTGGCCGCGGAAGATCTCGGTATTGGGCTGGTGTCCAATCGCCACGAAGACCGCCTCCAGCGGGATCTCGCGCGTCTGGTTCGTCTTCACGTCGCGCAGCCGAACGCCGGTCACGAACTCTTCACCCAGGATCTCGTCCACCACCGAGTTCCAGGCCGGCTCGATCTTTTCATTGCCGAGCACCCGTTCCTGCATGATCTTCGAAGCCCGCAGCTCGTCGCGCCGGTGAACCAGAGTCACTTTGGTCGCGAAGCGCGTCAGGAAAAGAGCCTCTTCCAAGGCGGTATCGCCGCCGCCGATCACGGCCATCGGCTTGTTGCGGAAAAGCGCCCCATCGCAGGTGGCGCAGGCCGAGACACCCTTGTTCAAGAGCCGGGTCTCGGAGTCGATGCCCAGCCACTTGGCCGATGCCCCGGTCGCCAGGATGACGGCATCCGCGGTGTAGGCCCGCTCGGCCGTTCGGATCTTGAACGGCCGTTCCGACAGGTCGACCTCGGTAGCGTCCTCCATCAGGACCTGGGCGCCGAAGCGCTCCGCCTGCTTCTGGAAGAGCTCCATCATCTCGGGACCGGTCACCCCCTCGGGAAAGCCCGGATAGTTCTCGACATCGGTGGTCAACATCAGCTGACCGCCGAACTGCAGGCCTGCGATCAGCAGCGGCGCCAGCTCCGCCCGGGCGGTGTAGAGCGCGGCCGTATAGCCGGCCGGTCCGCTCCCGATGATCACCACGCGTCGGTGTTCCGACTCCATTCGTGTTTCCACCTCCCGCTCGAGCAGCGCGTCCAGTTTCCCAGCGTCTTCCAGGGCCTTCAAGTCGTCGAAGCCGCCCACGTGCTCGCCCCCAATGAAGATCTGGGGAACGCTGCGACGCCCGCCGCTGCGCTCGACCATCTCTTCCAAGCGGGCGTACGAGGTTTCGACGTCGATCTCGGTCCAGTCCTGACCCTTCTGGGTCAACAGCCGCTTGGCCATATCGCAGTAGGGACACCATCCCTTGGAGTAGACGATGATCTCGGGCACAGAAATGGGGTCTCCTCGATTCGGTCTCAGAAGGCGAGCTTTTGAAGTTAGCGATTGGATGCCGCCCGAACCATCTGGATTCCTTGGGGAGGTTGTTGAATCTCACGCTGGAACGGGGGAGAACCGTCGCCGCGCGACAAAGGGGTGAGCGTTCAGCCGCGATTCAAAGCGGCTCGGTGATGGGAATGTCTTCCCAGAGCAGCTGGAGGAAGGTCCCGATGAAGAACGACATGAACGTCATCACGAAGATGGCGGCCGGAAACGTATAGAAGGGTTCGAAGCCCACGATCCTCGGAAGCTGGCCGATGAATGGGGGCATCACGTCCCGCAGGGCCTCCAAGGGGAGAGCCGTGTCGCCAGGCGACCAATTGCGCGAAGCCATCAATCCGCCCGTCAGGCCCGTGATGATCAGGCCGATCCCGAAGGCCTGCAGGACTCCCAGCAGGAAGATCTGACGAGCCCGGGCAAAGGCCAGGTCGACGTCGCCCAGGCGGCGCTGCACTTCGATGTAGATGTAGAGCAGGGTCACCATCCCGAGCAGGATCGAAACCGAGACCAGGATCACCCAGGACCGGTTGGAAAAGGCCCAGACTTCGTCGATGAAAAAGATCGGCAGGTAGCCGACGATGATGCCCGCCATGACGCGGGGCACCGATGTGTGGAAGAAAGTGAGATCGCGCTTCCAGCAGAAGCGATAGAGCAGGAACCACAGCACGGCGGCTCCAGCCACCAACAGCTCGGCCGAACACATCAGGTCGAAGAACTCGGGTGCCCGTTCATAGGCAACACTGGCCGCCAGGAACGGCGCCGACAGCACCGCCAAGGCGGCCAGATAGTTTCGGGTCTGGTGGCGCGACAGCACCCGATCGGGGTCCACCACGCCCCGCGCCATGTCGTCGCCGTGGTGGATCACCGCAGCCGCGTAGTCGATATCATACTGGCGCAAGAACCAGCGCCCCAGCTTTTGGAGCACGCGAAGACAGTCGCGGTTGCCCGGTCGACACAGGAACGGCGTCAGATCCGCGGGGCGCAGCACCCGTTCCGACCCGGAGACGCCGACGGCACGACGCACCTCTGACTCGCGATCCTCAAAGGGCGAGTTCTCGATCTCGAAGACGTGATTGTCCTCGTCGAGACAGACATCCTCGAGCCAGCGATAGAAGGAGCGCTCGGCCAGCCGGATGAGCGACCGGTTGACCGCATCCTGATCGCCGCTCTCCATCGTGTAGAAGAAGCCGGCCTCGGAGAGATCGTCAGCCGGATCGACGGGGTCGATCGTGCCGCGGGTGTAGGCAGACAGGTACTCGGTCGAAACGCGCCGACGCACCAGCTCGTTCAGGCAGCGGAATACCAGTTTGCGCAGATGGAAGCCTGCCAGACGGATCCCGGGACGTTCGCGCACATCCCGGTCCCCCATGAAGCGGCTGAGGATCTGGCCGAGCAGCGCCACGTCTTCGTAGACCCGGGTGAGCGCCGTGTCCGCAATGCGCCCCTCGCTCTCCAGGCGGTTGAGCAATTGCTCGAGATAGCGGGGGATCCCGATGACGAGGCGCGCGATCAACACCTCGGAGTCACGGGCATTTGCCCGTGGCGAGAACAGGCCCGGCTTGCGGGACAGGTCATCGAGCTGCAGATAGAGCTCGGCCGGATCGTGGCGCTCCGCGTGAAACGAGAAGGTTTCAGGGAACATGCGAACGAAGCCGCTGCCCGAGTCACACTCGAAACGCACCTCGCGGGCATGAAAGGCGTAGGTGAAGCGAAACGTGAGCTGGAGCCTTTCGAGCCTCAGCTCCAGGCGCTCGAGACCGATCGTGGCAGGCTCCGCCACGTCAGAGGACCGGCTGCTTGGGGTTCTCGCCGGACTCGTAGTACTCCTCGACCTTGCGGCCGAGCTCGCCCACGCGCCCTGGGATCTGGTCGGGGAGAGGCCAGCGCGCCAACGCCACGCGCATCCGGTCCTGGAGCAGCTGGGCGTCGGGGTAGTCCTCGCTCGCGAGCGCCTGATCGACGTCGAGCCAACTGTCGATGGCCGTCACGGTTCGGGACAGGCGTTCTTTGAGGTGGCCGAGACCCGGCGAGTCGATGTGGAGGCCGCTCACTTCTTTGCCAAGGGCCTGGAGCTCGCGGCGCGCCTCTTCCAAGACCGGCCGCAGCGACCCGGTCGCCTCCATGACCTGGCTGACGACGTCGTCGAAGCGCCGGCGCAGCGGCTCATGGGAGATTTCGCGAAGCAGGACCACCCGGCCAATGGTTTCGCCCGACGGGTCCGCCAGGTTGTTCACCGCAATCCGCATCCGGTAGGACCGATCCGCCAGGGTGATGTCCACTTCCTCGAAGCTGCTCGTCTCGTCGTCCGCCAGCTTGTAGATCGTGCCGGCCATCTCCGAGAGACCGTGGGCATCCAACACCGACTTCAGCAGCTCACCACGGAGATCACCTTCGAGTGCGAGATAGTCCCGCAAGGGTCGGTTCGCAGCTTGCACCACGCCGTGCGAATCGACTGCCAGGGCGCCGGTGTCGAGCTGGTCCATCACTGCTTCGAGGTATACGTTGGCGTGTTGGAGATCCTTCAGTAGCCGTTCGTTCTCGGTCGACAGCTCGTAGTGGTTGACCGCCTGTCGCATCAGCTGCTTCAGGTGGTCGTGCTCCCAGGGCTTGGTGATGTAGGCGTAGACGTGGCCATCGTTGATGGATTCGATGATGGCGTCCATGTCGGCGAAGCCAGTCAGGATCATGCGGACCGTCGCGGGATGGCGCCGGCAGACCTCGGTCAGAAACTCAACACCGCTCATGTTCGGCATGCGCTGGTCGGTGAGAACCGCGGCAAACGGTGCCTGGTCATCCAACTGCTCGAGCGCACGACGAGCGTCCGTCGAGGTATGGACGTCGTACTCGTCTTGGAAGGTAAAGGTCATCGTCTCGAGGATGGCTTCCTCGTCGTCGACGATGAGAATGCGGGGACGGGAATCGTCTGCCATTACCACCCGAAGTAGCTGCCGGACTTCCTCTTGGTTGATTCTTTCGCGATTCGCTTCTCGATTTCCGCGCGAATCCGCCGGCGGTCGGCATCCAAGCGCTTGCTGAGACGATCGCTCCCCGGCTTCGCCCAGGGACGCTGCTCGGTGGAGTCGCGCAGGGCACGGAACTTCCGGTAGCCCCAGAGCTCGTGCCTGAACTCGTCCTCGATGAACTTGACCATGATGGCATCGTCGAGGAAACCCAGCCCGGGAATGTGATCGGGAATCAGGTCGTCCGGGTTCGAAAAGTAGGCGATTCCGGCGAGAACGTCGTTACGCACCTTCTTGGACGCCGCCCAGCCGTCGTCCTGGATGAGATCGGCCAGATCGGCCAACACGGAGATGGCGTCGGACACGAACTTGGGCGTCCTCTTGTTGGCGTGGACTTGCTTGACGATCGCCCGAGCGTCCCTGATGATCGTCACAGCGTCGAGGTCCTTGGCACCCCGCTTGGCCTTCCGGTAGATCGACCGGAAGTACTTGGCGTCCTCCTCATCCAACGTGAATGTGACCTTGAACTTGGACATGCTGCCTCCTCGACCGGGAATCCCGGAGCCGGCGACTGTATCAATAGCGTGCGTAGTCGATCAAGCGATGCTTGGAACGGCCCCATTCGCCCTCCCAGCACGCCAGAACCACCTGCCCTGGACTCCGCCCGAGCTCGAGCTGCTCCAGGATCGGGTCGAGATAACCACACTCGTCGGGGTCCTTGCGGCCGGAATGGCCGATCCGCCGAAGCCCTCGCCCGGCGATGGCCACCAGCTCTCGTGCCAGCTCCAGAACCGGTTGGCCGCCGAATTCCGCGGCCAGTCCGCGGCGCGCCACGTCGGCCCGGGCCACGTCTCGCTGCTCGAAGGAGACGTCGGCCACCAGCTTCCAGGCCTCGGCCCTCGCATCGGCATCGTAGAGAATGCCTTTCCAGAGGGCAGGAAGTGAGCAGGTCAGACCCGGCGGAACCGCGTCAGCGCCACGGACCTCGATGAAGCGCTTGAGGCGTACATCGGGAAAGAGCGTCGTCAGATGGCGATCGAAGTCGGCCAGGGTGGCGCGATTCCGGCCGTCGCCATCTTCCACGAAGCGACGGAAGGTCAGCCCATTTCCAGGCCGATAGGAATCGCCCCGTACGATGAAGAACATCGGAACGTCGAGGGCCCACTCGACATAGTCGCGGTAACCGAAGTCCCGCTCGAAGACGAATTCCAGCAATCCACAACGATCGGGATCGGTCTGCTCCCAGGCATGTAGCCGCTGCGATACGTAGCCGTTCGCCTTGCCACCTGACAGACTCGCGTTCGCGAAGATGGCCGACACGATTGGCGACAGGCCCATGGCAGTCCGCAGCTTGTCGGCCATGTCCGCTTCGCTGGCGA
The DNA here is from genome assembly GCA_004356735.1 of Deltaproteobacteria bacterium. GTDB lineage: Bacteria > Myxococcota_A > UBA9160 > UBA9160 > SMWR01 > SMWR01. The sequence goes on from SMWR01000072.1 coordinate 25,069, forward strand.
AGTCGAAGTTGGCCTGCACCGTCGCCGTCGCAAACATCATCTCCAGCGACAGCGCGCCTCGTGTGGGCAGGTACTCACGCATGATCCGGTAGCGGGCCTTGGGCATCACGGGCAGCTCGGTCACTGGATGGAACGGATGGATACCGAGGCCCAGCCAGACGATGCCGAGCGGTTCCGAAACCTGCCTCATCAGATCGAGATGCGTGTGGAACTCATCGCAGGTCTCGTGGATCGTGCGAACCGGCGCTCCGGAAAGCTCGAACTGTCCGCCCGGCTCCAGTGTGATGCTGGCTTCGTCCTTGGTGAGGGCGATGACATTGCCCGCCTCGAGAACCGGCTCCCAGTCCTCATGGCGCATGATCGACTCGAGCAGGGCCCCGATTCCACGCTCTCCCTCGAAACGGACGGGAGAGTAGTCGGCCTCGTGCAATCCGATCTTCTCATGCTCGGTACCGACACGCCAACGGTCCGCGGGCTTTTCGCCGGACCGGATGAAGTCCACCAGTTGCTCGGTCGATTCGACCGGCGCTTCGAGATCCAGACTCATCCACCACTCTCCGGCGCGCGCGCGGGATTCGACTCCGGGTACAGATTCAAATGGAACGGCAGAAACGAGCCGCCCACGACAACATGGCGTGCGTATTCGCAGCGGGGCAGCACGCTCAGCAACAGCTTACCAATGTTTCCGACGCAACGGCCCGACGGAATCGGATCTGCTTCGTCGCGATGCTTCCGCCAGACGCGATCGAATCCGGGTCCGACGTCTCCTTGACCTTGCAGGGCGGGCGTCGCGCAAGTGGGCGGATCGTCAAATCCGGAGGAGAAAGCCAGGGAGAAGCAACCCTTGCGCAGCACGGCAGCACAACCCACGGATGCCCCCGTCTCCGGTAGAAACCGGCGCGCGGCCCGCCTCGACTCCGATCGACAGCTCACAACCGATGGATGCCGCGCGGCGCGCCCGGTTTCGGGCCCCCGACGATGGCTTCCCAACCGACGAGCGGCTCGGGGGCGCCGCCGTCGACCGGCCGGCTCTCGACGCAAGCCTCGGGGGCATAGGCGGCCAAGGCCAAGCGGACGGCCTCGAGCCTGGGTCCGTAGGTCGTTCCGACGGCGATCCGCCGCACCGCAGCGAGCACGTCTGCGTCCGGATTCTCGGCGCCGGCCTTCAAGGGCTGGCGGCTTCCTCGACGAACCGCTCAAGGAACTCTCCGAGCGCGGCCTCGAATTCGCTACCCGCGTCCATCGGAAAGCTCTTGCACGGCCCCTCGACCTTGCCGACGTGGAAGGGCCCGACCAGGGTCACGTCACCGCGCTCCTTGGCGGTGATGACCGCCTTGTGACGCCCTCGCTGGAGGTTGAACTCCACGGCACGCAGGTGTTTATCGTCCACCCGAACGGGGCTCACTTCGATGCGCAGGTGCGGTGCGCCCGCACTGGCAGCGGCTTCGTGGAAACGGTCGAGGGCCGTGGAAACCCGCCCGCGCAGTTCCTCGGCGAATTGACGAGCGCACGCGAGGCTCTCGGAATGGGACGCTTCTCGATCGCCAAGCTTGCGACCGAGCTCGGCCAGGCGTGTTTCGAGTCCTGAGCTGGAGGGCGTGGAGGACATGGCTCGGGGCCGCTCTCCGTGGCGGAGCCGCTCTGCGAGCGGCTTGCAGTGCGCCGGGGCGGCGCGCGCTGCTGTTGCTGTACTTACAGCGCCTCCTCGACTGCCAAGAGGATTCCGGCGCCGAGTTCGGCGAGGAGGACGTCGCGCTGGATGCGGAATTCCTCCTGGGATTCCCAGGGGACCGGGTCGCCGGCCGGGGCGTAGACCTGGGTCGGATTCACGTAGTGTCCGTTCTTCGAAATGCGGAAACAGACGTGGGGACCGGTCGCCAGGCCGGTCGAACCGACGAATCCGACGACCTGCTTCTGAGACACGATCTGGCCCACCTTGAGACCCTTCGCAAAGCGCGAGAGGTGAGCGTAGTACGAGACGTAGCCGTTGTTGTGGCGGACCTTGACCAGGTTGCCGAAGCCGCCGGCCCAGCCGCGGTAGGTCACCTTTCCGTCGGCCACGGACCAGAGTGGCGTCCCCCGCGGCGCCACGTAGTCGATGCCGTGATGAGGGCGCGTCAGCTTCAGGATCGGGTGCCGACGTGCCGACGTGAAGCTCGAGCTGATGCGGCTGTAACTCAGCGGCGCCTTGAGAAACTGACGCTGCACCGAGCTCCCGTCCGGGCGGTAGTAACCGCCGCGGCCTTCGCTGGGCTCAAAGTAGAGGGCGCTGTAGTCGCCGGCCGAGCCCGAGTAGCGGGCGGCCAGGATCTTCCCCGGACCCACGTACACGGGTCCCTCGTCTTCATCCTGGATAAAAAGCCGCTCGTAGAGAATGTGGAACTCGTCGCCGCGCTCGACGCTACGGGAGAAGTCCACGTCCCAGGCGAAGATTTCGGAGAAGTCACTGGCGAGCTGTCCCCTCTCGCCCAGTGCCACGACGGCTTCGTGAAGACTCGAGGAGACGATGCCGGCAATCCGGGAAACGCGCGCCTCGAGCTCGGCCTCCTCGCGAGCCGCCACCCACTCCCGGATCAGGATGCCGTCGAACTGCATCTTCTCGACCCTGCGCAGCACGTAGCGATCGATCTCGGAGATTTCGAAGCGGAATTCGAGGATCTCAGCATCGAGGTCGCGCACCAGGCGGTAGCGGTGTCCTGGCTGGGCCAGGCGGAAGTCGAAGAGCGGCCGCAGCTCGCGGGCGATCAATTGTACGATGTCGGGCGCGACCCCGGCATCAGCCAGCGCGCTGGCCAGGCTCTGGCCGGGCGCAAGCGTGCCACGCGTGATGTCCAGCAGGGACTCCGGCGGCGCTTCGGCGTAGCGTTCGGCCAGCTGCTCGGCCTCGGCCATGGCCAGCTCTTCTTCGACCGGACGCGGCTGCGGGGCCAGGAACTCGGGCACGAGCGAAGCGTAATCCTGACGCGCAGCCGTGATCACCCCAGCCGACACCACCAGGAACGCGGCGACCAGCAGGGTCAGGGTCGTATCGTGCTTGAGAATGCGCAGCGCCGCCCGGACCCCTTCCGAGCGCCGCTGCCTCCGTTGCTGCATGGGTTCCCCCGCTGCGCCTGGGACGCGCGGTATAGTTAGCTTTCGGCAGGCAGGTCCGCACGGTACAAGCCTTGGTGAGAAACACAATCGCACACCGGGGTTCCATCGGACCTCTCCCCGGGGGTAGAACCCGATCCCCGAATACGGCGCAACCTCTCGACTTCAGGGGGTTTTTCTTGCGATCAGGCAGCCCCGGAGTCGTCTGCCGACCTCGGCATGCGGCTCTTCTCGGAATTCTGGCCCTGGCGCTCGGGGGCTGCGCCTCGCCCGTGTCCGTCGGATCGAGATGCAGACACGGATCGTGCCCGCGGTGGCCGACATGTACGCCGCCATGGCGCCGCTGGCCGATGCGGCCGACTCCCGCGGCTTCGCCGACCTGGAGCGCGAGTTCGACCGCGATCCGGATTTCCGCCGCCGCTTCCTCGAGCGCGGGATCCGCACTCTCGTCGAGATCATCGACGCGTTCGACGAGTTGCGCTAGGCCGTCTGGCGCGATCGTATCTGCCTCAGTCCGGGAGCAGCTCCTGGATCGCCTTGTGGAGCGTTTCGAAGAGCGGCTCGACGTCCTCGACTTCGAGGCACGAAAAGGCGATCCGCAGGTCGGTCGGCGACGTGGCGATCAGTCCGATCCCGTATTCGTCGAGCAGGTGGACGCGCACCTTCTCGGCGTCGAGCCCGTCGAGCTTCACACACATGAAGTAGCCGCTGTTGAAGGGGTAGACCTCCCAGCTCTCCCGATAGCGCGGCAGGTTGGCGACCTCGTACACCTTCTCGGCCCGGGCCCGCAGGATCTCCTGCTTCTGCTTGCGCTCGACGTCGACGCTGGCCGTGGCCAGCGCCTTCTCCACCAGGGTCTGGGAGAGCTGGGACACGTTCGAGATGCCGCTGCGGATGGCACCGCGGAGCTTGACGTCGAGCACGTCGCAGACCTCGTCGGCGGTCTCCGCGTTGCCGGGCCCGAAGGTGACGAAGCCACAGCGCAGGCCCCAGACGAAGAATTCCTTGGTGGCGCCGTCGAGCTTCACCGCGAGAAGGTTGGGATGCCGCCCGGTGAGCAGCGCGAACAGGCTCTCGGTCATCGACGGCTGGCCCAGGTGGTAGTAGAGCCCGAAATAGGCGTCGTCACAGAAAACGATCAGCTTGCCGCCGGCTGCGGCCGTGTGCAGCAGGGCGTCGACGATGGCGGCGCCCTCGGCGGGCGTGGGCACGTAGCCGGTCGGGTTGTTGGGGAAATTGAGGAGCACGGCCAGCTTGTCGCACGCGGACGCGTGCTCGGTCAACGCGCTCGCGAAGCCATCGGTGTTGAACCCACCCCCGCTGAAGAAGGGGTAGGTGACGATCTTCGCGCCGAGCCGCACCTCGTAGCTCAGCCGGTAGTTGCCCCAGAGCTTGTCGGGCAGCAGGACCCGGTCGCCCTCGGAGAGGAAGAGCTCGCCCGCGAGCATCAGTCCGTGAGTGATGGCGCTCGTCACGATGGGCTGGCCGAAGGTCTTGCCTTCGAGCGATGGGTTCTCGGCCAGCAGCTTCTCGCGCCAACGCTCGCGGAGTGCGGGGCGGCCCGCCGGCGGTGCGTAGCCGAAGGCATCGGCAGGTTCGATGTCGACCAGATACTGGGCGATCGACGGCAGGTACATGGGGCCGCCCTTCTCGGTGGCGACACCGATCGTGGCGTTGATCCGGTGGCCCTTCTGCTTGGCCTCGGCCGACTGCGTCAGGATTCCCTTCGGAAAGTAGAGGCGACGGCCCAGCGGCGAGAGCATGGACGCCACCTCGGGCGATGCCTGCTCGAGCCGCGCATTGAGTTCGCGGGCCAGCGGATTCAGGTTTTCGTCGGATGTGGGGGCCATATCGCGCTCCAGTCGGACGCGAGCCCGGCGCGGGTACGCCGGGCTTCGACGCAGAAGCTACCGACTCAGAGACGCCGATGCAGCACGTCCAGGAAGTCCGCGTAGCCCAGCGCCCGCCAGAAGGCCTGACCCTCGACGTTGCCGGCCACCACCCGCACCTCGATGCGCTCGACCCCCTGCTCCCGCGCCCAGCCCGTGGCCGCCTCCACCAGCGCCCGGCCCCCTCCGCGCCGCCGCGCAGACGCCTCCACCATCAACTCGGCGATCTCGGCCCGACACCGTTCCTCGAGGATCGGCGGCGCCCGGTCGACGCGCGCCCCGCAGAAGCCGAGCAGCTCGCCGCCCTCCTCCCACACGAACAGGACCGACTCCACGTCGTCCAGCTGCGCCTCGAGCGACTTTCGCAGCCCGCTGAACCCACCCCCCCGGATCTGGTAATGCGGATCCAGCCGTGCGTGATGCTCCAGCAGCTCGAGCCAGAGCGCAAGCAGACCGTCGAGATCGCTCCGCGTCGCCTGCCGGACCGGTTTCACGGCGGGGATAGACCCTGGAGCCGATCCCGGATTGCATTGGGGATCTCCTCCTCGGGCATGCCCGAGGCGAGCAGGGATACCACCTCCGCGGTTAGGGCATCGACCTGTGCAGCGTTCATCTTCAGGCCGCGAACGTCTATCTCTTGCTGGATGCCCTGCTTCACCCGCTGCGCCGTCAGCTTCTGCCGCACCAGCTGCGCGGCTTCGGCGCGGGACCTGCCTTGGAGGGCAACGTTGATCATGTCGGTGACGAGCTGCTCCTTCTCGTCGTCTTCGAGTCTGACAGCCGATTCCTTCAAGATGATGTCGAGCTGCTTCTTGGTCTCGTTGCGGACCACGCTGCTGCTGGCGACGCCCCGTCGGAAGCCGGCCTCCTGAATTTCCTTCTGGGAGCGCTTCTCGAGCTGGCCGACGGCGCCCGAGCGACGCATGATGAACCTGCCCTTGCGGCTGCCGTCGCGGTCGAAGCTTCCGCGCAGGACGCCGCCGCCCTCGTCGACCTTCGTCGTCTCCCAGCGGGTGGCGCCCTCCATGGTCTCGCTGAGCCCGGAGCCCATCACGTCGAGCTGCTCGAAGCGGGGAAGGTCAAGCAGGCCCTGGATGCTCCAGTTCTCCTCGAAGGTAATGATCGAGGCCGAGCCCGGCCGGGCGCGGCCCGTCGATTTCCAGCCACCGGCGTCGGAGCCGCGCAGGGTCTTCTTCTTCTGTCCGCGGTTGTTGATCTTGAGACCGCTACTGATATTGGCGAGCTGGGCTTCGCTGGGCTCCCAGGCACCGAGCACCCGGGCCAGACCGGCCTGACGTCGTTCGAAGCGCCCCGACTCATTGCTGAAGACGACGATCGGATACTCGATCCAGCTGAGCCGACTGCCCTTCATTTCGAAGACCCAGACGCGGTCGCTCCAGCGCAGCTGATCGGGCCTGGACGTGTTGGCATCCGTGTAGTGGATCAGCACGTGCCAGGTTCCGACCAGATCCAGCGGGGCAATCGGGGCGATCTGGGCGGCGGCCCTTCCGGGGAGCAGGAGAGCGAGCAGCAGGAAGGGCGCGACGCGCCTCGAAACGATGCGGGTCGCTAGATGCTTCGTTCGATGTCGGGGAAGCTGCGCCATACCGGCACTCCGCAAAAGTGCGAGCCTTCAGTGCAGCGGGGTCTCACGAGACCCGAGCGGACAAAGCAGGGCGGGCCCACGTGTTCGACCAGCTTCGGGTGGATCTCGCGCACCTGTTCCACCTCTTCCATGGACGCCTGGAAGATCTCGCGTTGGGCGTTGAGACAGGTCCGCAGGGTCCACTTGTGGATCAGGTCGAGGAGCGTTCCCGACTCTTCGAAGCGCACGGCCAGGGCGTTGGGCAACACGTAGAGGGCGAGTTCGGGCTCGACGCCCAGCCGCAGCAACCGGTCCCTCGCGGACCACGATGCCTCGACGGCCTCGACGAAAACGGCGTGGGCGCCGCGGTCGTTGCGGATCAGCTCGGGCTCGATCACGTCGACGTGGCCGGGCACCGTGCGCGACAGCAGCGGGCGCGAGCCGGGCACCGTGCGGTGACGCTGGTCTTGGGAGTCGGCCGTGTGGGACAACTTCTTGCGGAAGGTGAAGTGCGCGTGGGCCAGGGTGCGCATCAGGGGCGAATGGGTCGAGACGTTCAGCGTCTCGAGCAGATAGGGATTCTTCGCCGGGTCCAGGACCAGCTCGAGAGCCGCGTCGTCGTCGAGGTCGCTTCGACCGAGCACGTGGCGCACCGCCCCGGCGATCACCTCGGGGCCACGGGCGCTCCAGTCGATGAGTCGCGCGCTCTTTCCTTCGAGGGACTTGTCGAATGCCTCACAGGCGGCGGAATCGCCCAGACCGGGCGGCGCCAAGCTGCGCTCTGGCGTCTGCTCGAGCGGGAGCGGCGCGTCGCCGACCCGCGAGAAGAAGTCCGGGTCCAGCCGCTCGACCTTCGCCACCATGCGGCCCACCACGTCGGCCGCCTCCTGGGGCGTGTCGCCAACGTTCATCATGCGCCGCAGTCGGTACAGAACCAGGCCCGAAATCGTGTAGACCATGGCCGTGTGACACGCGATCGGGATCACGTAGCGCGCGGTCTCGATGGCCTTCTTTTCGGCCTCGCGCCGCACGTTCTTCCCGAACTCGACGTTCTGGCGATCCTTGAGACGCCAGAGATCCGAAAGGATTTCGCCCGTCACGGGTTCGAGCCGCTGGGTCAGCTCGCGGTAGGCCGACCAGCCGTGCTCGAGGGCGGCCTCGAAGATCGCCCGGGCTTCAGCGTCGAGCCCCGGCGGAACATGGGCCGCGACCTGATCGAGCTTGACGTAGCGCTGACTCTGCTGCTCGGTGTTGTAGTAAGGGAATCCGTGCAAGAAGGTCCAGACGAGCTGGCGCGAGATTCCCGACAGGGCGAACTCGAAAGTGGCATGCTGAAACACCGTATGGTGTCCGCCCTTGAAGGTCAGCGGGCCGATGCGGGCGCGCTGTCCGTCGGTGATCTCGTCCGCATCGATGACGCGGGACGAATAGCAGGTCCGCGCAGCAGAAATCGCATCGTCATACGGACGATCGAACCAGTTGCGAAGTCGGACCTCCGGACCCGTGTCGACGACAGTCACACTCCCCCTCCGCAACCTACTCTGACAGACACTTCGACCCCCTTCAACAATCATACGGGTGATGGGGGAAGGTTGCGGACGCGTCCCCGCCGGAGATCCGCCGGCCGCCAGGCGCCGCGGGCACTTCGGCCGCCAATCGGACCCGTCGCCCCGGCCGCACCGACCGGGGATCCGATGGCAGACGCCGCCTGCCGGGCCGGCAGACACCGCCCGCCGGGCCGCGTGAGTGGAATGGAGTGGACGGGGCCGCGAGAAAGGGGTGCAATGGGCTTCTCAATAATCCCGTTGAGAGTGGAAACTTGCATTTTCACGGATCCGGCTGGCCGCCTTTCGCCTGAAGGACTGACCCTTTTCTTTCAAGGGCTTCGGGTGTGGAGTTGCGGCTTGGGCACGGGCGTCCTGCCGCTGGCACAGGGATTGCCGTAGCAGGCACTGGAGGCGTTCGCGCGGAGGCCGACGGAGGTTGTGGGTCGCAGCGCGGAACTGCCGGTTTCGAAGCCATGACATCACTCTGGATCGTGCATCGCGAGCCCTACTTCCGGGCCGCCCTCGGGCGGCTGGCGGCGGCCTCCGGTTCGGTCCTCGAGGGCCCCCCGGGCGACGCTTGCTTCGACCCGGAACGGGCTCCCGAGGTGGTCGTGCTGGGTCTCTCGGGCGACCTGGAGAGCGAGCTCGAGTTCGCCCACCGCACCGCACCGCGAATGCGCCTGACGGGCTGGGTCGCGGTGGCCGAGCGGCACCGGCTCGAGTTCGCGAGGCAGCTCTTCGACACGCTGCCAGCGGAGTTCCTGATCTGGCCACCCCAAGCCACGGTGCTGCGCGATGCCATCCGGCGCGCGGCCCTGCGCGGCAGCGAATCGCCGCTGGCGCTCTCGATGCGACCCGAACGCGACGCCCTGAGTGAGCACTTCGCCCGCGCCTTCGCGGATCTCGAGATGCCCGGGCTGCTGCGGGCCATGGACCCGCGTCTGCTCCAGGTACCCCTGCTGATCCGGGGCGAGCCGGGCACCGGCCGCGAGACCCTGGCCCGCTACGTACACCGCTTCGGGCCCACCGCACGCGGTCCGCTGGTGCAGATCGTGAGCCGACGGGATTCGACGGCCTCTGGCCTGCTGGAGCGGATCGATGCAGCGCTTCGCGACCGCGCGACCTCACGCATCACCACCTTCTGGCTGCAGGACGCGGACCAGCTCGACCCTGCGGTGCAATGCGAAGTCGCCGGATGGATCGCCTACGGACTACCCGCGGGGACGCCCCGAGCCAGCACCGTGCGTTGGATCGTGAGCAGCCAACCGGTGGGCCTGACGGTGGAGCTGCAGCGCTGCGCCGGCGGGCTCTCGATCGAAATCCCGCCGCTGCGCGATCGTTCCCACGCCATCGCCCATCTCGCCAGCAGCACGGCGCTGGCCTGGTGTAGCAGCCGGGGCCTGCGGCCGCGCCGCATCGACGAGTATGCGCTCTTCGAGCTGAGCGAGTATCCGTGGCCGGGCAATCTCGGCGAGCTCGAAGCCGTAATCGCGCAATCACTGGCCGCGACGGCGCGCGATCCCCTCAAGACCGAAGACCTGATCCTCGACGGCGAGCCCTTCGCCGCCGTCGACGCCGAGTCGCTGGGTAGCCTGCTCGATTCCGACGAGGCCAGCGACGAGGCCAGCGACGAAGCCACCCGCATCGCGGTCGTCGAGGCAGATGCCGCCGAAGCAGCGACCGATGAGCCCCCGGCGGAGCTGATCACCGAGATGGAGGAGGTCGCGATTCCGATCGAGGCGCTCGAGGGCAGCGCAGCCGCCCCCGAACCCGCAGGGGTGACGCAGGCCGCCCTGCCGGAGCTCGAGACCGTAATCGCCGAGCCGGCGACTCCCATCGGCGAAGCCTGGCTGAAGCGGCTCTCGGGAGCCATGAGTCACGAGGTGCGCAACCCGCTCACGGCCCTCCGCACCTTCACACAGCTCCTGCCCGAACGCCATGCCGACGAAGAATTCCGAGACCGTTTCGCTCAATACGCCGCCGAGGGTCTCGACAGAATCGAGGGAGTCCTGACCGGGCTCGACCGCTTGGCGGCGTTCCGAGAGCCAGAGCCGCGCCCCGTGGACGTGGGACGCATGCTCGAGGAGCTGCTCGACAAACGGCGGAACACGATCCACGAGCGACGCCTGCTGGTGCTCGAGGAGCTCGACCGCAGCTGGCCCGAGGCCATCGGCGATCCGGAGCAACTGCGGTTCGCGTTCGAATCGCTGCTCGACAAGGCCCTCGAGCTCGTCCCGGAGCGCGGCGACCTCTACATCGCATCGAAGCGCCACGAGTCGGGTCTGCGCTCGCAGCCGAGCGTTCGGATCCTGCTGCGCTATCGCGGTCCCGAAGCTGGCGACGCAGCAGCCCAGATCACCGATCTCTCGCCGGCCGCGAACGCACTGGCATTCGCCATCGCCGAGCTGCTCGTGCAGGCACAGCACGGCAGCTTCGCCCTCGACACCAGCGACCGCAACGAGACCCTGGTCGTGATCGACCTGCCCGCCGAAAGCGTGAAGACGGGGGCGGCCTAAGGCCGGGGACGTTGTGGCGGGCGGGGAGCTGGGTGAACGCTCACCCCGCTTGACGCTCCGTGGAACTTCCCCCGTTGTCGGGTAACACCACCAACGTCCCCACGCTGCGTTATCTTGACGGCTGCCCATGAAACCGGCGCGAGTACTCGTCGTAGATGACGAACCTGGAGTGCGCGAGTCACTTCGGATGCTCTTGAAGGACGACTGCGAAGTCATCCTCACCGAAAACGTCGACCAAGGCCTCGAAGCGCTCACTCGGCAGCGGCCCGACCTGATCGTGCTCGACCTGGTCATGCCCGAGCGAGGTGGCCTCGACCTGCTGGCAGAGCTGGCGGGCAATCCTGAGGCTCCCCCCGTCATCGTCCTGACCGGCACCCAGACCCTTTCCACCGCCGTGGAGGCCATGAAGCAGGGCGCGGCCGACTACATCACCAAGCCCTTCGAAGTGGAGGCGCTGCGAATCAAGATCCGGCAGCTGCTGGAGCACCGCCGGCTCAGCCGTGAGGTAGAGGAGCTCCGCGCCCGGGTCGAGACCCAGGAGCGGCTGGTCGACCTGATCGGAAGCAGCGAACCCATGCAGGAGATCTACCGGACGATCCGGCGCGTCGCCGAATCGAAGGCCACCGTGCTGATCCAGGGTGAGAGCGGAACCGGCAAGGAGCTGGCAGCGCGAGCCATCCATCAGCTGAGCAAGCGCAGCGGCGAGCCGTTCATCGCCGTCAATTGCGCGGGCATCCAGGACAGCTTGATCGAGAGCGAACTCTTCGGACACGAGCGGGGCGCCTTCACCGACGCGAAGCAGCGTCGCATCGGCCGCTTCGAGTCGGCGTCGGGCGGAACCCTCTTTCTCGATGAGATCGGCGAGCTCTCGCTTGGGGCCCAGGCCCGCTTGTTGCGCGCGCTCCAGGAACGCCAAATCGATCGCGTCGGTGGCAGCCAGCCGATCGAGATCGACGTGCGGGTCCTGGCCGCGACCAACCGCGACCTGGAGCACGAGATCTCCGAGGGCCGCTTCCGGTCCGATCTGTACTACCGGATCCACGTGGTTCCCATCGAATTGCCGCCGCTGCGCGAACGGCACGGCGACATCGGCCTGCTGGCGCGCCACTTCCTTGCCAAGGCGCGCCAGGAAGCAGATCGCGGTCCGGAGCGGCTGTCACGGGCGGCGCTGGCTGCGCTCGAGCGCTTCCCCTGGCCCGGCAATGTGCGCGAGCTGCAGAACGCGATCGAGCACGCCGTCACCCTGAGCGATGGATCGGTCCTCGAGCCTGAAGATCTCCCGCGCCATGTCGTCGAAGCCGGCCGTGTCGAACAGCTGCGCGATGCGGTGCGCGAAGGCGACCTCGATTTCGACCAGGCCGTGGCCGATTTCGAACGCACCCTGTTGGACGAGGCGCTCGAACGCGCGAGCTGGAACCAGACCCGGGCCGCCAGACAGCTCGGCATCAGCCGCCGGGCCCTCAAGCTGAAGATGGATCGTCACGGGCTCGCTGCCAGCGACTGACCGGCCGATCCCGGACCCGCGTTCCCCCTCGTGCACCGGCGGTCATGCCGGTCCGCGCGTGCACCGGCGGTCACGCCGGCCCGGTCCGGGTGTTCCGATCGGAACAGGTCGGAAAAGTCAATTATTGCAGTGAGTTATCTTGAATTCTTGGATCCTCCGTACACATCGGAACAGCTGCCGCCTGTGTCGGCCACATCACGAGCCGTCGCCCAAACGTCCCAGACTCCTTGAATTTCAAGCGCTTGAGACGCTGCCTGCTGGTTTTCCTGCGGCTGGCACAGGCCTTGCTCTAGAGATCCGCGAAGCGGCGGGAAAAACCATCGAGGCACCCCATGGCAGATCGAGACCGACGACCCACGATCCTGGTGGCCGACGACGAGCGCGGGCCGCGCGAGTCGCTGCGCATGATCCTGGAACCCACTCACAAAGTTCTCCAGGCCGAGAGCGGAGTGGAAGCGCTCGAGATCCTCCGCACCGAGTCCGTCGATCTGCTCACTCTCGATCTCAACATGCCCGGCATGAAGGGCGAGGAAGTGATGCGCACGGTTCGGGCCGAGTATCCGAACGTCGAGATCATCGTGATCACGGGCTGCGGCACGGTCGAGAGTGCTGCGGAAGGCGTCCGCTACGGGATCTGCGATTACCTTCAGAAGCCATTCGACGTTGTGGCGGTAACGGCGGCCGTGATGCGCGCTCTGATACGACGCCGTTCGCGTTCGCGGCTGACGAGCTTCCTGGAAGAACTCGGACAGGTGATGGGCCGCGACACCGACGTGCATCGGCTGCTGGGTGACGTGGAGAAGAGCCAGAAGCTCCGCGGTCGCCTGGCCGGACTCTTCAGCGAGAGCGGCGGGCCCGGCCCGGACGAAAAAGCCCAGAATGAGCGGGCGCGCAGCGTCGAGTTCCTCGAGGTTCTGGCCGAGACGATCGAGACCAAGGACCGCTTCATGCGCGGCCACGCCCGGCGCGTCGCCTTCTACGCAAGCCTGATGGCCGACCGCCTGAATCTCGGCGCCCAGGAGCGGGAAGAGGTCCGCATGGCGGCCTTCCTCCACGACCTGGGCAAGGTCGGTGTGCCAACTGACCTGCTGCTCTGTACAACCGCGCTCACACCGGAAGAACGCACCATCGTTGAGGAGCATCCGATCATCGGCGCGCGACTCGTGAAGCCCCTCGACATCCCGACGTCGATCGGGCTGGCGATCCACCATCACCACGAATGGTGGGATGGCACGGGTTATCCCGATGGGCTGGCCGGCGAGGAGATCCCGCTGACGGCGCGGATCATCGGCGTCGTCGACGCCTTCGACGCCATGAACTCGGACCGCCCCTATCGACGGGCGCTCGACCGGACGCTCGTGATCGCCGAGCTCGAACGTTGCGGCGGGACGCAGTTTGACCCGGTCCTCGCCAAGGAGTTCGTGGTGCTCCTGGAGACTGGCGTCTGCGATCTGGACCCGGCGCTGCTGGCGAACCTGGTCGGCGACACAGACCGCGCCCGTACGGCAACGACATCACAGTAGCCAGGGGGAGGAGCAAAGACATGGCAGCGAACACCGAACCTCTCGCCTTCTCGTTGGATGCAGTCCGACCGCAGCGCATCCGGTGCGAGCCGCGTGCCGACACGGTCCGTATCGTTCACTACACACGCTTCCCGCGCATGGGCCCTGACTCGGCGTGGCGCGTCGGCTTCAGCCGCGATCTGTCGGCCTATGGCCTCTGCATCGGCGCGGACGATCCGGAGGGACCGGGAAGCCTGCTGCGCGTGATCATCCGCGAGATCGACGGCCGTGCGACGCGACCCAGCATCGTCCGGGTGGCCTGGTGCGCCGAAGCCGGAGACGACCGCTACTGGATCGGGCTCGAGCAGCTCACGGTCGGCCCCACCGCGGCCCGGGAAACAGGCAACGCAGTCGATGCTTCGCTTTGACCAAGGGGGGCGTTCGAGGAGGTCCCGGGCAGGGAACACCTGGGGCCTCCTCGAAACCTTGACCCGAAGCGCCACGCTTTCACCCTGGGGAAACTGCGGCGGGCATCGAGCGACTGCTCGAGGCCTCCCGGTCCATCCCCTGGTCAGAACTCCCGAGCCGGCACAAGTGAGATGAGAGGTTGGACAGTCCTGGGGTGATCGAAGGGGCCCCGCACCGCATCACGGGGCCTCTTCGACATCCTCGCCAACGCCTCATCGGTCGGGCGCCGGGACCGGGGTTGAGGCCGAGTGCGTGCCGGCGGCGGCGCCTGATCGAACCCGATCGGGACTTCCAGAGTCTGATCGGAAGGACTCCTGGGGCGCAGCTGCGGGCGAGCCGGCCTCCAGCCGGCTCGCCCGCAGCTGCGTTTTTGGGGCTAATCTCTGCCTCGATGTTTGGCATCGGGATGACGGAGCTGATGGTGATCCTCGTGATCGCCCTGCTGGTACTGGGGCCCAAGCGGCTGCCCGAGATGGCGCGGTCGCTCGGCAAGGGTCTCACCGAGTTCCGCCGTGCTTCCGGGGACTTGCGCCGGGAGTTCACGGCCGTTGCCGACCAAGCCCGGATCGACCCCGCGGACCTGAACTCGGACGAAGACACGGCCTCGAACGGGGACAGGCCGGCTGGCGAGACGGCTGCCCCCGCGAAGACACCGGCGGAGACGGAGCCCCAGACTCCCAGCGATGGATGACGCCAAGCTCCCCCTGATCGACCACCTGGCGGAGCTGCGCGCCCGGATCTTCAAGGTCCTGATCGCGTGTGTCATCGGCACCGCCCTTGCGTGGAACTTCAAGGAAGACATCTTCGGCTTCCTGATGAAGCCCGCGGTTGCCGCGCTTGGCGATGAGGCGGGCAAGCTTCAAGCGATCGCGCCGACCGAGATCTTCTTCACCTACGTGAAGTGCGCGCTTCTCACGGGCGTGGTCTTCGCGCTGCCCGTGATCTTCTGGCAGGCCTGGTCGTTCGTGGCACCCGGTCTCTACCCGGGCGAAAAGCGCGCCGTGATGCCCTTCGTGCTCTGCTCGACCCTGCTCTTCGCCGGGGGCGCCGTTTTCGGCTACTCGATGGTGTTCCCGCTGATGTTCGACTTCCTGACCGGGTTCGACAGCGAGTTCGTGGTCTCCGCCTGGACCATGCGCGAGGTCTTCGCGATCACGACGCGCCTCTTCCTGGCATTCGGCGTGGCCTTCGAGCTGCCGGTGCTCGTCTTCTTCCTGTCGGTGGCCGGGATCGTCGACGCTCCGACGCTGTTTCGCGGCACGCCCTATGCCGTGCTGATCATCTTCGTCACCGCAGCGCTCCTGACACCGCCCGACTGGGTCAGCCAGGTCTTCCTGGCCGTGCCCATGATCGGACTCTATCTGCTCGGCGTGGGCGTGGCCTGGGCATTCGGCGGTAATCGCCGACGTGAGCGCGCAGAGGACGAAGCAACCGAGCGCTCCTAGTCCGTGCCCCGTCGCTCAACGCCCGAGTGGATGAGCCGGTCACTCCTTCCGCACTCGCAGCAGCTGTCGTCGGCCATCGTGAGGCTCTCCATCAGCGAAACCGTGAGCCCGTCGTCGTCACAACGACTCTTGCTCCGGGTGTGGATCGACGGTGAACAGATTCGTGCCGGCCTCAACGGTATCGCCTTCGGCGACGCTCACCTGCTTCACGACGCCGTCGATGGGAGACGGGATCTCGTTCTCCATCTTCATCGCCTCGACGATCATGACGCCCTCGCCCTCGGTCACCTCGGCGCCCACCTCGACATTGATCTTCACGACCTTGCCCGGTATTTCGGCCTCGACGGTCTGGGGGCCGCTGGCCACGGTCTTGGCGGAACCGGCCAGTAGCCGGGTGCGCTCGTCCACCGATTCCAGGTGGAAGATGCGGCCACCCACCAGCACGTCAAAGCCGTGGGCCCCCTTCTCGTCGACCATGGCCTCGAACTGCTGGCCGTCTTCGATGATCGAGTAGATGGTGAGTCCGCTCTTGACGACGTCCACGTGGACGGTCATGCCGTCGATGGTGACTTCGAACAGGCCCTCTCCGGTCTCGGTCAGGCCGATGCGAAGGGTTTCCCCCTGCTTCTCGGAGACCTCGTAGTTCATCGCAGGCTTCCCCGCAGCTGGGCGCGCCGGGCGAAGTCGGTCCACGGATCGCCGCCGCCGCCGCTCTTGGACTTTTGCGCCGTTGACGCCCGCCGCTTGTCCCGCTGGTAGGCCGCGATGGCGGCCAGCATGAAGGCCACGCGCCGGGTCTCCGGGTCGTTTTGCGCCTGTAGCTCGTCGCCGCCCTTGCCGCCGTCCATGTGGTCGTCGATGAAGCCTGTGTCGTATTTGCCTTCCAGGAAGATCGGGTGACGCATCACCATCTGGTGGAAGGGGATCGACGTCTTGATGCCCTTGACCACGAACTCAGACAAGGCCCGCTTCAGGCGATCGATCGCTTCGGCCCGGTCGGAGCCCCAGGCGATGAGCTTGGCCACCATCGGGTCATAGTGCACGGTCACCGTCGCGCCGTGATGGACGCCCGAGTCGACACGGATGCCAATGCCACCGGCCGGTCGGTAGACGATGATCTCACCCGGCGACGGCACGAAGCCGTTGTCTGGGTCCTCGGCGTAGATGCGCGCCTCGATCGCGTGGCCCGTGATCTTCACGTCCTGCTGCTCGATGCCCAACGGATCGCCTGCGGCGACCCGGATCATGGCCTTCACGATGTCGATGCCCGTGATGGCCTCGGTGATGGCGTGTTCGACCTGGATACGCGTATTCATCTCGAGGAAGTAGAAGTCGTCGTTCTTGTCGACCAGGAACTCACAGGTGCCGGCGCCCACGTAGCCCACAGACTGGACCGCGGTGACAGCGGCCTTGCCCATCCGTTCCCGAAGCTCGGGCGTGATTCCGTTGCCGGGCGCCTCTTCGATCACCTTCTGATGGCGACGCTGAATCGAGCACTCGCGCTCGAACAGGTGGATCGTGTTGCCGTGGGAGTCGGCCAGGATCTGGATCTCGATGTGGCGCGGCTGGTCGATGAACTTCTCGACGTAGATCGAGTCGTTGCCGAACGAGGACCTGGCCTCACTGCGGGCCCGGGCGATCGACTGCTCCAGGTCGCCTTCTTCGCGCACCAGGCGCATGCCCTTGCCGCCACCGCCGGCACTGGCCTTTACCATCACCGGCAGACCGATCTCCTTGGAAAAAGCGATGGCCTCGGAATCCGAGAGCACCTGGGTCGTGCCGGGCACGATCGGCACACCCGCCTTCTCCATGGTCTGGCGGGCCATCACCTTGTCGCCCATGGAGCGCATCACGTCTCCAGTGGGACCGATAAAGCCGATGCCTTCCTTCTCGCACAGATCGGCGAAGTCGCCGTTCTCGGCCAGGAAGCCGTAGCCCGGGTGGATGGCCTCAGCGCCGGACTGCTTGGCCAGATCGACCACGCGATCCATCAGCAGGTAGCTGTCTCGCGCCGGCGGCGGGCCGACGTAATAGGCTTCGTTGGCGAAGCGGACGTGCAGGGCGTCCCGGTCGACATCTGAATAGATCGCGACGGTCTCGATGCCCATCTCGCGACAGGCCCGGATCACCCGGACAGCGATCTCTCCGCGGTTGGCGATGAGAATTTTCTGGAACATCAGAGCGGAATGTTGCCATGTTTCTTGGGAGGGTTGGCATCACGCTTCTTGCCGAGCATGTCGAGAGCCTGGATCACCTTGAGGCGTGTCTCCTCGGGCCGAATCACCTCATCGATGTAGCCCAGCTCGGCCGCCTTGTACGGGTTCGCAAAGTTCTCGCGGTAGTCCTCTGCGAGTTCCTTGTGTCGAGAATCCGGATCTTTGGCATTCTTCAGTTCGTTCCGGAACACGATCTTCACGGCACCGTCGGGTCCCATCACGGCCAGCTCTGCCGTCGGGTAGGCCAGGTTGATGTCGGCCCGGGTGTGCTTGCTGCTCATGACCACGTAGGCGCCGCCGTAGGCCTTGCGCGTGATGATCGTGATGCGCGGCACCGTGGACTCGCAGAAGGCATACAGCAGCTTCGCGCCGTGCTTGATGATTCCGCCGTGCTCCTGGTCGACACCGGGCAGGAAGCCGGGTACGTCGACGAAGGTAATGATTGGGATGTTGAAGGCATCGCAGAAGCGCACGAAGCGCGCTCCTTTCGTGGAGCACTTGATGTCGAGCACGCCGGCCCGATGTGCGGGCTGATTCGCCACGATGCCGACCGAGCGGCCTCCGAAGCGCGCGAAACCGATTACCAGGTTCTTGGCATGAAGTGGGGCGACCTCGAAAAAGTTGCTGTCGTCGACGACGAGCCGAAGCAGCTCCTTGATGTCGTAGGGCTTGTTCGGGTTGTCGGGCACCAAGGTCCGCAGCGCCGGATCCTGTCGGTCCGCCGGATCGTCGGTCTCGACGAAAGGCGGATCCTCCATGTTGTTCTGGGGGATGAATGAAAGCAGCCGCCGCGTGAGCTGGATGCATTCTTCTTCGCTGTCCGCGGCGAAGTCGGCCACCGAGCTCTTCGTCGCGTGGGTGAGGGCACCGCCGAGCTCCTCAGCCGTCACCTCCTCGTGGGTCACCGTCTTGATGACGTCGGGCCCCGTGATCATCATGTGGCTGGTGTTCTTCACCATCAGGATGAAGTCGGTCATGGCCGGGCTGTAGACGGCGCCCCCCGCGCACGGTCCCATGATGAGCGAAATCTGGGGGATCACACCGGACTGCAACACGTTGCGCAGGAACACATCGCCATAGCCACCGAGCGATGCCACGCCCTCCTGGATGCGAGCCCCGGCGCCATCGTTGAGCCCGATGACCGGGCCACCCGCCTTGGCCGCCAGGTCCATCACCTTGCAGATCTTTTCGGCGAAGGCTCCCGACAGGCTGCCGCCAAAGACGGTGAAATCCTGGGCGAAGGCGAAGACCTGTCGGCCCTCGACCTTGCCGTAGCCGGTAATGACACCATCGCCCAGGATCTTCTGTTCGTCCATCTCGAAATCGGTGCAACGGTGGACGACGAACTTATCGATCTCGACGAAGCTGCCGGGGTCGAACAACAGCTCGACACGCTCGCGAGCCGTAAGCTTCCCCGCCGCATGCTGGCGCTCGATGCGCGCCTCGCCGCCGCCGAGCAGCGCCTTCGCGTTCATCTCTTCGAGCTTCTTGAGCCTCTCATCGATGGACATGGGGGGATGTTCCTCGCGTTTCGAGGTTCTACATGTTGGAGAGGATGGCACTCGTCTTGCTCAGCTGGTGGCCGTATTCGACAATGTCGATCTTCCGGCGAGCGACACCCGAGTCCATCGCAGCCTGGGCGACTGCGGGAACCACGTAAGTCAGGAGCCTGGGATCAAACGGCTTCGGAATCAGGTAGTTGGGGCCAAGCTCGAAGTTCTCGTTGCCGTAGGCATCGCGCACGATCTGGGGAACGACCTTGCCCCGCTTGGCCAGCTCGGCGAGCGCCCGCGCACACGCAACCTTCATGGGCTCGTTGATCCTGCTAGCCTGGACATCGAGCGCGCCGCGGAAGATGAACGGGAAGCCCAGCACGTTGTTCACCTGGTTCGGGTAGTCCGAGCGCCCGGTGGCGACGATGGCGTCGTCGCGGACTTGGCGGACCTGGTCGGGCGTGATCTCGGGGTCCGGGTTCGCCATGGCGAAGATGATGGGTTTCGGCGCCATGCTGCGAACCATGTCGGCGGTCACCAGACCGGCCTGGGAGAGGCCGCAGAACACATCAGCGTTCTTGATCGCTTCGGCCAGGGTGCGAGCTGAAGTCTTGTGCTGGAACTCGGCCTTGTACTTGTTGATGGCCGCAGTGCGTCCTTCGTAGATCACGCCGTGGCTATCGCACAGGATCATGTTCTCGACCGGGACGCCCAGGCCGCGGTAGAAGCGGGCACAGCCGATGCCGGCGGCGCCGGCGCCCGAGAAGACGATCCGGATCTCTTCGAGCTGCTTGCCCGTGATCTCCAGGGCGTTCAGCAGGGCGGCGCCGGAGATGATGGCGGTGCCGTGTTGATCGTCGTGAAAGACCGGGATGTCGAGGCTCTCGATCAGGCGTTCCTCGATCTCGAAGCACTCAGGGGAGCGGATGTCTTCCAGGTTGATCCCGCCGAACGTCGGCGCGATGCACTCGATGGTGCGGACGATCTCATCCACGTCCTGACTGTCGAGCTCGATGTCAAAGACATCGACGTCTGCGAAGCGCTTGAACAGAACGGCCTTGCCTTCCATCACCGGCTTGCCGGCCAAGGCGCCGATGTTGCCGAGGCCGAGCACGGCACTGCCGTTGCTGACCACGCACACCAGATTGCCCTTGATGGTGTAATCGTAGGCACGCGACGGATCCTTGGCGATCTCGCGGCAGGGCTCCGCCACGCCGGGGGTATACGCCAGCGCGAGATCCTCCTGGGTCTCCGTGGGCTTGGTCGGCACGACCTTGAGCTTCCCCGGTCGGCCCTCACGGTGGTAGGCGAGGGCCTGCTCTCTGGTGATCACGGTCGGTCCTCTTCACGTCGGGGCCGCGATTGTCAGGGCGGCGTTGGCGAGCGGGGAAGTCTATCAGATCGCGCCACCCCTCGCCGCGTTGCAAAACCTTTGATTCCAACGGTTTGACCCAAGTCGCCCGCGCCCGCCACAGGCTGGCGCGATCGGCCATCACCCCCGCAGAAGCTCGCGAGCGATCACGAGTCGTTGGATCTGATTGGTGCCCTCGTAGATCTGCATCAGCTTCGCATCCCGCATCAGCTTCTCGACCGGATACTCCTTGGTGTAGCCGTTGCCCCCAAAGACCTGGACGGCATCGGTCGTCACCCGCATGGCCATGTCCGTGGCAAAACACTTGGCGATCGACGAATTCTTGGAGGCACGCAGGCCCCGGTCGACCATCCACGCGCTCTGCATCGTGAGCAGCCGTGCCGCTTCGATCTCCTTGGCCATGTCGGCCAGCATGAACTGAACCGCCTGGAATGCGGCGATGGGCTGCCCGAAGGCCTTGCGTTCGCGAGCGTAGGCGACCGATTCCTCCATGGCGCGCCGGGCGATCCCGGTGGCAAGGGCCGCGATCGGGGGCCGCGTCCGATCGAGGCTGCGCATCGCCACCTTGAACCCTTCGCCCTCTGCACCGAGTCGTTGGGTCGCGGGTACGCGAACGCCGTCGAAATGGATGACACGCGTGTCACTGGCCCGTTGACCCATCTTGTCTTCCTTCTTCCCGTGGGAGATGCCAGCCGCATCGGCCGGGACGATGAAGGCGCAGATCCCCTCGTGGCGGGTCGAGGAATCGAGGCGGGCGAACACCGTGTAGAGGTCGGCTTCGCCACCGTTGGTGATCCACGCCTTGCTGCCGTTGAGCAGATAGTCGTCGCCAACCTTCTCAGCCCTGAGTTGCATGCCGGCCACGTCGGATCCCGCGTTGGCTTCCGAGAGGCAGAAGGCGATCAGGGTGAACTCGGACGCGCACGCCGACAGCCACTCCTTCTTCTGGGCCTCGTTGCCCGCGACGATGATCGGCGTCAGCCCGAGATCGTTGGCCATGATCGATGTGCCGAAGCCCGCGCAACCCCAGGCAATCTCTTCGGTGACAATGCAGCTGTCCATGGAGGACAGGCCTCCCCCGCCGTACTCTTCGGGAATCGTCGTGCTCGAGAAGCCCAGCTTCCAGGCTTTCTGGATGATCTCTCGGGGAAACTCACCACTCTGGTCGTAGCTGGCGGCGACCGGTGCGATTTCTTCCTGTGCGAAGCGGCGCGCCGCTTCTTGCAGTGCGAGCTGCTCGTCGGTCAGTCCGAACTCCATAGCTAACTCCGATTCATTTTTCGTCGAAACATCGACGAGTTGTGGAACCCAAGCACAGGCCTACCACGGGATCAAGCGGGGAGCCGCGAGCGGGGATCGGGTGAACGTTCACCCCTCTGCCGAGCCGCGATTGCTTCGGGAGTTCGAGAAAAGGCCAGGACGTTGGCTGGGAGTGGGTGCTCCTGAACTGCCCAATCGCCGTCTCAGCGCCGAGGAACACCCAACCCCGGACAACGTCCCTCGATCAGCTGGCGTAGCCGAGGCCGCGGGACAGGCGTCCGGCGGCATCGACCACGAGCGGTGAGGTTTCCTGGAGGAGGTCGTCCGCGCTGAGCCGGAACGCGGGGGCCGAGATCGACAGTGCGGCAACCACGCCACCCTCGCCATCGAAGACCGGAGCCGCGACACAGCAGAGCCCGTCTTCGCATTCTTCGAGGTCGTGGGCAAAGCCTCGGACCGCGACCGTACGCAGGTGCTCGAAGAACTTGTCGCGATCGTCGATCGTCGTGGCGGTACGCTTTTCCATGGGGCGGGTGGCAACCACCTCTCGGTCATACGCCTCGCGAACTTCTTCGGCTGCACAGCCTAGCAGTACCTTGCCGAGCGCCGTGCAGTGCACGGGCATGCGCCGACCGACGCGCAGACCGGTCGTGATCAGCTGCTCGGACTGGGAGCCGTCGAGATGCACGACTTCATGGCCGCGCAGCACCGCCAGATGAGCCGTCTCACCGGACTTCGCCGCGAGCCCATCGAGAACGGGGCGGGCACGGCCCAGCAGCGAGCGGCTGCGC
Organism: Deltaproteobacteria bacterium; assembly: GCA_004356735.1. Classification (GTDB taxonomy): domain Bacteria; phylum Myxococcota_A; class UBA9160; order UBA9160; family SMWR01; genus SMWR01. Next base: position 47,747 of record SMWR01000072.1, read on the forward strand.
ATGAAAGACCGCCCGAGCTCGAGCGCCTTCACACCCAGCCGGTAGCGCTCGTTGTCACTACTCTGCTCGATATATCCCTGCTGCTCCAACGTGGCGAGCAGGCGGAACACGTTGTTCTTGTGGAGCACGAGCCTACGAGAGAGTTCGGTGACGCCGAGCTCTTCCTCGTCGCTGAAGGCCTCAAGCAACCGCATCGCGTTGATCACGGTCTGGATGGCGTACTCGCCCTTGGGCTTTCTCATCGGCTGGGTCTCCAACCCCTCAGTGATTGGACTGCAGGCGAGCACGAATGGCGGGGGGAGCCATCCGGCCCGGATGTTCCTGGCAGCAAGAGTTTGATCTGAAGGCCATGGGTCGGCCGGCCGCAACGGTAGCGCGATCGGCTGAAGACCGCGGCGGCTCGTCGGGAACCCATCCTAGATGACTTACCCGGATTAGATGACTTACCCGGATGCGACGCACTTCGTGTGCTCAAAGGCGTGTCCAAGCTTCCAATGGGACCGGTGAAGTCGACAGCTCTCGTCGAAGAAAAGGACCGCGGCCTATATCGCAGGGGCGCTGGCCCCTGTCAAGAAAACTTCACGACAACATCGAGACGCGCACGCTCCCGTCACCGGAATGTGCTTGCCGGAAGTGGTCGCACAGCAGCGACCAGCAACGAATTTTCGCTTTCGTCCCAACGGGGAGACTCGACGAAAAAAATCTCGTCCGGCGAGGGAAGCGCGGTCGCACCCTCCGGACAATCTCGATTCTCCGCGGTTTCTCGTCGGAGAAGCTTCATTCTACGTCACGCTGACGGACACCCAACCCGGGGAATTCAGGGAACTTGCTTCTCTTTGGGAGCACGCTCCTCGCCTTCCGTTGCGAGCAGCTCGAGAACCAACAAGCCGACACCGATGACGATGAAGCTGTCGGCGAAGTTGAAGTCGGGCCAAGCGTAATTCTGCCACAGTCGGAAGTGAAGAAAGTCGACGACCTCACCGTGCACGACGCGATCGATGAGATTCCCGATCGCTCCCCCGAGGATGAAACCGAGTGCGAGCGCTGACAGACGATCCCCGGGGGCGAGCTTCACGAAAAAGGAGAGGAGGATGCCGATGGCCACCAGGGCCACGCCGATGAAGAACGATAGCCGGAACGCCTCGGGTGCTGTCGCGAACAGACCGAAGGCCGCACCCGGATTGCGCACGTGTGTGAGGTAGAAAAACCCCTCGATCACCTCTCTCTTGGCGCCGTAGTGAAGCTGCGAGCTGATCAGGAACTTGCTGACCTGATCGAGAATGAGACTGGCGAGAAAGGCGCCGAGACCGATGCGGAGCTTCGGCGTCATGGGATCGGGCAACCTATCACAGCGTTCCCGCAGGGGCTATCGGCGCTTGCGGGAACCGGGGTTGCGAATTCAACGCAGCTCGGCGGCATCGAGATGCCCGTCTCCCCAGCTGTGGGGATCCAGCCGCCGTGCGCGATCGAGATGCAGCGCACCACTTCCGCCCTGGGCCATCAGTGCTGCACCGCGCAGTCCGCTCAGATGGGCCTCGACCCCCGGGGTGAGCGCCCCTTGTGCATCGAGCAGGGCCTCGGCCTGGTCGACATAGGCCAACGCACGATCCGGATCGCCTTCGTCGATCTCGTGCCGCGC
>SMWR01000073.1 GCA_004356735.1 Deltaproteobacteria bacterium
AGAAGTCGAGGGCCGAGCAGTAGCGGGCGAAGTCGCAAGCGTCGGCCGGCGGATGGGCGCCCTCGCCAGCCTGGAGCGGCAGGCTCAGCAAGAACGCGTCGAAGGAAAAGGTCGTGTGGACGTGCAGATCGCCGAAGAGGATCTGCTTGGGCCGGGACACGCCGATCGTATCGGCCGCGAGGGCCAGATCGGAGCTGCCGGCCGAAACAGCCTCCCGCGGGCGTTCGCTGCGCGTGACCTCACCGGGACCTTCATGCGTTCCGAATAGCCCGCGTCCGACAGCGTGCAGAAACACGACGGCGGACACGAGCAGCAACAGCAGACCGATCGCAATCTTCTTGATCACCCGGCACCTCCGATTCCCGATCCATGACAGCGGGGCCAGCACCTCGCGAAGGAAACACCCTAGCAGTTTCCGTCGAGCCCAAAGGAGCTAGAGAGGCTCCAGATGGTGGGCGCTTCAACGCCAGGCGCCCTGCACCCAGGGTCGAGGTCGTAAACTCCGAGTGGTTGGCACTTCAACGAACCGGCAGCTTGATCTTGGGCGATTTCGGGCGGCGTCGGTAGAGGATCACCGTGTGCCCGACGAGCCCGCAGAGCTCGGCACGACTGACATCCGCGAGCTGCTGGGCCCTGGCCTTCTTGTCTTTGGGCTCACGCAGCCGGACCTTTACCAGCTCGTGGTCGCCGAGTGCGGTGTCGAGAGCTCGCACCACGCCGGCACTGACGCCGGACTCGCCGATCTGGATGACGGGTCGCAGCTCATGCGCCAGCCCGCGAAGAAACTTGCGCTGATATCCCTGGAGTCCCACGGTTCCCCGTTGCCTCAACCGCCGGAGACGGCGGCGGTCTGTTCCAGCTCTTCCGACGGCGGCGTGTCGTCGTCGAGATCGTCGAGATAGCCCACCGGCAGCGCGACCTTCTGACGTCCCCCGCTCTTGCCGCGCGGCACGCGCATCGCCGACTCCGGAAACGCTACGTCGGGGTCGGCTTCCGCCAGGATTTTTTCCAGGTCTGTCAGCGTTTCGATTCGGATCAGTCGGTCGCGAAGCCGCGCACTCCCGGGAAAACCCTTCGTGTACCAGGTCGCGTGCTTTCGGAAGTTGCGGACGCCCAAGGTCTCGCCCATCCAGGCGGTCAGCCCGCGGGCGTGGTCGAGCATGACTCTGGCCACTTCACCGAACCGGGGCGGGTCGGCCGGATCTCGGCCCGCGAAGACGTCGGCCAGATCGCGGAACAACCACGGCCGTCCGAGACACCCGCGTCCTACCACGACGCCGTCGCAGCCCGTCGTACGCATCATTCGCAAGGCGTCCCAGGCCTCCCAGATGTCGCCGTTCCCAAGCACGGGAATCGTCGTCACCGCCTGCTTCAGCTCTCCGATCCGGTGCCAGTCGGCCTCCCCGTCATAGAGCTGGGCAGCGGTGCGGGCGTGCATGGCAACCGCCGCGCAGCCCTCTGCCTCCCCGATGCGGCCCGCGTCGAGAAAGGTCAGGTGGTCGTCGTCGATGCCGATGCGGAACTTGATGGTGACCGGGACATCGCCGGCCGCGCCGACGGCGGCACGGATGATCTTTTCGAGCAATCGCGGCTTTAGCGAAATCGCCGCACCGCCCCCGCGTCGTGTCACCTTGCGGACCGGGCAGCCAAAGTTCATGTCGATGTGATCGACCAGGTCTTCGCCGACGAGCCAGCGCACGGCCTCGGCCGTGTACACAGCGTCGACACAATACAGCTGGAGGCTGCGCGGCTGCTCGCTCGGGTCGAAGCTGGCCATCTGGAGCGTCTTGGTGTGGCGCTCGACCAGAGCCCGGGCCGTAATCATCTCGCTCACGTAGAGACCCGCACCAAAACCGCGGCAGAGAGTGCGGAAGGGCGGATTGGTGATCCCGACCATGGGCGCCAGTACCACGGGCGGATCGACCTGGAGCGATCCGATACAAAGCGGAGAAAACTCGCCGGCAGCGGCCGGTCGCACCTGGCGATTGACGGGGCTGATGTAACGGGGGTCCATGGCCCAGCAGAGGTACCACATCCAGCTGCCGGGCGGCCGCGCGCCGGACTCGCGGTCTGAGGAGCGCCCGTTCAGAAGCGTCCCCTGGCGCTTGCCCGTCCACCGTCTGGAGCCCAGCCGCCGCCAGCGAGATGCTACGTTCGCGCATCGAAAAGCCTTGGGAGGGTGGGATGAAGTTCTTTCTGATCGGGTTCGCCGGTGGCATCGGGGTGCTGCTTCGTTTCGTTGTCTGCGGATCGGGACAGAAGCTCGCAGCCGGAACCTTCCCGCTGGGCACCGTGATCGTGAACGCCAGGCAGGCACCAGCGAATCGGGTGCCGACGAGCGCACCTGTCCGTCCGGGACGAGCCGGCCGTGTGTCGGCTGACCCCGCGCATTCTCGAGGGTCGAGCTGATCTCTGGCTCGGCTCTCGGAGCTGTGCTTCCCTGTCCCCGCCATGCTGGACGCACGAATTCTCGCCGAACGACGCGATGAAATCGTCGAGAGCTGCCGGCGCCGCCGTGTGACCGCCGACGTCGACGGGGCGATCGCTGCACGAGAGCAGGTCGCCGCACTCCAGACCGAACTCCAGCAGCTGAACCGGACCCGGAAGGAACACCAGTCCGCCGGCAAGATGAAGCTTGCGGACAAAGAGCGCGAAGCCCACGTCAGCGAGGGCCGGCGCATCAAGGATGAAGTCGGGGCCGTGGAAGCCCAGCTCGACGAGGCCGAGACCACGCTTCAGGCCCGACTGGCCGAGATCCCGAACTTCATCCACCCGGACGTTCCCATCGGTGGCGAGGAAGACTTCCGAGAAATCCGCCGGGTCGGATCTCCCCGGGATTTCGACTTCGACCCTGTCGATCACCTGGTGATCTGCGACAGGCTCGACCTGGTCGATTTCGAAGGCGGCGCCCGGGTGACCGGCCAGAAGTTCTACTTCCTGAAGAACGAGATGGTTCTGCTCGACCTGGCGCTCCAGCGGTTCGCCCTGAACATTGCGATCGAGGCAGGCTTCGTGCCGCACACCACGCCCGACCTGGCGCGCCGTACGATCGTGGATGCCATGGCCTTCAGCCCACGCGGAGAAGAAACCCAGATCTACTCCGTCGAGGGTACGGATCTCGACCTGGTGGGCACCGCCGAGATCACCCTGGGTGGTCTATACGCCGATGCCCTGCTGCAGGAGACCGATCTGCCGCTCAAGCTGGTCGGTATTTCCCACTGTTTCCGCACCGAGGCCGGAGCCCACGGGCGCGAGAGCAAGGGCCTGTACCGGGTGCACCAGTTCACGAAGGTGGAGATGTTCGTGCTCTGCAGGCCGGAAGACTCCGAGGCAATGCACGAACAGATCCTGAAGATCGAGGAGCGGATTCTTCAGGCCCTGGAGATTCCGTATCGCGTCATCGACGTGGCATCGGGCGACTTGGGCGCCCCCGCATACCGCAAGTACGACATCGAGGCCTGGATGCCTGGCCGAGGCGAGGCCGGCGACTTCGGAGAGGTGACGAGCGCCTCGAACTGCACCGACTTCCAGGCACGCCGCTTGAAGGCACGCTTCCGTCGAGCCGTCACCAAAAAGAACGAACTCGTGCACACGCTGAACGGGACGGCCGTCGCCCTCAGCCGGACCCCGGTGGCGCTGCTGGAGAATCATCAGCAGGCCGACGGGTCGGTGACCATCCCGAAAGCCCTGCAGCCCAACACGGGATTCGATCGCATTGGACCGCGCTGACTCCCAGCGGGTCGTCGGAACGGCCGGACACATCGATCACGGCAAGACGGCGCTGATCCGGGCACTCACCGGCGTCGAAACCGACCGGCTGCCCGAAGAGCAGAAACGCGGCATCAGCATCGAGCTGGGCTTCGCTCCGCTCGATCTGCCCGGCGGTCTGCGTCTTGACGTCGTCGACGTGCCCGGTCACGAAGGACTCGTCCGAACCATGGTGGCGGGCGCCGCCGGAATCGACCTCGTGTTGCTGGTGGTGGCTGCGGACGAGGGCGTGATGCCCCAGACGCGAGAACATCTGGCGATCTGCGAGCTGCTGGGCGTGACGCGCGCCGTCGTTGCACTCACCAAGATCGACTTGACACCGGGGGATCTGGCGGACCTGGCCGAGGCGGATGTCGAAGATCATCTCTCGCGGACTGGGCTCGCCGGCGCACCGATCGTGCGGGTCTCATCGGTGACGGGCGAGGGGCTCGAAGAGCTTCGCAAGGAACTCGTCAGCGCTGTCGAGAACACCCGGCCGCGGACGCCGCGCAGTGGCCCCGCACGGCTGCCCATCGACCGCTGCTTCGCCATGAAGGGCTTCGGGAGCATCGTGACGGGCACCCTGGTGGGCGACGTGCTGCGGGTCGATGACGCGGTCGAGATCCAGCCCTCCGGCCGTCAGGCTCGCATCCGCGGCCTCCAACGACACGGCGAACCCGTCGACCGGGTCGATCCGGGCGCCCGCTGCGCCATCAACCTGCAGGGAATCGACGTCGCCGATTTGTCGCGCGGCGAGGTCGTCACCCATCCCGACTCATTCGCCGCCACGACCGTGCTCGACGTGGCCCTCGACTGGCTCGAAGCGGCGCCAGCCGCCGAGCAGGCCATCGCGGTCGAGTTCCTGTCGGGAACGTCGGAACGGCGCGCGCGCGTCGGTGCCATCGGGAGCCGGGGCCTCGTTCCCGGTTCAAGCGGCTTCGCGCGGATCCACATCGACGGCGACCCGGTCGCACTCGTTCCCGGCGACCGATTCATTCTCCGAGGCTTTGCCCGGATCGAGTCCGGTGGCCGCTCGCTGGGGGGTGGAATCGTGCTCGACACGTCGCCGCCCCGACGCCGTCGCAGCGATCCGTCACTGCTGGAAGATCTGGAAATCCTGGCGCGACGTGAGCCGACCGAATCTCTGGCCTTGCGGATCCGACGCGGCGGGCTATCCGGCGTGGCCGAGAAGGAACTGTCCCGATCCGTCGGCCTCGACCGCAAAACCCTCGCCGCGTCGTTCGCGTCGCTTCGCAAAGCAGGCCGCGCCGAGCCAACACCGCAGGGAACTTGGATCGACGCAGCGTTTCTCGGAACCCTCGTGACCCAGCTCGGTGCCGCCCTCGACGCCTACCACCGCAACCAGCCCCTCCAGCCCGGAATGCCCGCCGGCGCGCTGCGGGGCAGCCTACCGTCGAACGTTCCCCCGGACCTGGCACAGCTCGCCCTCGATCGCAGCGTCGCATGGCGTGAAGCCGTGCTCGAAGACGATCGCGTCAGACGGCCCGATCACCGCGCCACGGTCTCGGACGAGGATCAAGTGCTGATCTCGCGGGTTCTCGAAGAGGCGGCCGCGGCCGGACTCGAGCCGCTGGGCCTCCGGGAGCGGGCCGAGCGCCACGGGGTTTCGATGGACCGCTTGCGGAATCTGCTCGCCCACCTGGAACGCGAGGGTCGACTGGTTCGCGCACGGGACGACCTGTGGTTCGATCGCCCGACGATCGACAGCCTGCGAAAACGCATTGTGCGCCACTTCGACGCTCACGGCTCCCTGAACACGAAGACCTACAAGGACCTGATTGGAACCAGCCGGCGCACTGCCGTTCCCTTGATGGAATTCTTCGACGACGAGCGCCTCACGATGCGGCGCGGAGAAGTGCGTCTTCTTCGCAAGAGCCAAGCGGTGTAACCAACGGCCTCGGACGTTCTTCGGGATTTGTGTTTTCCCGCTCGGAGACGCTCCGCCGCTGCGCATAAACTCCAAACCCCGAACAACATCCCCGCTTGGAAGCTGGCTCAGGGAAAGAGCACCCGGACGGACTCCTGGGCCCAGTCGGAAATGTGGATTGCGCCGAGATCGTTGGGCCAGATGCCGAGCGCAACGACAGCCAGTGCACAGATTCCGAGAACCAGGGCCTCGAAGCTGTCGATCGTCATGCGGGGCGTCTCTTCGCCAGGGTCCCGCATGTACATCAACACGGGAATTCGCAGGTAGTAGTAGACGGAGACCACGCTTATCAGAACGCCGATCACGGCCAGCGAGATCTGGCCGGCGTTCACGGCGGCCGTGAAGATCTGGAACTTGGCGAAGAAACCCACCGTCGGCGGGATCCCCGCCAGGGCCACCATGAAGAGCGTCATCATGGCCGCGAGCGTAGGGCGGCGCTGGGCGAGCCCGGCAAACGACTCGATGCGCTCGCAATCCTGACCGTGGTGGGCCAGGGCCACCACCACACCGAAGGCACCCAGGTTCATGAAGGTGTAGGCAACCAGGTAGAAGACGATGGCCGAGTATCCGTCGGGCGTACCCGCCACCAAGCCGACCATGATGTAACCCGAGTGGCCGATGCTGGAATAGGCCAGCATCCGCTTTACGTTGTCCTGGATGACGGCCATCAGGTTGCCCACCACGATCGTCAGGACAGCGAGCAGCCAGAGGACTTCGACCATGGCTTCGTCCAGCGGGCCGAGGCCCAGTCCGACGAAGCGCAGCAGCGCACCGACCGCGGTGGCCTTGACCGTCACCGACATGAAGGCCGTCACGGCCGAGGGCGCTCCTTCGTAGACGTCGGGCGTCCACTGGTGGAAGGGGACCGACGAGATCTTGAAGGCGAAACCCACCATGACCAGGCCGACGCCGATCGTGGCCATCGGCGTGCCCGTATCGATGCCGGCGCGCAGGGCGTCGAACGAGGTCGAGCCACTGGCGCCATAGAGAAGGGCCATGCCATACAACATCACGGCGCTCGCGAAGGCTCCGATCAGGAAGTACTTCATGGCCGATTCATTGCTGCGCAGCCGGCCGCGGTCGAACCCGGCGAGCACGTAGATGGGAATGCTCATCAGCTCGAGGCCAAGAAAAACCGCCAACAGGTCGATGGCGGCCACCATCATCATCATTCCCGATGTCGACAGCAGGACCAGTGCGTAGTACTCGCCATGGTTGATGCGGAGTTCTTCGAGATACGTGATCGCCAGCATGCACGAAAGCAGCGCGCCCAGCGCGATGACACCCATCATGAACGACGAGAACGGATCGAGCTGGAACATCGGATTCGCTGGATTGAAGCTCTCGGTCACTCCAGACGAGAATGCCGCGCTGGCGGTACCCAGAGCGATTGCCAGCGTCGCCACCGAAAAGAATCCCAACACACTTCCGATCCGTGCGGGCGTCAGCGGCTTGCCCGC